>NZ_AP022587.1:1552705-1863246 GCF_010731715.1 Mycobacterium stomatepiae
ACCTCGCACAGTGGAACCTCTGACGCTTGACATCCAGCGCGTCGCGGCGGATTCCGTCGACCTGACAGAGCTGGCTAACGTTGCGGCCCTTACCTTTCCGTTGGCATGCCCGCCCACCGCGACGCCGGAGAACATCGCGTCGTTCGTCTCCACAAACCTGACGCCCGCCCGCTTCGGCGAGTATCTCAACGACCCGAACCGGGCCATTCTGACCGCGCGGCGCGACGATCGGATCGTCGGTTACGCCATGCTTGTTCGCGGCGTCTCGCAGGACCCCGGCGTGCAGCGGGCAGTCGAAATCCGGCCGGCCGCAGAGCTATCCAAGTTGTATCTGCTGCCCGACTGCCACGGCAGCGGGGCATCGGCGGCACTGATGCAGCGCGCGCTGGCGGCCGCGGACGACTCGAAAGTGCGCTGCGTGTGGCTTGGCGTCAGCAAGGCAAACCAACGCGCACAACGCTTTTACGCCAAGAGCGGCTTTAAGGTCAACGGCACCAGGACGTTTCAGGTCGGCGATCACCTCGAGAACGACTACGTCATGATTCGCGAGGCTGGGTAGCCGCGGCGGTCAGCGCAAGCAACCGCGACGTGGCCCGCAGGTACTTCTTCCGGTAGCCACCGGCCAGCATCTCCTCGCTGAAGATGCTGTCCAGTTTCGCGCCGGACGCCACCACCGGAATGCCGGCGTCATAGAGGCGATCGGTGAGCGACACCAGCCGCAGCGCGACGTTCTGATCGTCGATACCGTGCACACCGGTCAGGAACACCACCGTCACACCCTCGATCAGGCTCAGGTAGCGCGACGGGTGCATGGTCGCCAAGTGCGCACACAGCGCATCGAAGTCGTCCAGCGTCGCCCCCGCCACGTCGGCCGCGCGGGCGACGACCTCGTCGTCCGACAGGGGCGGCGGCGCGGGCGGCAGACCGCGGTGCCGGTAGTCCGGACCCTCGATCCGCACGGTGGTGAAAATGCTTGCCAGCGTGTTGATTTCGCGCAGGAAATCCTGCGCGGCGAAGCGTCCCTCCCCTAGCTGCTCGGGCAGCGTGTTCGAGGTGGCGGCCACTGACACTCCCCGCTCGACCAACGACGACAGCATCCGCGACACCAGCGTGGTGTTGCCCGGATCGTCGAGTTCGAACTCGTCGATGCAGACCGCCGTGTAGTCGGCCAGCAGGTCGATGCATTCGGCGAAACCGAACACCCCGGCTAACTGGGTCAGCTCCCCGAACGTCGCGAACGCCTTGGGACGAGGGCCGGGCAGCCGGTAGTAGGCCGAGGCCAGCAGGTGCGTCTTGCCGACGCCGAATCCGCCGTCCAGGTAGATGCCCACGCCGGACAGCACCGCCCGTTTGCCCAACAGCTTGCGCCGGCCCGCGCGCCGCTCGACGGCCTCGCGGCAGAAGTCCTGACACGCCACCAGCGCGGCGGCCTGCGTCGGCTCCGCCGGATCCGGGCGATAAGTCCCGAAGCCCACGTCGGCGAACGTTGGCGGCGGCCGCAATTGGGCGATGAGCCGTTCCGGCGACACGGTCGGATGCCGATCCACCAGATGCTGCACGCCCCCGGAATCTTCCGCAGACACCGACCCGTGCATGCGCAAACTCTAACGGCGTGCTGCAATCGTCCTCATGCCCGAGTCAGGCACCGGCAAAGCCGCCGACACCGCGATGACCCTGCTCGGGTCGGGACGCGAACTCGACGACGGCGAACTCCCCCAGCTCTACGCCTACCCGGATACCGACGACACCTGGGTGCGGGCGAATTTCATCACCAGCATCGACGGCGGTGCCACCGCCGAGGGCAAGACCGGCCCGATGGCGGGGCCCGGTGACCGGTTGATCTTCTTCCTGCTGCGCGAGCTCGCCGACGTGATCGTCGTCGGCGCGGGCACCGTGCGGGTGGAGGGCTATTCCGGCGCGCACGCAGGAATAGCCGAACGCCAGCGCCGGCAGGCCCGCGGGCAAAGCGAAGTGCCGCAACTGGCCATCGTCACCAAGTCCGGCCTGCTGGACCGGGAGATGGGGGTATTCACCCGGACCGAGGTGCCGCCCCTGGTGCTCACCTGCACCGCGGCGGCCGACGAGACCCGCCACCTGCTCGGCGATCTGGCCGAGGTGATCGACTGCTCCGGCAGCGATCCCAACAAGGTTGACGAGGCCGCGTTGCTTGCGATCCTGCGGGCCCGCGGCATGCGCCGGGTGCTGACCGAGGGCGGCCCGATGCTGCTCGGCTCGTTGATGCAGCGAGACATGCTCGACGAGCTGTGCCTGACGATCGCGCCGTACATCATCGGCGGGCTGGCCCGGCGGATCGCGACGGGCCCGGGCCAAGCGCTGAGCCGAATGGACTGCCAGCACGTGCTGACCGACGACGCAGGCTACCTCTACACGCGCTACGTGCGGGCTTAGCCCGGTGACGATGCGCCCCGCGCAGCGAGGCGAGGAGGAGGCGGGCAATCCAGCACAGCCCGGGGCATGGCTACTGTGGTCGGCATGAGTCGGCACCTGACGCCCGCGACCGTCCTGGTCCCGTTGACGGTCGTCGTCACCGCTTTGCTGACCGCCTGCGTTCCCGGCCTGCCCGCCGACCCGCGCTTCGCGACCAACGCCGGCGCACGACCGCAGGGCGCGGCCACGACGAAACCCCCACCCGCCGGTCCGCCTCCGATCGCCGCCCCCAAGAACGACTTGTCGTGGCACGACTGCACGTCGAAGGTGCTCAGCGACGCCGGCGTGCGCAACGCCCCCGCCGGAGTTCAGCTGGATTGCGCGAACTACGACGCCGACCTCGACCCGGTCAACGGCGGGACGGGAACCGTCACCGTCGGTGTGGTCCGCGCGCGGTCGAGTCAGACCCCGAAGGACGCCGGGCCCGTCGTCTTCACCACGGGCTCCGACATGCCGTCGTCGGCGCAGCTGCCGGTGTGGCTGTCCCGGTCGGGCAACGATCTGCTGGCGGCCCACCCGATCGTCGCCGTGGACCGCCGCGGCATCGGCATGTCGAGCCCGATCGACTGCCGGGATCGCTCCGATCGCCAGGCGATGCGCGATCAGGCCCAATTCCAAACCGGCGACGATCCGGTCGCCAATCTGTCCGACGTGTCCAACACCGCGACAACCAGCTGCACTGACGCCATCGCCCCGGGTGACAGCGCCTACGACAACTCGCATGCCGCCTCGGACATCGAGCGACTGCGCAGCCTCTGGGACGTGCCATCGGTCGCGCTGCTCGGCATCGGCAACGGCGCCCAGGTCGCGCTGGCTTACGCGTCGTCGCGTCCCGACAAGGTCGCCCGGCTGATGGTCGACTCCCCGATTGCGTTGGGGGTCAACGCCGAAGCGGCCGCTGAGCAACAGGTCAAGGGCCAGCAGGCCGCGCTCGACGCGTTCGCCGCCCAGTGCGTCGCGGTGAACTGCGCGCTCGGTCCCGATCCCAAGGGCGCCGTCAGCGCGCTGCTGGCCGACGCCCGGGCCGGCCGGGGGCCCGGCGGCGCCTCGCTGGCCGAGGTCGTCAACGCCATCACCGTCGCGCTGGGCTTCCCGTCCGGCGGCCGCGTCAACGCCACGACGAGTCTGGCCAGCGCGCTGGCCGCGGCCCGCTCCGGTGACACCAACCAGTTGAACAGCCTGATCAACCACGCCGACGCCACCGAGGACTCCGACGGTCAGTTCGTCAACTCCTGCAGCGACGCGATCAACCGCCCGACCCCGGACCGTGTCCGTGAGCTGGTGGTCGCCTGGGGCAAGCTCTACCCGCAGTTCGGCACCGTCGCCGCGCTCAACTTGGTCAAATGCGTGCACTGGCCCACGATCTCGCCGCCGGCACCGCCCAAGGAGCTCAAGGTCGACGTCGTGTTGCTGGGCGTGCAGAACGATCCGATCGTCGGCTCCGAAGGCGTCGCCCAGACGGCGGCCACGATCATCAACGCCGGCGCGGCCAGCCGGCGGGTGATGTGGCAGGGCATCGGTCACGGCGCCAGCATCTACACGCCCTGCGCGATTCCGCCGTTGGTCGGCTATCTCGACACCGGCAAGGTGCCCGCAACCGACACATACTGTCCCGCCTGAGCTGACGGCCCCGCGCCGCGGTGTACGGTGCGCTGGTGACGGCAGCTGACTCGACCCGTACCGGCCTGCGCAATTCGGTGCTGGCCGCCTTCGGTCCCCAGACCGGGCCGCCGAGTACCGCGACCATCTTGCGGTCGGTGCTGTGGCCGGTGGCGATCCTGTCGGTGTTGCACCGCAGCATCGTGCTCACGCTGAACGGCAATATCACCGACGACTTCAAGCCGGTGTACCGCGCGGTGCTGAACTTCCGGAACCACTGGGACATCTACAACGAGCACTTCGACTACGTCGACCCGCACTACCTGTACCCGCCCGGCGGCACCCTACTGATGGCGCCGTTCGGATACCTGCCCTTCTCGCCGTCGCGCTACCTGTTCATCCTGATCAACACGGTGGCGATTCTGATCGCCTGGTATCTGCTGTTGCGGCTGTTCAAGTTCACGCTGGCGTCGGTGGCCGCACCCGCCCTGCTGCTGGCCATGTTCTGCACCGAGAGCGTGACCAGCACCTTGGTGTTCACCAACATCAACGGCTGTGTGCTGTTGGCCGAGGTGCTCTTCTTGCGCTGGCTGCTGGACGGGAAGGTCTCCCACCAGTGGTGGGCCGGGTTCGTCATCGGCCTGACGCTCACTCTCAAACCCGTGCTGGGTCCGCTGCTGCTGCTGCCCCTGCTCAACCGACAGTGGCGCACGCTGGTGCCCGCGCTGGTGGTGCCCGCGGTGATCAACGCGGTTGCCTGGCCGCTGGTCAGCGACCCGATGGACTTCGTCACCAAAACGCTGCCGTACATCGGCGGCACCCGCGACTACTTCAACAGCTCGATCGAGGGCAACGGCGTCTACTTCGGGCTGCCCACCTGGCTGATCGTGTTTCTGCGAATTCTGTTCATCCTGCTCACGATCGGCGCGCTGCGGCTGTTGTACCGCTACTACCGCACCCGGGATCCGCTGTTCTGGTTCACCGGCTCGTCGGGGGTGCTGCTGCTGTGTTCCTGGCTGGTGCTTCCGCTGGCCCAGGGCTACTACTCGATGATGCTGTTCCCGTTCCTGATGACGGTGGTGCTGCCGAACTCGCTGATCCGCAACTGGCCGGCCTGGCTGGGGATCTACGGCTTCATGGCGCTGGACGACTGGCTGATTTACAAATACATGAGGTACGGCCGCGCACTGCACTACCTGAAGATCACCTACGGCTGGTCGCTGCTGTTGATCGTCGCGTTCACCGTGCTGCTCTTCCGCTACCTGGACGCCAAGGCCGAAAACCGGCTGAACGACGGCATCGATCCCGCGTGGCTGACGGCTGGGCGCGAGCGAGCTAGCGTGGACGCATGACTTCCGACGTGTCGCAGCCCAAATTGCAGCTCACCGATGACGAGTGGCGCAAGAAACTCACTCCCGAGGAGTTTCGGGTGCTGCGTCGCGCCGGCACCGAGCGCCCGGGTGTCGGTGAGTACACCGACACCAAAACCCAGGGTGTCTACGAGTGCCGGGCCTGCGGGAAGGAGTTGTTCCGCAGTACCGAGAAATTCGACTCGCACTGCGGCTGGCCGTCGTTCTTCGACCCGGCCAACTCCGACGCGGTGATCCTGCGCCCCGACCATTCGATGGGCACGACGCGCACCGAGGTGATCTGCGCGAACTGCCACAGCCACCTGGGTCACGTGTTCGCCGGTGAGGGTTACCCGACGCCGACCGATCAGCGGTACTGCATCAACTCGATCTCGCTGCGCCTGGTGCCGACCGAGGGCTAAACCTTTTCCGCGACACGTAAATGGTTGCGAGGACACGCCGCACGTCGTCGCAATGGTTTACGTCTCGCGGCAGCAGCCGTCTCGCGGCAGCAGCGGGCAAGGCCGCGGCAGCGGGCCTGTCCGTCAGTCGGTTCGGGTGGCGTGGACTTCCCAGAACGGGGCGTGCACCCGACCGTTGACCAGCCAGGGTTCCATCGCCCGGAAGCGTTTCAGCATGTCCTCGGTCCGATCGGCCATGTCCGGGTTACGCGCGGCCATCATCTCGATCTGCTCGGCGCTGATGTTGACCTGGTAGGTGGTGGTGCCCAGGTAGCTGATCTCCCAGCCGCCGGCCGGTAGCACGTCACGAAAGTCGTTCTCGGACAACGACCGCATCATCGTAAATCCGTTGACGTCGTGCGCGCCGAACTCGAACATGTAGAGGCGGGCACCCGGCTTGGTGGCCCGCCGCAGCGCCTGCGCATACGACCGCGCGAGCTCGGGCTCGCTGCTGAAGGTGTGGTAGAAGGCGCAGTCGACGACGGTGTCGAACCGGTTCTCCAGCCCGTCCAGCTTGGTGGCGTCGGCCAGCTCGAAATTGACTGATACACCGGCATTTTGGGCGTTCTCCCGGGCCCGGTCCAGCGCGGCAGCCGACCCGTCAATGCCGGTCGCCGAATAACCCTTGGTGGCGTAGTAGATCGCGTGGTGCCCGGGCCCGGTGCCCGGGTCGAGCACCTCACCCTTGATCGCGCCGAGGGCGACCAGCTGCTGGACCACCGGCTGCGGACCGCCGATGTCCCATGGTGTGGCGGCGGGCAGACCGTGCGACATCCGCTCGTCGCGGTACATCTCCTCGAAGCGGGTGGGATCGTTGGGGTCGAATTCGGTTGTCATGGCAGCGAATTCACCAACTGCTCGATCGCCACCCGCGGGCCGGTGAAGAACGGCGTCTCCTCGCGGGTGTGCCGTCGGGCGTCGGTGGCGCGCAGCTCGCGCATCAGGTCGACGATGCGGTGCAGTTCGGGCGCCTCGAAGGCGAGGATCCATTCGTAGTCGCCCAGCGCGAACGCCGGAACCGTGTTGGCGCGCACGTCCTTGTACTCGCGCGCGGCCATGCCGTGCTCGGCCAGCATCCGGCGGCGTTCCTCGTCGGGCAACAGATACCACTCGTAGGACCGCACGAACGGATAGACGCAGATGTAGGCGCCGGGCTCCTCGCCGGCCAGGAACGCCGGGATGTGGCTCTTGTTGAACTCCGCCGGGCGGTGCAGCGCCACGCTGCTCCACACCGGCGCGCTGACCTGGCCCAGGGCGGTGGTGCGGCGGAAATCGGCGTAGGTGGCTTGCAACGCTTCGACGCGCTCGGCGTGCGTCCAGATCATGAAATCGGCGTCGGCCCGCAGACCCGCGACGTCGTAGAGGCCGCGCACCACGACTCCGCGTTCTTCCTGCTGCTTGAAAAACCGGGTCGCGTCGTCGATAACGGCGTCGCGCTGCTCCCCGAGCTCGCCGGGCTCCACCGAGTACACCGAGAACATCAGATAGCGAATCGTCGAGTTGAGAGCGTCAAAGTCGATCTTGGCCATGAGAACTATCGTGCCACTTCCGTGCCGGCGGCCTCGCCGGCACCGATCACGCGCTCGACGGCCTTGCCGGCCGCGCCGATACAGGCCGGCACGCCGATCCCGTCGAGGTAGCTGCCCGCCACGGCGAGGGTCGGCGGCAGCCCGGCCCGCAGCGCCGCGACCACGTCGGCGTGGCCCGGCCCATACTGCGGCATAGCCTCGATCCACCGCTGCACCCGAGCCTCCACCGGGTCGACGGTCAGCCCGAACACGGCCTTTAGGTCTTGGCGCGCCCAGGCCAACAGCTCCTCGTCGGAGGCGGTGGCGGCCAGATCGTCGCCGTATCGCCCGAACGAGAGCCGCAGGAATTGCAGGTCGCCGCCGATGCCCCATTTGCGCGACGAAAGGGTAATCGCCTTGCAGCGCAACCGCTCACCGCTGGCCGCCAGTACACCGGAGCACTGCGGGAACGCCGTATCGCCGGGCACCGCGAGCGCGACCACCACTGACGACGCGCTGGTGATGCGGCGCGCGGCGGCGTGCGTTTGCGGAGCCACACGAGAGATCAGGCGCGCCAGCCTCGGGGCGGGGATCGCCAGGATCACCGCGTCGGCATTGCACCGCGCGCCGGTGTCGTCGCCCAGCACCCAGCCCCGCCCGGCACGCTCGAGCCGGTCCACCGCGGCCCGAACCCAGCGTGCCCGGGCGCGCTCGACGAGCTCGTCGAGCAGCACCTGATAGCCGCGATCCAGCGCGCCGAACACCGGCGCGCCCGTCGTCGGCGGCAACCCCCGGCGGACCGCGTCGGTCAGGCTGGTAGCGCCGCGATCCAGCGCCGCGGCCACGCTGGGGGCCGCGGCGCGCAGCCCGATCGTGGCCGCCGAGCCCGCGTACACCCCACTCAGCAGCGGGTCGACGGAGCGCGCCACGGTCTGCTCGCCGAACCGGTCGCCCACCAATTCCGCGGCGGCCGGGTCGCTTCCGGGCTGCCAATCCAGCGGGCGGCCCGGCTCAGCGTCGATACGCGCGACGGTGGCCTCGTCGACCAGTCCGGCGACCGACGCCGCCGACGAGGGAATCCCGACGACCGTGGCCGCCGGCAGCGGGTGCAGTTCCCCCTGGCTGTAGATCAGCGGCCGGGCGCCGGTGGTGCCCAGCTGACGATCCGACAGGCCCAGCTCGGCCAGCAGCGCCGGCATCTCGGGCCGGCGCAACACGAACGCCTCGGCGCCCAGATCCATCGGCCGTCCGCCGAGCTGCTCGGTGCGCAAGATGCCGCCGAGCCGATCATCCGGCTCGAACAGCGTGATGGTGGCGTCGTCGCCGGCCGCCTGACGCAGCCGGTAGGCCGCGGTCAGGCCGGAAATCCCGCCGCCCACAACGCAATACGACCGCGGGGTCATAGCGAATGGACCAGCGACACCAGGTCGGTCAGCACACCGGGGTCCGTCTCGGGCAACACTCCATGGCCCAGATTGAAGACGTGTCCCGCCGCACCGGCGTCGACGGCACGGCGGCCGTCGTCGACGACGGCGCGCGCCGCGCGTTCCACCACCGGCCAGCCCGCCAACAACACCACCGGATCGAGATTGCCCTGCAGCGCCGTGCCGGGCCGCACCCGGGCCGCGGCATCGGTGAGCGATGTTCGCCAATCCACCCCGACGACCGTCGGGCCCGCTTCGCCCATCGCACCCAGCAATTCGGCCGTCCCGACCCCGAAATGTGTCATCGGAACGCCGTATTCGGCCAGCGTCGCGAACACCCGGCTGCTGTGCGGCAGCACATATTGGCGGTAGTCGGCCAGCGACAGCGTGCCCGCCCACGAGTCGAACAGCTGGATGGCGTCGACCCCGGCGCCGATCTGGGCGCGCAGGAATTCGACGGTGAGATCGGCCAGCTTCGACATCAGCGCGTGCCAGCTGGCCGGCTCAGCCAGCATCATCGCCTTGGTGCGGGCGTGGTTGCGGCTGGGGCCGCCCTCGACCAGATAGGACGCCAGCGTGAAAGGCGCACCGGCAAAACCGATCAGTGGCACCTTGCCCAGCGCGTCGACCAGCAGCGAAACCGCCTGACAGATCGGCTGAATGGCTTGTGGTTCAAGGGGTTTCATCGCTTCGATATCTGCGTCGGTGCGGATCGGATGCGCGATCACGGGTCCGACGTCGGGCACGATGTCCAAGTCGATGCCCGCGGCGCGCAGCGGAACCACGATGTCGGAGAACAAGATCGCGGCGTCGACGTCGTGGCGCCGGATCGGCTGCAGGGTGATCTCGCAGACCATCTCGGGCTGCAAGCACGCCGCCAGCATGCTGGTGCGTTCACGCAGCGCGCGGTACTCGGGCAGCGAGCGCCCGGCCTGCCGCATGAACCACACCGGCACCCGGTGCGGCTTGCGGCCGGTGACGGCGGCCAGGTGGGGCGACTCGGGAAGTTCGCGACGGGTACTCATCGGAGTCAATGCTGCCACGGGCGCTCGGGCGGCGACCCTGCAGCAGTGGCGCCGCTGCGTAACATCAACCCGGTGTCAGTCGCACCGATCTCCGTCAACTACGACGAATTCCCCAGCCTGCGCTTCGAACACGGCGACGAAACCGGTTTAGCAGGCGTCCTCACGGTGGTTCTCGATGCGCCCGGGCTGAACTCGGTCGGGCCACAATTGCACCGCGACCTCGCCGACGTTTGGCCGGCCATCAATCGCGATCCGGACGTGCGCGCCGTCCTGATCCGTGGTGAGGGCAAGGCGTTTTCGTCCGGTGGCAGCTTCGAGCTGATCGACGAGACCATCAACGACTACGAAGGCCGAATCCGCATCATGCGTGAGGCCCGCGACCTGGTGCTCAACATCGTCAACTTCGACAAGCCGCTGGTCTCGGCGATCCGGGGACCCGCCGTCGGCGCCGGCCTGGTGGTGGCGTTGCTCTCCGACATCTCGGTGGCCGGACGGAGCGCCAGGATCATCGACGGGCACACCAAGCTCGGGGTGGCGGCCGGCGACCACGCCGCGATCTGCTGGCCGCTGCTGGTCGGCATGGCCAAGGCCAAGTACTACCTGCTCACCTGCGACACCCTGCTCGGCGAGGAAGCCGAGCGCATCGGCCTGGTCTCGCTCTGTGTCGACGACGACGAGGTGCTGGCGCGGGCATCGCAGGTCGCCAACGACCTGGCGCAGGGTGCCCAGAACGCGATCCGGTGGACCAAACACAGCCTCAACTACTGGTATCGCATGTTCGCGCCCGCCTTCGAGACGTCTCTGGGCCTGGAATTCTTGGGTTTCAGCGGCCCCGACGTGCAGGAAGGGCTAGCGGCCCACCGCGAGAAACGACCGGCCCGATTCAACGGCTGAACACCGCTTGAGAAGGCTAAACAGCGAATGAATACGTCTTGACACAACCCGGTAACAGCTTGGTCGCGACGGGTTTGGAAACCGGCGCGCCTGTCGCGGCGTGTCGCGCGATAGGTCTAGCGTCGGACGCTGTGACCCGCGCATACGACGATGCGGAGCGGGAGCGACGAGAAGGAGTGGCGCCAGTGACCTCAGTCGAACCGGCCCCATTCCGCGAGGCGGTGGCGGCCATGAACGCCGTCAGCGCCCGGCCGGAGATCGAGCTGGGCCCGATCCGTCCGCCACAGCGCCTCGCGCCCTTCAGCTACGCGCTTGGAGCCGAGGTGAAGCACCCCGACCTCGAGATCGTCCCCGAGCGGTCGGAGGGCGACGCGTTCGGCCGGCTGATCCTGCTTTACGACCCCGACGGCGCCGACGCGTGGGACGGCACCACCCGCCTGGTCGCCTACATCCAGGCCGACCTCGACTCCAGCGAGGCCGTCGATCCCCTGCTGCCCGAAGTGGCGTGGAGTTGGCTGGTCGACGCCCTGGAGACGCGGACCGACCAGGTCACGGCGCTGGGCGGCACGGTCACCGCCACCACCTCGGTGCGCTACGGCGACATCTCCGGCCCGCCGCGCGCCCATCAGCTTGAGCTGCGGGCATCGTGGACGGCGACCACGCCCGCTGTCGGCGGGCATGTCGAGGCATTTTGCGAGGTGCTGGAGCACGCCGCGGGCCTGCCCCCCGCCGGGGTCACCGACCTGAGTTCGCGGTCACGCGCCTGACATGGGTGAACCGGCGGACCGCAGGCCCGACGGCACCGCGCCCGATAGCAGCGCGCCGGAGTCCACCCCGCTGCTGCACCCGGCCGAGGGCATACCCGACCTGTCGGTGACGGTCCACCAGATCGCGGACGCCGCGCAATTCCTCGCCGGCGGGCATGGGCCGTTCGCGGTGGACGCCGAGCGGGCGTCGGGTTTCCGCTACTCCAACCGGGCCTACCTGATCCAGATCCGGCGGGCCGGAGCCGGCACCGTGCTCATCGACCCGGTCAGCCACGGCGCCGATCCCCTGACCGCGCTGCGGCCCGTCGCCGAGGTGCTTGGCACCGATGAATGGATCCTGCACGCGGCTGATCAGGATCTGCCCTGCCTGGCCGAGGTCGGCATGCACCCGCCCGCGCTCTATGACACCGAGCTCGCCGGGCGCCTGGCCGGCTTCGAGCGGGTGAACCTCGCGGCGATGACCGAACGGCTGCTGGGCCAAGGTCTGGTCAAGGGCCACGGCGCGGCCGACTGGTCCAAGCGGCCGCTGCCCACCGAGTGGCTCAACTACGCGGCGCTCGACGTGGAACTGCTGGTCGAACTGCGCGCGGCGATCTCCGCGGAGCTGGCCGAGCAAGGCAAAACCGATTGGGCCGCAGAGGAATTCGATTATCTGCGCAGTGCGGGCAGCCGGGAGGCCACGCCGCGGCGGGACCGCTGGCGGCGCACGTCGGGCATCCATCGGGTACGCGACCGCCGCGGTCTGGCCGCGGTGCGCGAACTGTGGACCACCCGCGACAACATCGCCCAGCGCCGCGACATCGCGCCGCGGCGCATCCTGCCGGATTCGGCCATCATCGAGGCCGCGATCGCCAATCCGAAGACGGTCGAAGACCTGGTCGCGTTGCCGGTGTTCGGCGGGCGCAACCAGCGCCGCAGCGCGGCAACGTGGTTGAGCGCGCTGGAAGCCGCCCGCGAGAGTCAGGACCAACCGGAAGACGCCGAGCCCGCGAACGGGCCGCCCCCGCCGGCGCGGTGGAGCAGACGCAAACCGGAGGCGGCCGCGCGGCTGGAGGCGGCCCGGGCCGGGCTATCGGAACTGTCGGAGCGGCTGAAGATTCCGACCGAGAACCTGGTCTCGCCCGACCTGGTGCGGCGTCTGTGCTGGGACTGGGCCGACGCGCCGGACCCGGTCGAGGCCGTCGAACAGTTCTTGTGCGCCGGCCAGGCACGGGCCTGGCAGCGCGCGCTCGTCGATCCCGTGCTGGCGACGGCGCTGCAGCCGCCGCCCAAGGCCTAGGACAGCTGAGCGCGCTACGGGGCACTGGCGATCATGCGGCGCTCAGCCTGATAGGAACCTGTGGAAACCATATTGACTGCGGTAGAAATTCGTGCGGACCGGAAAAATTGGTGCGCTGGGCCTGGTCGAATCGCTGTTAGGCTCACGATAAGACACGATTCCCAGCGCCGAGAAGGATTCTTGAAATGGCCGTTGCAGCATCAGAAATTGGCGGCCTGGTGGGGAGTCTAGCCGGAATCGGCAGGAATATCGCCGCCAAAGATTGGATTGCCACGGGTATCGGCTCCGGCGCATTCGGGATGGAAACCACCAAAGTCATCGTCAAAGGCATCGCCGAGCGAAGAATAAAAGCTGAGATAGAGCGTGGCCTTCAGGAGCGAAGCAATCCCTGGGCGGCAGAGGTGCCGATTATCGAGTGGGGCATCGTCGCCGTCACGGTCTTCGAATACTGCCTCGGTCTCGGTGATGCCACCCAAGGAGTCGAATTCGAGAACGGCCGTTCGAAGCTCGACCTGCCCAAAAGGGACCTGGAGTCGGCCATCCCGGACAGCAGATGGCAGGGCGCCGCGTCGGAGGAGTACGCCAAGGACAACCAGGCCCAGTTGAATCGCGTAGTGCTGATGCAAAATCAAGATACGGCCATGATGGACGCCCTCGCCGCCGAAGTCGCTCAGCTCACCGAAATACGCCGCGCCGTCGCGGGAATAAAGGACGGGCTCACCGGATGCATCTTCGTTGCACTCTTGATCAAAACGTATGGCAGCGAGGCCTCGTCGTTGGTCTTTCAGAAAGTGGTCACCCTGGCCGCGATCGGTGCGACCGTGAGCGCTATCGGCTATATTGAATTTTATTCGGGCACCGAGATCAGACCCAAGGTAAAGAAGGTCGTCGAGGAATACGAGAAAATTATCGCCGAAATGACCAATTACCTGTCAGCTTCTCCCATCGCATCCACTGCCGGCACGGCGCCGGCGAAAGGTTCCACAGTCTCCAGTTTTTCCACCGGGCCCGGCGCGGTCGACATGCCGGACACGTCCGCGTCAGCCGGCGTGGCCACACCGACGGTCGTTTCCCGCCCGAGCCGGCCGATCCGCGCGCCGGGCCAACCGGCGAGCGACCAGCCCGCGTCGATCCAGCCGACCGAGGACCCCACCCGAGCCGAAGCGCCGGGGCAAACCTCGCCCCTGCCGAACCGGGTCGCGCCGCAGTCGGCCGGGACCGCTCGGCAGCGCAAAGCACGCGAACAGGCCGAACCCGCGGAGGCTGCCCCCGGGGAAACCACCCGCAGCGAGGGCGCAGCCGCCGGCACCGAGGCCGTCGCGCGCACCCCCGCCGAACTCGCGGAGCCCGGGGCCGAGCAGGCGTCGGGACCAAGCCGGCCACTGGCGAACTGAGTACGAGGAGAATCCGATGACGGATCTGAGCGTCACATCGAGATATCTCGTCGACGTGCTGGCGCCCGCGCACCAGCGGACGGCGGAGAACTTCAAGGGGTCCGCCACCGCGGTCGACGGAGTCGGCGTCAGCGTCTGGGTCAACCATGGTATGGCCTGCGGCCCCGGTAACGATGCGGTGGTCGAGGTCGAGGCTCGCCGCGCGCAGGCGATTGACCTCATGGTCAAGGTTGCCGGCGACCTTGCCACAAAGCTGCGTGAGGCCGCCCAGCTGTATGAGGCCACAAACCGTCAGGCCGCCGACAACCTCGACAGACAGCTGCGTCCCCGCTGACCCGGCCCATTGCCCAGCAAGCTTGACTTCCGAGAGTAGGACGCCATGCCCCAACAACCGCGTGAGAACGAAGACAACCTCTTCGCCGCGATGGATTTCTCCGCTGCTGACGAACCCGAGGTAACGGCGCTGGCGGCCATCGATGCGGTGACGCGGCCGCCCGCGCAGGAGGAATCCGAAGACGACGTCCCATTGTTTACCGTGACCAATCCTCCTGGGACGGTGTCGGTTTCGGCCCTCGGGGACGGCGCGATCGATCGGGTGGATCTATCGGCGGATGCCACCAGCCTGACCGAAGCGGAGCTGGCCGAGGAGATACTCGTGATGGCGCAGCTGGCGACGACCAAGGGGCAAGCCGCCCAGCATGAATTCCTGTTCGAGAAGATGTGCGAGCTCGGGGCCGACGACCCCGATGCACTGAACGATCTGCTGGAGAAGGGAATGGAATTGGCGTCGCCGCAACGCGCGGCCGAGGCGCAGGCCCGGATATTCGCGACCCGATACAAGAACGTCTGAAGTCGGTCAGGCCACGCCCAGCGTTTGCTTCATCAACCCGACAATGCCGGCCAGCGACTCGACCAGCCGCTGCTGCCCGACTTCGTTGGCCGCGTTCGCGGCGGCAACCGCGTTGCGCAGCGCCTCGTTGACGCGCTCTCGCACCGTTTCGGCACCCAACCGCAGCAGGCCATCCTCGATACGCAGGTCGGTGAGGTTACGCCGCCCGTTCACCGTTGCTTCGACAGTTTTGGATTCGTCTGTGGCCGTGAAGAGTTCGGTGTTGGTGCGGTACAGCTCATCTTCGAGGACCGACTGCAGTTGCTGCCCGTATTCCATCGCCTCGGCCATTTGCGGGTGGCGTTCTGCGCTCATAGACGAGGTCCTTCACGTTGGGCTGGTCTGGCTGTCGCGTGGACAAGCTTCGATTGTAGCCATAGTCCACGATTTCCATTGTAATGCTTCGGCCGCCCGTGCTGCGCACGAAATCGTCTAGTCGAGGTGCTCGCGAATCTCCGCTTCGGATTCGCTGCTGCCCAGCGCGGCAACCCAACCGGTGATCCGGCGGGCCACGTCCTGGTCTGTCAGCCCGAGATCGGCCAGTACCTCACCCCGTGAGGCGTGTTCGTAGAACTCCTGGTCCAGGCCGACGTCGCGGCAGGGGATGTCGATCTCCGCGCGGCGCAGCGCGCCCGAAATCGCGGACCCCACACCGCCGTTGACGCCATTGTCCTCACAAGTGACGAGCAGCTTGTGCTGCACCGCCAGCTCGAGAACACCCTCGGAGACCGGCAACACCCAGCGCGGATCGATCACCGTCACACCGATCCCCTGGTTGTGCAGCCGCTTGGCCACCGCCAGCGCCATCGAGGCGAACGCGCCGACGGCGACCAGCAGCACGTCGTGGTTCAGGCCATCGGCGGGCACCGCGAGCACGTCGACTCCCGACCGTTGCTCCAGGGCCGGAATGTCTTCGCCCACATCTCCTTTCGGAAACCGCAGCGCTGTCGGGCCGTCGTTCACCTCAAGTGCCTCGCCGAGCTCTTGGCGTAGCCGGGTGGCATCTCGCGGCGCGGCGACCCGCATGCCGGGCACGATGTTCAGCATCGACAGATCCCACATGCCGTTGTGGCTGGCGCCGTCGGACCCGGTGACCCCGGCGCGGTCGAGCACCAGGGTGACGGGCAGCTTGTGCAGCGCCACGTCCATCATGATCTGGTCGAACGCCCGGTTGAGGAACGTCGAGTAGATGGCCACCACCGGGTGCATCCCACCCATCGCCAGCCCGGCCGCTGACGTCATCGCGTGCTGTTCGGCGATGCCGACGTCGAACAGCCGGTCCGGGAACCGTTGCCCGAACGCCGTCAGGCCGGTGGGGCCGGGCATCGCGGCGGTGATCGCCACGATGTCGCGGCGCTTTCCGGCGTATCCGATCAGCGCCTCGGAGAAGGTGGCCGTCCAGCCCGGACCCGGGATCTTGGTGGCCTGCCCGGTCGCCGGGTTGATCGGCGCGGTGGAGTGCATCTGTTCGGCCTCGTCGGCCTCGGCCGGGGCGTAGCCCATGCCCTTGCGGGTGGCGACGTGCACGATCACCGGGCCGCCGAAGCCGCGGGCGCGGCGCAGCGCGGCCTCCACGGCCCGTTCGTCGTGACCGTCGACCGGGCCGACGTACTTCAGCCCGAGGTCGGTGAACAACAGCTGCGGGGCCAGCGAGTCCTTGATGCCGGCCTTGACGCTGTGCATGAAGTGATAGCAGATCTCGCCGATCAGCGGCACCGCGCGCACGACGTCACGGCCCTTTTCCAGCACCTGCTCGTAGGCCGGCTGCAGCCGCAGCATGGCCAGGTGGTCGGCGACGCCGCCGATCGTGGGCGCGTAGCTGCGGCCGTTGTCGTTGACGACGACGATGACCGGCCGTTTGGAGGCGGCGATGTTGTTCAGCGCCTCCCAGCACATGCCGCCGGTCAGCGCGCCGTCGCCGACGACGGCCACCACGTGCCGGTTGCGGTGCCCGGTCAGCTCGAACGCCTTGGCCAGGCCGTCCGCGTAGGACAGCGCCGCACTGGCGTGGCTGGACTCCACCCAGTCGTGCTCGCTTTCGGCGCGCGACGGATACCCAGACAGGCCGCCCTTTTTGCGCAGCGTCTCGAAGTCCTGGGCGCGCCCGGTCAGCATCTTGTGCACGTAGGCCTGGTGGCCGGTGTCGAAGATGATCGGGTCGTGCGGTGAGTCGAACACCCGATGCAGCGCCAGCGTCAGCTCGACCACGCCGAGGTTCGGGCCCAGGTGGCCCCCGGTCGCAGCCACCTTGTGAATCAGGAACTCGCGGATCTCCTGAGCCAGATCGCACAGCTGCTGTTGGGACAGGTATTGCAGATCAGCCGGGCCGCGGATCTGTTCGAGCATCACGTCAGTCTACGCAGCCGAGGCCGGATCTAGCCCGCTACGAAGGGCCGAAGAGCTCGGCGAGGGTGTCATGAAGTTCGGGATCGGCCAGGACGACGACCTCGTCGCCGGCCTCGAATGCGGTATCGCCCCGCACCGGCACCAGGCGTGTCGCGCGCACGACGATGCTCACCCAGATATCTCCGGCACGGTCACCAAGATCCTCGATCGTGCAGCCCTCGGCCGCGGATCCCGCGGCGACGTGCAGGCGGTGGACGCCCTCTGGTTCGTCCTGGAGCCGAACCCCGATCTGCCACGGCTGCGTCTCGACGGTGCGCAAGGGCAGACGCAGCAGTTGTGCGATGCCGGGCACCGAGCTGCCTTGCACCAGAACCGAGAACACGACAACCACCACCACGATGCCGTACAGACGTTCGGCGTCGGCGACGTGCGCGGCCCGCAGGAACTCCCCCAACAGAATCGGCACCGCACCCTTGAGCCCGGCGACGAGGATGAAGACGCGTTCGTTTCGCTGCAGCCGGACCGGAACCAGGCAGGCGCCCACTGCGATCGGCCGAATCACCACGGTCAGGGCCACGCCTAGGATGAGCCCGGGAATCCACACGTCGGCATGGGCAACCACGTTGAGGTCGACGGTCAATCCCAATACGGCGAATGCGACGATTTCGGCCAAACCGGCCAGGGCGGCGTGGAATCGCTTGATCTCCGGCTTGTACGGCGCGCGGGCGTCGCCGATCACGATGCCGGCCACGAACACGGCCAGAAATCCCGAGCCGTGCGCCAGCGTGGCGATACCGTACAGCATCAGGCTGGACGCCAGCGTCCGCAGCGGGTAGAGGCCTTCGCTGGGCAGCGCCACCCGCCGCATGAACACGAGCAGCGCGCGGCCGCCGAGGAGCGCGACGGCCAGGCCGATCACCATTTGCAGCACGAATTCGGTTCCCACACTGGCGAAGCCAGCCGCGCTGAGGCCGCCTGCGGCGATCAGGCTGCCCATCAGCGAGATGCCGACCGGATCGTTGGCGCCGGACTCGCCCTCCAGGATGGTGCTGCTGCGGCCGGCGATCTGTCGCTTGCCCAGGACCGAGAAAACGACGGCCGGATCGGTGGGAGCCACCGCGGTGGCGACCAGAACCGCAGGGAACCAACTGATTCCGCATGCGTAGTGCAGCATCAGTGCCCCGCCGACCGCGGTGAGGGCGGTGCCGACGACGCCGACCGACAGGATCGGGAGGACCGCCGCGCGAAACCGCGCCGGCCCGATGTGCATGCCGCCGTCGAAAAGCACCAATACCAGCGCGATGGTGATCACCCGCTCGACGGTCGACTCGGCCGGTGCCTGCACCGCGGGCACGGCGTGCACCACCACGGCGGCACCGACCAGCACCAGCAGGGGGACCGGGATTTTGACCCGCTCGGTCAGGCGGTTCGCCATTACCGCGACCAAACCGACGGCGCTGCAGAACAAGACGATCAGTGCGTAGCGGATGGTCTCGTTCACGACGACGATCCACCGGCGAGCATGAATGCCTTTCGATCGGTTGACAGTGTTCTTTCAAGACATCGCCGACCAGACTTCCCGGCACACCGTGAGGGAGTCTAGCGGATCAGATCTGCCGGAGCGTCATTGACCAGAGCACTCCACCCCGTTGTGTTGCCGCGCAGGAGTGCGCTTTTCGAGCCTGCGTTGATGGCGCCGAGCCTGCGCTCACGGGCGTGTGTAATCGTGTCACTGGCACTCTGAGCGCAGTCTCGCTGGGCGTTTGGACCGCCGGCGTACTAAACCTTTCGGGTCAGCAGCGCCACGCATTCGGTGTGATGAGTCAGCGGGAAGGCGTCAAAAACCTTGATCTTCTCGACGGCATAGTCATGACCGAGGTACAGACCGATATCGCGCGCGAAAGCCGCTGCCTCACAACCGATGTGCACGATCCGAGGAACACCGGCCACGGCCAGCAGACCGATCACGTCACGCCCGGCACCCGACCGCGGCGGATCCAGCACCGCGACGTCGGCGCCGGCTTTTTGCGTCGCCACCGCACGGCGCACCGAATCGCAGACGATATCCACCTGCGGCAGGTCAGCCAGTGCGGCCCGCGGGGCGCGCGTCGATGCGCGGGAGGTGTCGACGGTCAGGACCCGTCCGGACTCCCCCACCGGTTCGCCGAGGGCGGCCGCGAAAACTCCCACGCCGCCGTAGAGATCCCACACCCTCATGCCGGTGCCGGGTTGTGCCCATTCGGCGACCAGGCCGCTGTAGACCCGCGCCGCATCCCGGTGCGCCTGCCAGAACGCGGTCACCGGCACCTCCCAGCTGCGCGGCGCGACGCGCTGGATTGCCTCGTAATTGCCCTGCACCACATTGGTCGTCGTGCGCCCGCCCCGGCGCAGGGTGCGCACCACATGCCGGCGTCCGTCGTCGTCGAGGGCGATGTGCAGCTGTGCGGCAGGCGACAGGTCGGCCGCCGAACAGGCCTGGGCGACCCCGTCGAGCATGCCCGGCGGCAACTGCGCGCACCGCAGGTCGGTCACCAGCTCGTCACTGTGATAGCGGTGAAACCCGGGGCGGGCGTCGGCGCCCACCGCGAGGCGCACCCGGGTGCGCCAGCCGGTGGCGCCGGAGTCCGAAAGCGGTTCCGCCTCACCCCTCCAGTGATGCCCGCCGAGGCGCTCCAGCTGATTGGCCACGACTTGGGCCTTGAGCGTGCGAACCGCCTCCGGGGCGGCGAATGCCAGATCGCAGCACCCGGCGCCGTCGACCCCCGCGATCAGGCACAGCGACTCGGTCCGATCCGCCGACGCCTCGAGGACTTCGACAACCTCTGCGTGCCAATAAGATCCGCGGTCCGCGGTGACGCGCACCCGTACCCGTTCGCCGGGTAGCGCGTAGCGCACGAACACCACCCGGCCTTCGTGATGCGCCACGCAGCTACCGCCGTTGGCGGGGGCGCCAGCGACCAGCGTCAGCTCCCCGGCTGACAGTGATGCCTCAGCACTCACTGCGTTGTCCTTTAGTCGAAGATTCCGCGGCGGGTGTCACCGGGAGCCGCATGCGGCTGCAGGGTCTTGAGCCGCTCCGACGAACTCAGTTGCCAGGGAACCGAAGTCACCATTACGTTGGGCATGAACAGCAGCCGGCCCTTGAGCCGAAGTGCGCTCTGATTGTGCAGCACCTGCTCCCACCAATGGCCGACGACGTACTCCGGGATGAATACCGTCACCACCGTGCGCGGCGAGTCCTTGCTGACCCGCTTGACGTAATCGAGTACCGGGCGGGTGATGTCTCGATAGGGCGAGGCGATCACCTTCAATGGCACGCTGATCTCGCTCTCCTCCCAATCATGCACCAGCGCACGGGTTTCCACGTCGTCCACGCTGACCGTCACGGCCTCGAGCACATCGGGGCGGGTCGCGCGCGCATAGGCCAGCGCGCGCAGGGTCGGCAGATGCAGCTTGGACACCAGCACCAAGGCGTGGTTGCGGCTGGGCAGCACCACGTCGTGCTGGGCGGCGGCCTGCTCCTCCAATTCCCGGGAGACGGTGGCGTAGTGCTTGCGGATCATCTTCATGATTACGAACAGCGCGCCCATCGCGACGATCGCGATCCACGCCCCGGCAAAGAATTTGGTGACCAACACCACCAGCAGCACCGCGCCGGTGGACAGCAGACCGACGGTGTTGATCACGCGCGAGCGCTTCATCTTGCCCCGCGCCCTCGGGTCGGTCTCGGTGCGCAGCAGGCGAGTCCAGTGCCGAACCATGCCGATTTGGCTCAGGGTGAACGATATGAATACGCCGACGATGTAGAGCTGGATCAGTGCGGTCACCTCACCGCGGAACGCGATGACGAACGCGAGAGCCGCCGCCGACAGGAAGACGATCCCGTTGGAGAACGCCAGACGGTCTCCGCGGGTGTGCAACTGGCGCGGCAGATAGCTGTGCTGCGCCAGCACCGAGCCCAGCACCGGGAACCCGTTGAACGCGGTGTTGGCCGCCAGCACCAAGATCAGCGCGGTCACCGTGGCGATCAGCAGAAACCCGATGTGGAAGCTGCCGAACACCGTCTCCGCCAGCTGCGTCACCAGTGTCTTCTGGTAGTAGTTCGCCGGCGCACCACCGAGCTGAGTGGCCGGGTCGTCGACCAGCTGCACGTGGATCTGCTGGGCCAACACGATGATGCCCATCAACAGCGTCACCGCGATGGCGCCCAGCATCAGCAGCGTCGTTGCGGCGTTGCGCGACTTGGGTTTCTGAAACGCCGGCACGCCATTGCTGATCGCCTCGACACCGGTCAGCGCCGCGCAACCCGACGAGAACGAGCGGGCGAGCAGAAACGCGAACGCGAAACCGACAATCTGGCCGTGCTCGGCATGCATCTGGAAACCGGCGGACTCGGCCCGCAACGGATTGCCCAGCACGAAAATCCGGATCAGCCCCCACCCGATCATCACGACGATCCCGACGATGAATGCATACGTCGGGATCGCGAAGGCCACCCCGGACTCTCGGATCCCACGCAGGTTCAGCGCCATCACCAACACGATGGCGATCACGCAGAACCACACCTTGTTCTGTGCCACGACGGGGACCGCGGAACCGATGTTCGCCATCGCCGACGAGGTCGAAACAGCAACGGTAAGAACGTAATCCACCATCAACGCACTGGCCACAACCAGGCCGGCGGTCTCGCCCAGGTTCGTGGTGACCACCTCGTAGTCGCCGCCGCCGGACGGGTAGGCATGCACGTTCTGCCGGTAGCTGGCCACCACGACCAACATCACCGCGGCCACGGCGAGCCCGATCCACGGCGTCAGCGCATAGGCGGCCGCCCCGGCCACCGAGAGCATCAAAAAAACTTCCTCGGGCGCATACGCCACCGAGGACAGAGCGTCGGAGGCGAACACCGGCAAGGCGATGCGTTTGGGCAGCAGAGTGTGGCTCAGCCGGTCGCTGCGTTGCGGTCGCCCGATGAGCAACCGGCGCGCTGCGGTTGAAAGTTTGGACACGAGAGCCAAGAGTAAGCGCAACAGGCCAAGCCGGTAGCGTTCAGTGGGCGAGAATGTTCCGGACGGAAATCGGCTGGCCACGCAGTTCGCCGATGGAACGACACATACTCCGAAGCAGCCGAGAGGACCTGACGTGCGGGTGGTTGTAATGGGCTGCGGCCGGGTGGGCTCGTCGTTGGCCGACGGACTGTCCCGGATCGGCCACGACGTCGCGGTGATCGACCGCGACAGCTCCGCGTTCAACCGGCTGAGCCCCGAGTTCGCCGGCGACCGGGTGCTGGGCCAGGGGTTCGACCGGGATGTGCTGCTGCGGGCCCGCATCGAGGACGCCGACGCCTTCGCCGCAGTGTCGTCCGGGGACAACTCCAACATCATCTCGGCCCGGTTGGCGCGCGAGACGTTCGGCGTCAACCGGGTGGTTGCCCGCATCTACGACGCCAAGCGCGCCGAGGTCTACGAACGCCTCGGCATCCCGACGATTGCCACCGTGCCGTGGACCACCGATCGGCTGCTCAACGCGCTGACCCGGGAGAGCGAGACCGCCAAGTGGCGTGACCCCACCGGTACGGTCGCCGTCGCCGAGGTCGTCCTGCACGACGACTGGGTGGGCCGACGCGCCACCGAGCTGGAGCAGGCCACCGGCGCCCGCGTGGCCTTTCTGATCCGGTTCGGCACCGGCATCCTGCCCGAACCGAAGACCGTCATCCAGGCCGGCGACCAGGTCTACATCGCCGCGATCTCCGGCCGCGCAGCCGAGGCGGTGGCCATTGCCGCCCTGCCGCCCAGTGAGGACATCGATTCGGGGGCCGGGCATTGAGCCCGAGCCGCCCGACCGCGACTAAGGAGCACCGCTCATGAAGGTAGCCGTCGCCGGGGCCGGTGCGGTCGGCCGCTCGGTCGCTCGCGAGCTGATCGAGAACAACCACGACATCACCCTGATCGAACGCAACCCCGACCACGTCGACGTCGACGCGATCCCGGCCGCGCACTGGCGTCTGGGCGACGCCTGCGAACTGAGCCTGCTGGAATCGGTACACCTCGAGGATTTCGACGTGGTGGTCGCCGCGACCGGCGACGACAAAGCCAACGTGGTGCTGTCCCTGCTGGCCAAGACCGAGTTCGCCGTGCCCCGGGTGGTGGCCCGGGTCAACGACCCCCGCAACGAATGGCTGTTCACCGACGCCTGGGGCGTCGACGTGGCCGTGTCCACGCCGCGGATGCTGGCGTCGCTGATCGAAGAGGCCGTCGCCGTCGGCGATTTGGTGCGCCTGATGGAATTCCGCCGGGGTCAGGCCAACCTGGTCGAGATCACGCTGCCCGACGACACGCCCTGGGGCGGCAAGCCGGTACGCCGGCTCGAACTGCCCCGCGATGCCTCGCTGGTGACCATCCTGCGCGGGCCGCGCGTGATCGTGCCGGAGGACGACGAGCCACTGGAGGGCGGCGACGAGTTGCTGTTCGTCGCGACCACCGAGGTCGAAGAGGATCTGCGCAAGCTGCTGCTGCCGGCGGTCGCGCCGCCGGCCAGCTAGTCGGTGACGGTGTCGGCGTCGATCGCCGGTTCGAACGCCTCGCCGGCGCCCGCGATGGCGCGCTGCGCCGCCTTGATCGCAGCGTAGGTCACCAGCGCGGCCAGCGCGGTCAACGGCCAGCCCATCCCGATGCGCGCCGCGGCCAGCCAGCCGGTCTGATTGGCGTCGTAGAGCAGACGCTGCACCACGAACCGCGCCGCGAAGACCAGTACCCAGCACAGGGTGGCGATGTCGAACGCGTAGACGGCCCGGGACACGTTGCGCCAACCGCGGTCACGCCCGGTGGCCCAGCTCCAGGCGTAGCCGACCAGCGCCCGTCGGATCACGACCGACACCGCGAAGACCACGGCCCACAACAGCGACACCCAGATGCCGAGCAGGAAGTAACCCTTGGAAGCTCCGACGATGTAGGCGATCAGCGCGCAGACGGCCACCCCGATGAACCCGGAGAACGCCGGCTGGGTCGAGTCGCGGCGAATCAGCCGCCACACCAAGACCAGCGCGGCCACCCCGAGCGCGGCCCCGATCGCGGCCGGCAGACCCGTCAGGCTGGACGCCGCCACGAAGACGACGACGGGCAGCGACGAGTAGACGAGACCGCTCATCCCGCCTAGCTGGCTCAGCAGGCGTTCTGGGTTGATGCGATTGGACGTGTTACGGGGCAGAGTCAACGCTGAATTTCGTAGTGCGGGTTGTAGATGGCCTTTGTTCCGTTCTCCAGCTTGCCCATCCGGCCGCGCACCCGCAAAGTGCGTCCCGAGTCGATGCCGGGGATCCGGCGCTGGCCCAGCCAGACCAGGGTCACGGTGTCGCTGCCGTCGAACAGTTCGGCCTTCACGCCCCCCGCGCAGCCCTTGCCGTTACATTCCACGCTGCGCAGCGTGCCCACCATCGTGACCTCTTGGCCACGTTCGCAATCGATTGCGCGCTGTGCGCCGGTGCTGGCGACCTCGTCGGACAACTCCTCGGAATCGAGCTGCTCCGGGTCCTCCGTCAGCCGACGGGTAAGGCGGCGCAAATAACCCTGAGCCCCCATGGCCACTCCTGACAATTCCGAAAAGCTGCGGTGCTTTCACCTATGCCAACGCACACCGTAGACCTGTTGGTTCCCCGGCGCCAACCGAATGAAACTGTGATTGTGGAACGCGTGTCGCGCCGGGCAGTATCGGGGCGTGGGTGTGGATCTGCGCGGTATCACGACCGTGCTGTTGCCCGGAACGGGATCCGACGACGTCTACGTCAAACGGGCGTTTTCCGGGCCCATGCGTACCGCCGGCGCGCGGCTGATCACCCCCGCGCCGCGGCCCGATGGTTTGGTCGACGGCTACCTGTCCGCCTTGGACGACGCCGCGCGCGAAGGCCCGATCGCGGTCGGCGGAATATCGATCGGCGCGGCGGTGGCGGCGGCGTGGGCACTCGCGCATCCAGGCCAAACGGTGGCCGTGCTGGCCGCCCTGCCCGCCTGGGCGGGGCCGCCGGGGTCGGCGCCGGCGGCGCTCGCGGCGCGGTATTCCGCGTCGGCGCTGCGCGCCGACGGCCTGGCCGCAACGACCGCACAAATGCGCGCCTCCAGCCCGGCCTGGCTGGCCGACGAGCTGAGCCGGTCGTGGTGTGCCCAGTGGCCGCTGCTGCCCGACGCGATGGACGAAGCGGCCGCCTATGTCGCGCCGAGCTGTGACGAACTCAACACGCTCGCCGTTCCCCTCGGCGTTGCCGCGGCGGTCGACGATCCGATCCATCCGCTGCAGGCCGGCGTCGACTGGGTGGCCGCCGCGCCACGCGCGGCGCTGCGGACGGTGACGCTCGATCAGATCGGCGCCGACAGCGCCGCGCTCGGGGCGGCCTGCCTGGACGCCCTGGCCGACGCGTAGTCGCCTGCCGGCTAGCCGCCGGTCGTGGTGCGCAGTTGCTGCATCGCCGAGCCGTCCACGCTGCGGCGCGCGGCCGGCTCGTTGGGCGGCTGTTCCCCCGCGGCCTGCTCGGCGGTCTGCGCCTCGGCCTGCTGCACGGCGGCCTGACGCAACTGCTCGGCCATCGGCTCGGGGAGGTTCACGGCCAGCGGCGTGCGCACCGGCAGCGGGGTATCGCCGCGGCGAACCACGGTGTCCGCCAACGCCGCACGCGCCTCATGCTCGAGTGCCTCGATGGTTTCGTGCGGGCCGTTGACCACGCAACGGATCATCCAGCGGTAGCCGTCGACCCCGATGAACCGCACCACTCCCGACGCGGTGCCAACCACCTCGCGGCCCCACGGACCGTCCTTGATGCTGACTTCGGCCGAGTCCTTGCGCAGCGACTCGGCGAGCTCGCTGGCCACCTCACGCCACAGGCCGGCCGTCTTGGGTGCGGCGTAGGCGGCGATCGTGAACCGGCCGTTGGGCGTGACGACCCACACCGCGCTCGGGACGCCGGTCTCGGTCAGCTCGACCTGGAGCTGGCCGGCCTCCGGCATCGGGATGAGCACCGAGCCCAGATCGAGCCGGGCCAGCTCCGCGACCGAGGGGTCGTCGAAGTCGTCGATGTCGAACGGGCCCTCCAGCTCGTCCTCGAACTCGTCGTCGACGGGGTCGGCAGCGGCCACGACCGGCTCGCCGCTGTCGTCCTTGCCTGATTTACCGAATGCAGCCATCAGCGCCGTTCTCCCCCGCAAGCGGGTGGTACCCCCACCTCATCGCGGACCTCCTTGTGCATCGTCACCGGCGCTCACAAACTCGCATGTCCGCCGGAGGAACCGTGACCACCATCGCCACGGGATGTTTCGGCCAGGCCCGCCTCGTCGAACGAGGCGACCTCGACCAGCTCGACCAACTCAACCCGTTGCACCAGCAGCTGGGCGATGCGATCGCCGCGATGCACCACGATCGGCTCGGCCGGGTCGAGGTTGATCAGCGAGATCTTGACCTCGCCGCGATAGCCCGCGTCGATCGTACCCGGACTGTTGACGATCGAAAGTCCAACCCGCGCAGCCAATCCCGAGCGGGGATGCACCAAGCCGACCATCCCGAACGGGATGGCAACCGCCACGCCGGTGCGGACCAGGGCGCGCTGACCGGGGTTCAGCGTGACGTCTTCTGCGCTGAATAGGTCAACCCCCGCGTCGCCCTCGTGCGCGCGGCTAGGCAGTGGGAGCTCGGGGTCGAGACGAACAACTTTCACTTCAAGGCCAGACTGGCCGACACGGGGCCACAGACTACCCTTGACCGAGTGTCAAGTACGCGCGTCGCGCCGCACAGCGTGCGATATCGCGAGCGATTGTGGGTCCCATGGTGGTGGTGGCCACCGGCCTTCGCGCTGGCGACGTTGATTGCTGTCGAGGTCAACCTGGGAGTCGAGGCACTCCCCGACTGGCTGCCGTTCGTCGTGCTGTTCATCGTGGCCATCGGCGCGCTGCTGTGGCTGGGCCGCATCGAGATCCGAGTCACCGCCGGCGCGGACGGTGTGGTGCAGCTCTGGGCGGCCGAAGCCCACCTGCCGGTCACCGTGATCGCCCGATCCGCGGAGATCGCGCCGACGGCGAAGTCGGCGGCACTGGGACGCCAGCTCGACCCCGCGGCGTATGTGCTCCATCGCGCATGGGTAGGGCCGATGATTTTGCTGGTCCTCGATGACCCAGACGACCCGACGCCGTACTGGATGGTGAGCTGCCGTCGCCCCGAGCGGGTGCTGTCGGCATTGCGCAGCTGACTTACGCCGCGCAGTCGGTGCAGATCATCACGCCGTTCTTCTCGCTGGCGAGCCGGCTGCGGTGTTGAACCAAAAAGCAGCTCGAGCAAGTGAACTCGTCAGCTTGCTTCGGAATGACCCGAACCGATAGCTCCTCGCCAGACAGGTCGGCGCCAGGCAGTTCAAAGTTCTCGGCGGACTCGGATTCGTCCACGTCGACGACAGCCGATGCCGCCTCGTTCCGTCGAGCCTTCAGCTCCTCCAGCGAGTCCTCCGAAACGTCATCCGTTTCGGTACGCCGTGGAGCGTCATAGTCGGTAGGCATCGTCCAATCCCCTCACATGCCTGCGTTACCTCAAGCAACGCTTTGTACCAGCGTCGAACGCATCCACCAAACGATTCGTGCCCGGAACCCGGTGTATTCGGCTGTGATTTACCTCACACACCCGAATTGACCCTCATATTTGGCTTTAAACAGTGGATTTAGTGTGCGGCTAGAGTGCAGCTGTGGTCGCACAAATCACCGAGGGTACAGCCTTCGACAAGCACGGTCGGCCGTTTCGGCGACGCAATCCCCGACCGGCGATTGTCGTGCTGGTCTTCCTGGTGTTGGTGACGGGCGTCGCATGGACGGTGGCGCTGACGCGACCCGCGAAAGTTCGCGAAGCCGAGGTGTGCAACCCGCCCCCGCAGCCGACGAGCGGGTCGGCGCCGGCGCAACTCGGCGAGCAAATGTCACGCACTGCAATGGCCGACGTGTCGCCCGCCAAACTCAGCGACACCAAGGTTCGCGTTCTCAACGCCAGCGGCCGCGGCGGCCAGGCCGCCGACGTCGCCGGAGCGATGAAGGATCTGGGCTTCGCGCAGCCGACCGCGGCCAACGACCCGATCTACGCCGGCGCCCGGCTGAACTGCCAGAGCCAGATCCGCTTCGGGACGGCCGGACAGGCCACCGCCGCCGCGGTGTGGCTGGTCGCCCCGTGCAGCGAGCTGTTCAACGACAACCGCGCCGACGACTCCGTCGACCTCGCGATCGGCACGGAATTCACCGCGCTGGCCCACAACGACGACATCGACTCGGTACTCGCCAGCCTGCGTCCCGGTGCCACCGGAGCGTCAGATCCCCAGCTGCTGTCGAAGATTCACGCCAGCAGCTGCTGACTCAGTCGGCGATCGGCGCCAGCCCGCCGAATTGCTCGAGTGCCGCCAACAGTGCGTCGGCAATTCCGGGCGCGGCCGCCACCACCAGTCCGGCCTCCGATCCGGGCGAGCCGACGGCTGGCCCCAGCACCCGCGCGCCGGCCTCGGCGGCGATCAACTCGCCGGCCGCGCGATCCCACACCTGCAGCCCGTGCTCGTAGTAGGCGTCCAGCCGCCCGGCCGCGACCATGCACAGGTCCAGCGCCGCGGAACCGATCCGCCGCACGTCTCGCACCAACGGCAGCAGCCGCGCCAGCAGCGCCGCCTGGGTGGTGCGGCGTGGAATCGAATACCCAAATCCGGTGCCCAACAACGCCATCGACAATTCGCCGACGTCGGCGCACCGCAACGGCTGCGTGCCGTGCGCATCGACGACGTGCGCGCCGAGACCCTGTGCCGCCGAATAGACCCGGCCCCCGACGACATCGGCGACCGCGCCGGCGACCGACACGCCGTCGACCTGTACCCCGACCGACACCGCGTAGGCCGGGATCCCGTAAACGAAATTCACTGTGCCGTCGATCGGATCGAGCACCCAGGTGATCGCATCGTCGGAGACCGCTTCGCGCTCGTCCGGTCCACCGCCCTCTTCGCCGAGAATTGGGTCACCGGGCCGTAATTCGGCCAATCGATCGCGCAGTAGCCGTTCGGTCTCGGTGTCGACCACCGTCACCGGATCGGTCGGCGTGCTCTTTGACCGCACCGCGTCGCTGTCGGTCCCGCCCGCCCGGGCGCCGAACACCTCGGCGCGGCGAGACCTGACGAACTCGGCGGCTTCGGCGGCCAGCGTTTCGGCTACGGAGCGCAGCCCTGCGAGCTCGGCGTCGGATCGCGTCACCGGTCCATCGCAACACAGTCGGCCGGCGCGGCGCAGACCGGCGACACCCAACCGGATTGCCCGACCGCAATCGCATCGTCGCCAGCTAAGGTGTGACACAGCCCAGATCTCGCCAAGGAGATGTCGATGACCAGCACCGACTCGGCCACGGACACACCCGCTTCCGGGGCAGCTGCCGGCACGCCGCAGCGCCGCGGCTTCGGCATCGACGTCGGGGGCAGCGGAATCAAAGGCGGAATCGTCGACCTGGACACCGGTCTGCTGATCGACGACCGGGTCAAACTACTGACCCCGCAACCCGCCACGCCGTCGGCCGTCGCCAAGACCATCGCCAAGGTCGTCGACGAATTCGGGTGGACCGGTCCACTCGGCGTGACCTATCCCGGTGTGGTCACCCATGGCATCGTCCAGACCGCCGCCAACGTGGACAAAGCCTGGATCGGGACCAACGCGCGCGACGTGATCCGCGGCAACCTGAACGGTCAGCAGGTGACGGTGCTCAACGACGCCGACGCGGCCGGACTCGCCGAGGAACGTTACGGGGCGGGCAAAGGGCACGAGGGCCTGGTCGTGCTGCTGACGTTCGGAACCGGCATCGGCTCCGCCTTGATCCACAACGGGAAGCTGATCCCCAACACCGAGTTCGGCCATCTCGAAGTCGGCGGCAAAGAGGCAGAGAAACGAGCGGCGTCGTCGATCAAAGACAAGAACAAATGGAGCTACCCACGGTGGACCAAAGAGGTGACCCGGGTGCTGATCGCGATCGAGAACGCGATCTGGCCCGACTTGATCATCGCCGGCGGTGGCATCAGCCGAAAGGCCGATCAATGGGTGCCGCTGCTCAAAAACCGCACCCCGGTGGTGCCGGCAGCATTGCTCAATACCGCCGGAATTGTCGGGGCAGCGATGGCGTCGACCGCCGACGTAACGCACTGAATTTTCCCCGCTAGGGCGGTACGAGCGCACACTGTCGTTACAATGGTCCACGGCGAACCGCCCGACAGAAAGCGTGCGAGCCTCCACGCTCATACCAACGCCGACATTCGACATAGCAGACACTTTCGGTTAACCATGCCCAAACCCACCGAAAGTGAGTCCAACCGAAGGGGTGTAAGTGGCAGCGACCAAGACCAGCGCGGCAACCGATGAACCGGTGAAGCGCACCGCCACGAAGACCCCAGCCAAGCGGCCGGCGGCCAACGGCACCGCGCCGGCCAAACGCGCGACCAAGACCGCATCGCCGGCCGCCAAGCCCGCCGACGACGACGCCGAGAAGAAAACCCGCACCCCCGCCAAGGCCGCCGCGGGCAAGGCGCCGGCGGGCCGGGGCACCAAGGTCGCGCCCAAAGACGGCGACGACGAGAACCCGGACGGCGTCGACGAGACCGCAGCCGAGGACCTCGACGGCGAGCCCGATCTCGAGGGCGAAGACCTCGACATCGAAGCCGACCTCGTGCTCGACGACCTCGAAGACGAGGTCGTCGCCGACGACACCGAAGAGGGCGACGCCGAAGCCGCCGACGGGGACGACGACGACGCCGAAGAGGGCGCGACCGACGCGAAGCCGGCGGCGGCCAAGAAGCCGGCCGACGAGGACGAGGATATCGCCGAGCCATCCGAAAAGGACAAAGCCTCCGGCGATTTCGTCTGGGACGAAGACGAATCCGAGGCGCTGCGACAGGCCCGCAAGGACGCCGAGCTCACCGCGTCCGCGGACTCGGTTCGTGCGTACCTCAAGCAGATCGGCAAGGTGGCACTGCTCAACGCCGAGGAAGAGGTCGAGCTCGCCAAGCGGATCGAGGCCGGTCTGTACGCCACCCAGCTGATGGCCGAACTGGTCGGGCGCGGCGACAAGCTGCCCGCCGCCCAGCGCCGCGACATGATGTGGATCTGCCGCGACGGCGACCGCGCCAAAAACCATCTGCTGGAGGCCAACCTGCGACTGGTGGTCTCGCTGGCCAAGCGCTACACGGGCCGCGGCATGGCGTTCCTGGACCTCATCCAGGAAGGCAACCTGGGCCTGATCCGCGCGGTCGAGAAGTTCGACTACACCAAGGGATACAAGTTCTCCACGTACGCGACGTGGTGGATTCGCCAGGCGATCACCCGCGCGATGGCCGACCAGGCCCGCACCATCCGCATCCCGGTGCACATGGTCGAGGTGATCAACAAGCTGGGCCGCATTCAGCGCGAGCTGCTACAGGATCTGGGCCGCGAGCCCACGCCCGAAGAGCTGGCCAAGGAAATGGACATCACGCCGGAGAAGGTGCTGGAGATCCAGCAGTACGCGCGTGAGCCCATCTCGCTGGACCAGACCATCGGCGACGAGGGCGACAGCCAGCTCGGTGACTTCATCGAGGACAGCGAAGCGGTCGTGGCCGTCGACGCGGTGTCGTTCACATTGCTGCAAGACCAGCTGCAGTCGGTGCTCGAGACGCTCTCGGAGCGCGAAGCCGGCGTAGTACGGCTGCGCTTCGGTCTCACCGACGGCCAGCCTCGCACCCTCGACGAGATCGGCCAGGTCTACGGCGTGACCCGTGAGCGCATCCGTCAGATCGAGTCGAAGACGATGAGCAAGCTGCGCCATCCCAGCCGCTCTCAGGTGCTGCGCGACTACCTGGACTAGGGCACCCCAGACTGCTTGCCGTACAAGGCAACTCGTCTCGAACGCGCCGCAATGCGACGGAATCCGCTTGGGCACGCGGAAATTGAGCTGCGCCGGCCGTCGGCGTCGCCGTAATGTGACGCCCATGTCCACCACCCGCACGCTCGTCTCGTCAGGATCCGACTTCGAATCCATGGTCGGCTATTCGCGCGCGGTGCGAGTAGGCCCGCATGTGGCGGTGGCCGGTACTACCGGCACCGGACCCGAGGATGACATCGCCGCGCAAGCCCGGGACGCCTTGCGCCGCATCGAGATTGCCCTGGCCGAGGCGGGGGCATCGCTGAACGACGTGGTCCGCACCCGCATTTACGTCACCGACATTTCCCGATGGCGCGAGGTCGCGCGGGTGCATGCCCGGGTCTTCGGAGAGATACGTCCGGCGGCGACCATGGTCGAAGTCTCGGCGCTCATCGCTCCCGAGCTGCTGGTGGAGATCGAAGCCGACGCCTACGTGTCGTGAGAAGGGTCCCCCGCACCCTCTTGAGGACCCGCGAGAGGCGGAAAGGTTCCCGAGGGCCCCGGCGAATACGGCGTGACCCGTTTCACAGCAGCGACCGGCAGCGGTCCGTACAGATGCGGAAACAGCATCGCCTCCGGATCCGTCGGCACACCCGGCTCCCACCGCACGGGCGAGTCCAGCAAAGCCGGGTCGATGTACAGCAGCACCAAATCCCGACGGCCGCGGAAGAGTCGGTTGGCCGGCAGATGCACCTGTTCGGGCGCCGACAGATGGATGAAGGCGGCGCCCGCGGCGGCGTCGGGACGGATTTCACCGCGATGCGCAGCGTCGGACCACTCGTCGGTTCCGCACAGGTGTACTAGCAGGTCGGCAGCGTTTGTCACAGCCGTTAACTCTAGAAAACCCTACGAAACCAAACGTTTACAGCCCGTGAGAAACGACACACCCGATAACGATCGGGGAACAACGCCAAAACGCCGAACGTCTGAGAAAGTGGATCAAAGAGAACGGAGAAGCCAATGAATGCAACTCTGACAACACGCGAGCTGACTCGAGCTGACCGCTGCGACCGCTGCGGTGCCGCCGCTCGCGTACGCGCCAAGCTGCCTTCTGGAGCCGAACTTCTCTTCTGCCAACATCACGCGAACGAGCACGAGGCAAAGCTCGTTGAGCTCGCCGCCGTGCTGGAGGTCAGCGGAAGCTAGGTCCACCGAAACTCGCCCGTACACAATGTGAGGTGTGGGCGGATTCATCGGTAATGCTGGACCGGTATGAGTGATCAGACCGTAAGGCCTTCCCGCCATCACATCTGGCGAATCACGCGAAGGACGCTCGGAAAAAGCTGGGACGACTCAATCTTCGCCGAGTCCGCGCAAGCGGGCTTTTGGTCGGCGCTCTCGACACCACCGCTGCTGTTGGGAATGCTGGGCAGCTTGGCTTACGTGGCGCCGTTGTTCGGGCCGGACGCGCTGCCCAGCATCGAGAAGAGCGCGATCTCGGCAGCGCACAGTCTCTTCTCGTCGAGCGTCGTCAACGAGATCATCGAGCCCACCGTGCGCGACATCACCGCGCACGCCCGCGGCGAGGTGGTGTCGCTCGGCTTTTTGCTGTCGTTGTGGGCGGGGTCGTCGGCCGTCTCGGCTTTCGTCGATTCGGTCGTCGAGGCACACGATCAAACGCCACTGCGCCCTCCGGTGCGCCAGCGGTTCTTCGCGTTGTTCCTCTACGTGGTGGGGCTGGTGGCCGCCGTCGTGTCCGCGCCGGTCCTGGTGGTGGGCCCGCGCACCGTGTCCGAACACATCCCCGACAGCCTGGCCAACATGCTGCGCTACGGCTACTACCCGGCACTGGTCCTGGGGCTGATCATGGGTGTCGTCATTTTGTACCGGGTGTCACTGCCGGAGCCACTGCCGACGCATCGACTTCTCTACGGTGCCGTCCTTGCCACCGCCGTGTTCGTGATCGCGACGCTGGGCCTGCGGGTCTACCTGGGCTGGATCACCAGCACCGGCTACACCTACGGCGCGCTGTCCACCCCGATCGCGTTTCTGTTGTTCGCCTTCTTCGGCGGATTCGCGATCATGCTGGGCGCCGAGCTCAATGCCGCGATCCAGGAGGAATTCCCGGCGGGGCGCACCCACGCGCACCGGCTACGCAACTGGCTGTTTGCGCGTTCGCCCGCCCTGAAGAAGACGGCCGAAGCGCTGCAGAATCCGGTGACGACTAATCCCGCCACCCAAGACCGCGATGTCGTGCCGGCGGAGCCGACGACCTGATCAGCCCTTCTTGAGCTGCTCGTAAATCTTCTTGCAATCCGGGCACACCGGTGAGCCCGGCTTGGCCGCCCGCGTCACGGGAAAGACCTCACCGCACAACGCGACCACATGGTTACCCATGACCGCGCTCTCGGCGATCTTGTCCTTCTTGACGTAGTGGAAGAACTTGGGGGTGTCGCTGCCGGTCCCGTCGTCGACGCGTTCGTCGGTGTCGGTGCGTTCGATCGTCTGGGTCTGCATACGTGCCATTGTGCCTGCCAAGGCGCCCCAACCGGAATCGGCCGGATGTGGGACAGTGGAGTGATGAAGCGCGGCCCGGAGTTGGGGTTCGATGACGATGGCCGGCCGGTGCTGATCACTGCCGCCGAACCGTCATACGAAGAACAGCACCGCGCGCGGGTCCGTAAGTACCTGACGATGATGTCGTTTCGCATCCCGGCACTGATCCTGGCCGCACTGGCATACGGCGCCTGGCACAACGGCCTTATCTCGCTGGCAATCATCGCCGTGTCGTTGCCGCTGCCCTGGATGGCCGTCCTGATCGCCAACGACCGGCCGCCCCGCCGCAAGGACGAGCCCCGCCGGTTCGACGATGCCGCTCGGCGCACCCCGTTGTTCCCGACGGCCGAGCGGCCGGCACTCGAGGCGCCGCGCCCCCCGCGGCCGCAACCGGGCTCGCCCGACCGCGAGTACAACCCGGGTCCCGGATACGACGCCGGTTCCGGTTAACCGGCGTCTGAGCACACTTCTCAGGACATTCTCAGGTCGACGGCACATTTGTGCACGTCAAAGCGTGTGAGATGACGGCGGTGCGGGAACTCTCAGGGCTGAAATGTCGTTTAACACCGTAACAGCTACAAGCCAATCGGGAGGCCGCCATGGCGAATGCCATCACAGGCAGGATCGACACCAGCGATCTAGATGCTCAGAGCCCTGCAGCGGACCTCGTGCGCGTATATCTGAACGGCATCGGGAAGACGGCGTTGTTGACCGCCGCGGACGAAGTCGAACTGGCGAAGCGCATCGAGGCCGGACTATACGCCGAGCATCTGCTCGCGACGCGGAAGCGCCTTGGCGAGAACCGCAAACGCGATCTTGCCGCCGTCGTACGTGATGGGCAGGCCGCGCGCCGTCACCTGCTCGAGGCCAACCTGCGTCTGGTGGTCTCACTGGCCAAGCGCTACACCGGCCGGGGGATGCCGCTGCTCGACCTGATTCAGGAGGGCAACCTCGGACTGATCCGCGCGATGGAGAAGTTCGACTACACAAAGGGATTCAAGTTCTCGACGTACGCCACGTGGTGGATCCGCCAGGCCATCACCCGTGGTATGGCCGACCAGAGCCGCACCATCCGGCTGCCCGTTCACCTCGTTGAGCAGGTCAACAAGCTGGCCCGGATCAAGCGGGAGATGCACCAGAACCTGGGCCGCGAAGCCACCGACGAGGAACTGGCCACCGAGTCCGGCATCCCGGTCGAGAAGATCAACGATCTGCTCGAGCACAGCCGCGACCCGGTAAGCCTGGACATGCCGGTCGGTTCCGAGGAGGAAGCCCCACTGGGCGACTTCATCGAGGACGCCGAGGCGATGTCGGCGGAGAACGCGGTGATCGCCGAGCTACTGCACACCGATATCCGCAGTGTGCTGGCCACTCTCGATGAGCGTGAGCACCAAGTGATCCGGCTGCGTTTCGGTCTGGACGACGGGCAGCCGCGGACGCTGGACCAGATCGGCAAGCTATTCGGTCTGTCCCGCGAGCGGGTCCGTCAGATCGAGCGCGACGTGATGGCCAAGCTGCGTAACGGTGAGCGCGCCGACCGACTGCGCTCGTATGCGAGCTGAGGCACCCCACTCAGCCGCGTAGCGCCCACAGTATGCCCGCCGCAATTCCGCGGCGGGCATACTTGCTTGCCTAGGGATGCGTTAGACCCATTTCGGCAGCTGGCCAAGTAGACTCGGCGTCAATGGAGGGTGCTGAATGAACGACCTGGTTGATACCACCGAGATGTACCTGCGGACCATTTACGACCTCGAGGAAGAGGGCGCCACTCCACTGCGTGCCAGGATCGCCGAACGACTCGACCAGAGCGGGCCGACCGTCAGCCAGACCGTCTCCCGGATGGAGCGCGACGGACTGCTTCACGTGGCCGGTGACCGGCACCTGGAACTCACCGACAAGGGGCGCGCCCTGGCGATCGCCGTCATGCGCAAACACCGCCTCGCCGAGCGACTGCTAGTCGACGTCATCGGGTTGCCGTGGGAAGAAGTCCACGCCGAGGCATGTCGGTGGGAGCACGTGATGAGCGAGGATGTCGAGCGTCGGTTGGTCAAGGTGCTCAACAACCCGACCACCTCCCCGTTCGGCAACCCGATTCCGGGTTTGCTGGACCTGGGCGTGGGTCCGGATTCCGGCGGCGAAGACGTGAACCTGGTCCGGCTCACCGAGTTGCCGGCGGGGTCGCCGGTCGCGGTCGTCGTGCGCCAGCTCACCGAGCATGTGCAGGGCGACATCGATCTGATCGCGCGGCTCAAGGATGCCGGCGTCGTGCCGAATGCGCGGGTCACCGTCGAGACGGGCCCCGCCGGGGTCACCATCCTGATACCCGGGCACGAGAACGTCACGCTGCCGCACGAGATGGCGCACGCGGTCAAGGTCGAGAAAGTCTGACCCCTACCCGGCGCAGCGGCCGAACACCCGCTGCGGCGGCAGCTGCAACCCGAGCCGCTTTGCCAGCCGGTAGCCGGTCGCCGCGAGTTCGCGGATCTGTTCCGGTCGCAGACCGGATTGCAACGCCGTATCGAGCATGCCCGCCATCCGGTGGTTCGGATCGCAGCGCAGCGCGGCCTCCAGCGACACCCCGGCCAGCGGGCCGTCGCCGCGGACGTAGTTGCAAAATGCCAGCAACACCAGCGCCTCGACCCGCCACGGCGGGGGCAACGTGCGCGCCAGCGCCGCCCACAACGCCTCGGCTTCCCCGGCCTTCTCGCCGACCGCCAGCGCGTACAACATGTCGCGCACCTGTGCGTCGTGCAGCGCGCAGCCCAGCACGGCCAGCTCGGCGTCGGTCAGCGGTTGCCCGCCCCCGACGCGACCGGCCGCGGCCAGCGCGCTTTCCACGTCGCGACGGCCGCAGCCCGCCGGATCCGTGCGATGCGCCGTCGCACGGGTTTGCGCCTGCTCGCCGAGCACATCGGTCAGCGCGGCGCTGCGGGCCGGATCCTCGACCGCCAGAACGGCCTGCAGGTCGGCGCGACGTGGGTACAGCCGCCGGCCTTGCAGCACCGCCTCGGCGGCCAGGGGCGACGCGGACGGATCGTCGACTGTTCCGCTCGCGCCGCAGCCGTCCACGCAATGCCACCGCCCGCCGTGGGCCACCCGGTCCACCACATGCGCGGCCCAGAGCTCAATGTTGTACTCCGACAACATCTCTGCGAGCATCGTGCACAACTGCCGATACTCGTCGTTGCATTGCGGACATCCGGCGCCGTCCTCGTTGATGATCACGGCGATCGCGGCCTCGGGCGCCGCGGCGGCGGCCACCTCGACCAGGTGCCCGATTCGGCCGGTGAGCTCTTCGCAGAGATCGACCCTCAGCACCGCCCCGAGCTCACCGCCGTCCAACGACACCAAGACCAATGAATTCTCCGGAACAAAGCCGAGAACGGCCGGTAGCGCGGCGATCAGGGCGCCGGGACGGTTCAGTTCAAAATCGGGTGCATGCGGTGTCATGAGGCACAACGCTGATGGCCGCCACCGTCAGATCCCGCTCGCACACCGCCGTCGGGCCATTCGTCTGTGGAGAAAGTCTGGACTGTGGGCTTTATCGTCTATCCCATGGGATCGATGCAGGAATACGACATGATCGTGATCGGCTCGGGGCCGGGCGGGCAGAAGGCCGCCATCGCCTCGGCCAAGCTGGGCAAGTCTGTGGCGATCGTCGAACGCGGCCAGATGCTGGGCGGCGTGTGTGTGCAAACCGGCACCATCCCGTCAAAGACGTTGCGCGAGGCGGTGCTCTACCTCACCGGGATGAGCCAGCGCGAACTCTACGGCGCGAGCTACCGCGTCAAGGAGAAGATCACCCCGGCCGACCTGCTGGCCCGCACCCAGCACGTGATCGGCAAGGAAGTCGACGTGATCCGCAACCAGCTGATGCGCAATCGCATCGACCTGCTGATCGGACACGGGCGGTTCATCGACGCGCACACCGTCGAGATCGAAGACCCCTCCCGACGCGAAAAGCTAACCATCAGTGGCAAATACATCGTGATCGCCACCGGCACCCGGCCGGCGCGACCGCCCGGCGTCGAGTTCGACGAACACCGGGTGCTCGACTCCGACGGAATCCTCGACCTCAAGTCGCTGCCCACCTCGATGGTGGTGGTCGGCGCCGGTGTGATCGGCATCGAGTACGCGTCGATGTTCGCCGCGCTGGGCACCAAGGTGACCGTCGTGGAGAAGCGCAACGACATGCTCGACTTCTGCGACCCCGAGGTCGTCGAGGCGCTGAAGTTCCATTTGCGCGACCTGGCGGTGACGTTCCGGTTCGGTGAAGAGGTGACCGCCGTCGACGTCGGTTCGGCCGGCACCATCACCACTCTGGCCAGCGGCAAGCAGATTCCTGCCGAGACGGTGATGTATTCCGCTGGGCGCCAAGGCCAAACCGACCACCTGGATCTGCACAACGCCGAGCTGGAGGCCGACAACCGCGGCCGGATCTTCGTCGACGACAACTTCGCGACGAAGGTGCCCCACATCTACGCCGTCGGCGACGTGATCGGTTTTCCCGCTCTGGCCGCGACGTCGATGGAGCAGGGGCGCCTGGCCGCTTACCGCGCGTTCGGCGAAGCGTGCGACGGCATCACCGACCTGCAGCCGATCGGCATCTACTCGATTCCCGAGATCTCCTACGTCGGTGCCACCGAGGTGGAACTGACCAAGGACGCGATCCCCTACGAGGTGGGCATGGCCCGCTACCGGGAGCTGGCCCGAGGCCAGATCGCCGGCGACTCCTACGGCATGCTCAAGCTGCTGGTGTCCACCGACGACCTCAAGCTGCTCGGCGTGCACATCTTCGGCACCAGCGCGACCGAGATGGTGCACATCGGACAGGCCGTGATGGGGTGCGGCGGCACCGTCGAGTACCTGGTCGACGCGGTGTTCAACTACCCGACGTTCTCCGAGGCCTACAAGGTCGCCGCGCTGGACGTGATGAACAAGGTGCGCGCGCTCAACCAGTTCCGCCGCTGACGTCAGCCGCGATCGCGAGCGCGGCGACGCCGGGCGAGGCGGATCGCCGCCAACGGGTCTAGCAGGTGTCGTCCACGTCGACCGGCACCGAGTCACCCGGGCCGCCGGCTTCGGCGCGGGCCAACAGCGCGACGATGTGGTCGTCGAACGGTGCGGAGTAGGACACGTTCTCGGCGCAGCCCCCACGTTCGAGCCCGCCGATCAGCCCGACGACCGTGGTGCCGTTGACCCACGGCGCGCCACTGGTGCCGCCGACCAGGCCTTGGCATACCAGCGAGGGAAATCCGCCGTCGGTCACCGCCGTGCTGCCCTGACAGCCGATCGGCGAGCCGCCCACCCCGCTCGGATACCCCACCACGGTGACGCGGCTGCTGGGCGGCGGGGCCGAGCCCAGGGTCAGCGCCAGCCCCGCCCGCGCCTCCACCGAACCACCGTGGTCGCTGTTGACCCGCGCGATCGCGTAGTCGGCGTGCGGATCTTTACTGGCGACCCAGCGAGGGTCCAGATAAATGTTGTCGGCCGTCCACAGATCGGGGGGCACCCCGTCGCCGGACAAACCGGGCACGAAAGTGATCTGGGCAGCTCCGGCCAGGCAATGCGCGGCGGTCAGCACCAGGTTGCCGGTAGCGGAATGCAGCACCGAGCCCGTGCACACGTGCTGGGCGCTGCCGTCCAAGAAGATTGCTCCAACCCGCCGGTCCGGATCCACCGGGGCCGCGACGGGGCCCGGCTCGGGCTGACTGAGGCGCTGCACGGTTTTGGTCGGTTTCGGGGTCTGCGTGCTGGTGGGCAGCGACACATACAGCACGGAGTGCCCGCACGACGCGAGTATCGTCGCCAGGCTGACCAGTGGGCATAGCAGCAGCATCCGGACCTGCATCGGCTCCCATGATGCCCGACCACGGGGGTGGGAGCGGAATTCGACGCATCTCGCCGCGGCGGTAGATTTGCTGGCAGAGCCGGTGTCGCGGGAATTGTTCCATCCGGATTACGTTCGAGCGTCATCCCGTTTCAAGTACTGGTGCCAATTGATTCGGGGGACACTGGTTAGGGCACCCTGGAGCAACCCCCGAGAGGAGGCAAGCCCGATGTCTAACGAGCGCAGCGACGACGACCTGTACTACCAGCCAGGGCAACCCGGCATGTACGAGCTGGAGTTCCCGGCTCCCCAATTGGTGACGTCGGACGGCCGCGGCCCGGTGCTGGTACACGCTTTGGAGGGCTTCTCGGACGCGGGCCACGCGATACGGCTGGCCGCCGCCCACCTGAAGGCCGCCCTGGACACCGAGCTGGTCGCGTCGTTCGCGATCGACGAGCTGCTGGACTACCGCTCGCGCCGGCCGCTAATGAGCTTCAAGACCGACCATTTCACCAGCTACGAGGACCCGGAGCTGAGCCTGTACGCGGTGCGCGACAGCGTCGGTACGCCATTTCTGTTGCTGGCCGGTATGGAACCGGATCTCAAGTGGGAGCGCTTCATCAACGCCGTGCGCCTGCTGGCCGAGCGGCTGGGAGTGCGGCAAACCATCGGCCTGGGCACCGTTCCGATGGCCGTTCCGCACACCAGACCCATCACGCTGACGGCGCACTCCAACAACCGCGAGCTGATCACCGATTTCCAACCGTGGATCTCCGAGATTCAGGTCCCGGGAAGTGCGTCCAACCTGCTGGAGTACCGGATGGGTCAGCACGGCCATGAGGTGGTCGGTTTCACCGTCCACGTCCCGCACTACCTGACGCAGACCGACTACCCCGCCGCCGCGCATGCGCTGCTCGAACAGGTCGCCAAGACCGGGTCGCTGGACCTCCCGCTGTCGGGGTTGACCGAGGCAGCGGCCGAGATTCGGGCCAAGATCGACGAGCAGGTCGAGGCGAGCGCCGAGGTGGCTCAAGTGGTGGCCGCCCTCGAGCGCCAGTACGATGCGTTCATCGACGCTCAGGAAAACAGGTCGTTACTATCGCGCGACGAAGACCTTCCTAGCGGCGACGAGCTTGGTGCCGAGTTCGAGCGATTCCTAGCCCAGCAGGCGGAGAAGAAGCGCGACGACGACGACCCGGCTTAACCGTCCGACGGGGCGCGACAAAAAGGGTGGCGAGATGACTGAGCGGAAGCGCAAGAGCAATCTTCGTCCAGTGCGGGAAGCGACCACCCCCCGCCTCGAGTACCGCACCATCCACGGGTACAAGCGAGCGTTTCGCATTGCCGGCTCCGGGCCGGCGATCCTATTGATCCACGGTATCGGCGACAACTCCACAACCTGGAATACCGTGCAGGCCAAGCTCGCCCAGCGGTTCACGGTGATCGCCCCCGACCTGCTGGGACACGGGCAGTCCGACAAACCGCGCGCCGACTACTCGGTGGCCGGCTACGCCAACGGGATGCGCGACCTGCTGTCCGTGCTCGACATCGAGCGCGTGACCATCGTCGGGCATTCGCTCGGCGGCGGGGTGGCGATGCAATTCGCGTACCAGTTCCCACATCTGGTCGAGCGGCTCATCCTGGTCGCCGCTGGCGGCGTCACCAAGGACGTCAACGTCGCCTTCCGGTTGGCCTCACTGCCGGTAGGGACGGAGGCGTTGGCGCTGCTGCGGCTGCCCCTGGTACTGCCGGCCGTCCAGCTGGCGGGACGGCTCGCGGGGCTGGCGATCGGATCGACCGGGCTGGGTCGCGATCTGCCGAATGTGCTGCGCATCCTGGATGATTTGCCGGAGCCGACCGCCTCATCGGCGTTCAGCCGGACGTTGCGGGCCGTCGTGGACTGGCGCGGGCAGATCGTCACGTTCCTGGATCGATGTTATTTGACCGAGGCTATTCCGGTGCAGATCGTCTGGGGAACCAAGGATGTGGTGGTTCCCGTGCGCCACGCGTGGATGGCACACGCCGCGATGCCTGGATCCCGCCTGGAGATCTTCCAAGGCTCGGGCCACTTCCCGTTCCACGAAGACCCGGCCCGCTTCATCGACGTCGTCCAGCGCTTCATTGACACCACCGCACCCGCCGAATACGACCAAGCGGCCCTTCGCGGGTTGTTGCGCACCGGAAGGGAGTCCGCGGTCACGGGCTCGGCCGACACCCGCGTCGCGGTGCTCAACGCGATGGGCTCCGACGAACGCAGCGCGACTTAGACAATCGATCGGTTTGACCCGGCCCGTACAGTCGGGCCATGGGTATCGATGTGACGGTGTTGCGTGTCTTCACCGACCGAGACGGCAAATTCGGTAATCCCTTGGGCGTCGTCGACGCCGCCGCGGTCGCTCCCGCCGCGCGTCAACAGCTGGCCACCCAATTGGGTTACAGCGAAACGGTATTCATCGATCTTCCGGCCGCCGGCGCAACCACTGCCCAAGCCACCATCTACACCCCGCGCACCGAGCTTCCGTTCGCCGGGCACCCGACCGTCGGGGCGTCGTGGTGGCTGCGCGCCAACGGCACGCCGATCAACACGCTCGCGGTTCCGGCCGGCGTCGTGCAGGTGCACTACACGGGTGACCTGGTGGGCGTCACCGCCCGCTCGGAATGGGGTCCCGAATACGCCATGCACGAATTCGACTCCGTTGACCGGCTTCTCGCGGCCGACCCGGACGAGTTTCCCGAGGACACCGCTCACTACCTGTGGGCCTGGATCGACCGGTCGGCCGGCTCGCTGCGCTCCCGGACGTTCGTCGCGAACCTCGGTGTGCCCGAAGATGAAGCGACCGGCTCCGCCGCGCTACGGATTACCGACCATCTCAGCCGCGACCTGAGCATCACGCAGGGCCGGGGATCGATGCTAGAGACCGGGCGGAGCCCCGAGGGCTGGGTCCGGGTCGCCGGCCGCGTCGTCAACGACGGTGTGACACAACTGGACTGAGCGAGCGTATTCAGGACTCTCGATGCAGCACCGCACCGAGATGATGCTGCAGGGGCTGCCCTACCGCGCCCATCCGTACCGAATACGACAGCTGGTCGCCTTCGATGCGCAGGGAACGGCCAAGAGCGGAAACCTCTTTGGCGGTCGGAGTCAATCCGACCGACGTGGTGGCGAGTTCGATTTCGATCAGATCGCCAATCACGGAATAGGTGCCGACCTCGATTTCGGTGACGCCACTGGGGTGAGCCAGCACCAGCTCGACATGTCCGGGCTGCGGCACTCGAAGGTAGCCGGTCTCGGCGTGCATCGGCTTACCGTCGGCCGCCCCCTTCGTTTTTTGCCCGTAGGCCAGAAACGGTTTGCCCACATGGGAAAACACAATCTCTTCGAGGTACTCGAAGGGCTGGATCGTGGGGTATTCGCCCGAACCGCGGCCGGCCCAGGTGCCGAGCAGCGGCGCGAGCGCCTCGAGGTCAGGATGCAAGTCGCCGGGCATAGGCGTCAGCTCGGTGTCGATACTTTGCGGTGCTTGCGAAGCGCCGCGATCTCGCGTTCGAAATCGTCGGCAGACGAAAAGGATCGATATACCGAGGCGAAGCGCAAGTAAGCCACCTCGTCCAGGTCGCGTAGCGGGCCGAGGATCGCCAGGCCGACCTCATGGCTGGGCACCTCCGGCGAGCCGGCGGCACGCACGGCGTCTTCCACCTGCTGGGCCAGCAGATTCAGCGCATCCTCGTCGACCTGACGGCCCTGACATGCGCGGCGCACCCCCTTGATGACCTTCTCGCGGCTGAACGGTTCGGTGACACCGCTGCGCTTGACGACGGCCAGCACCGCGGTTTCTACCGTCGTGAAGCGGCGCCCACACTCCGGGCAGGACCGCCGGCGCCGAATGGCTTGGCCTTCATCGGTTTCCCGGGAGTCGATCACCCGGGAGTCGGGATGGCGGCAGAACGGACAATGCATGACCGCTCCTTCGCTGTGCCGGCATCTCGCGGAACACTCCGAGCGTACCCGTGCGCTCCCCCGCCGGGCCAATGCAGCCGTCACAAGCGGGCTGCCGCCGATGGGGGCCCCGAGGAGCGTTGGCGTACAGCGGTTTTCGCACCACGCGGTTGCGCGGTCAGCCGACCGGCGCAATCAGGGTCTGGCCGGCGGCCAGCGCCGGCGAGCTCAGGTTATTGAGTTCGCGGATGCGCTCGGCGACCTGGCGGGCCGGTGCCTCCGGGGCGACCCGGTGTGCGAGGTCCTGAAGGGACTCGCCCGGCTCGACCTGCACGACGGACAACCGGTCCGGCACCGGAGCGGCAGCGGAGTCGCCGTTGGCGATCTGGCCGAGATTCGCGACCAGGCCCAGCCAGAGGGTGATGATTCCGGCCATCAGGGCTAGCCCGATCGTCGTCCCCAGCTTGACCGGGCGGCTGCGATGCGGCGCGTCCGACATCGAGACACCGGTGCCGCGGTAGCACATCGGCGCTCCGGCGGGCCGTGACTGGGCAGACCGGCGCGACCGCAGCACGCGCTCCTGGTCGTAGCGAGGCCGTGCGACCAGCCCATCGCTCGGGCTCGGGCGCCGCACGTTGCTGGTCCGCGGTGAGACTGTGTGCATGAGCGTCATGTGCGTTCCTCCGGTCAACTAATCCTCGCTCGCGTGTTCGACACTATCGCTCGTGTGTTCGAAATTCGAACATTTGAGCGGAGCGTGTCGCACGAGCAAAACGCTAGACCACGCCACCGACAGAACTGGGGTGTCGCCAGAACTGTCATGCCGCCGCGAATACCCGGTCTACGTAAAAGTTACACACGTGTGATTCAGCCGTTCTAGGGTCTTTAGCCTCCATATGCATCGTCACGACACGCCAGTCGAACACATGTTTGATTCTCGGGTTCGGGGAGGCTACATTCAGTGCCATGAGCGACAGCAAGGACACCTCGGCAACCGGCTCCAACGGCCCGCTGCATTCCGTGGATTCATCGCTTACCCAGCGGCAACGCACCATCTTGAACGTCATCCGCGAGTCGGTGACCAGCCGTGGCTACCCGCCCAGCATCCGGGAGATCGGCGACGCCGTCGGCCTGACGTCGACCTCTTCGGTGGCTCACCAACTACGCACCCTCGAGCGCAAGGGGTACCTGCGCCGCGACCCGAACCGCCCGCGGGCCGTCGACGTCCGCGGCGCCGATGATGCGAGGGCGGCCGCGCCGGCCACCGAGGTCGTGGGTTCCGACGCCCTGCCGGAACCCACGTTCGTCCCGGTGCTCGGGCGCATCGCGGCCGGTGGACCGATCCTGGCCGAGGAGGCCGTCGAGGACGTCTTCCCGCTGCCCCGCGAGCTGGTCGGCGAGGGCACCCTGTTTCTGCTCAAGGTGGTCGGCGACTCGATGATCGAAGCCGCGATCTGCGACGGCGACTGGGTCGTGGTACGGCAGCAGAACGTCGCCGACAACGGCGACATCGTCGCCGCCATGCTGGACGGCGAGGCCACCGTCAAAACGTTCAAGCGTGCGGGTGATCAGGTGTGGCTGATGCCGCACAACCCGGCGTTCGATCCCATCCCCGGCAATGACGCGACCGTGCTCGGCAAGGTCGTGACGGTGATCCGCAAGGTATAGCGCCGGCACCTGCGGCGCGTCAGTCGGCTTTCACGAAGCCGTTGACCAGCGCGGCTTCCTCGCTGGACAACCAGATCTCGGCGAGCGTGTCGTGGTACAGGTCGCTGTCCGGGGTGTAGTAGAGCCCGAAGCGCGCGCTCGCCTTGATCGGATAGCCGTCGGGTATCTGGTACGGGTCTTCCAGGGGCAGGTGGATGGTCGGGCGCCCGGCCGGGCCGAGCGCACCGAAGCTCGCGGCCGACGCGATGTCCATTTCGTCGTCGGCGTCCGCGGCCGCGTGCCGTCCAGCTCTGCGGGCGGGGCCGGCTGCGGCACCGAGCGCCGCCGCCAGGCCGGATGCTGCCTCACCCGCGGCGGCACCACCGGCAGCCGCAGCGCCCGCGGCGGCAGCACCGGACGCGGCGCCGCCGGCAAGGTCCGGCGGGGTATGCGCCACGGCGACATCGGGATACGCGGCCTCCGGCTCTTCTTCGGGATAGGCCGCCCCCTCCTCGTCGGCACCGGGATAGCCCGCCTCCGCGTAGGCGGCATCCTCGTCGGGGAATTCCGGATAACCGGCGGCGACCGCATCGGCATAGTCGTCCTCCGCGACGGCCTCCGGATACGCGACCTCAGGCACGTCGGCATCGTCGGGGTAGCCCGCTTCCGGGAACTCATCGCCATAGCCGGCCTCGATCAGATCGTCCGCCGACACCACAGGGATGGAATCGGTGTCGACCGAGTCGGGATCCCGCTCGTCGACCGCTAACTCGTCCCACTCCTCCTCGGAGACGCGCCGCGCCGGCTCGCCATAGCCCCCGTCCTCGTCCAGGTCGGCCGATTCGGGTCCGTGCGGCCACCGAGCCACCGGCACACCAGCGGCGTCCCGGTGCTCGGGTGCGTGGGCGTCGCTGAACGACAGGTGTTCGGTGGAGCTGTCCGCGTAGTCGGGTCCCCAGCGCGGTTCGCCCGCATCGTCATAACCGCCGACGTCGACGTCGCGCTCCAGGTCGTACGGCGCGCTGTTGCGGCCGGCGCGATGCCGGCGCCACCGCAAGGCCACGAACACCGCCAGCAGCACCAGTACCAGCAGCGGTACCAGGGCGAACAGGTACCACCAGCTCCAGGTGAACCACTTCTTGGCGTGCGGCGGCATCGCTGTACTGCTGGGCTGGTTCTGCCCCGACACCTGCAGGCCCGACAACAGCGGGGCCAGGTTCGCCGGGTCGGTGGAGAAGGCGTTCTTGGCGCGGCTCCAGGAGATCTTGCCGCCGGTGAACTTCTGCGAGATCACGTCGCCGTCGACGGTCTGATCGCCGACCGGCGCGCCCAGCTTTCCGGTGGGACCACGCAGCTTGTCCCAGGCGGACTTCATCGCGCCGCGCACCACGAAGGCGCCGTGGTCGGAGGTCCAGAAGATCACCGGCTTATCGGCCGCCGAGAACGTGACGATCCGGCTGTTGGGGCTGACGCCGCCGTCGGACTCGTTGGCGGTCGGGAAACCCAGGTCGCTGCTGACCGGGCCGCCGACGGCCTCGTACTTCGCCAGGATGTCGCTTTCGACGGCGGCCGCCCCGGTGGCCGGGCTGAAGAACACCTTGCCACCGGCGAAGTTCTGGACGACGCCGTCGCCGCCGATCGGATTCGGACCACCCTGCTTGGCGCCCAGCGGACCGTTGACGCCGCCGGCCGCGCGCCAGGCCATGTTGATGGCCGCGGCGGGATCGATCGCAACCTGCAGGCCCTTGAGCTGTTCGGCCAAATTCGCCGGCTCGGTGGTGAACTCCTTGGTCTTGCGGTTCCAGGAGATCTGGCCGTTGCTGAACTTCTGCGACGACACCTCGCCGTCGTAGTTCTCGTCGGAGACCGGGGCGCCGAGCACGCCGCCCGAGCTGCCGAGCCGGTCCCAGGCGGCGTTCAGCGCGCCGCGCACGACGAACGCGCCGTGATCGGGCGTCCAATAGATCACCGGCTTGTCGCTGGCCGAGAACGTCGCCACGCGGCTGTCCGGACCGGCCAGGCCGGGCACCTCGTTGATGGTCGGAAAGCCCAGATCGCTGCCTGCCGCGCCGCCCAGCATGTCGTACTTTTCCAGGATCGGGCCGTAGATGAATTTGGCGCCGGTGGCGGTGGTGAAGTACATCTTGCCGCCGTCGAAGTCGCACACGAAGCCGTCGGCGACCGGGTAGACATCGCCCTTGCGGGGTCCGAGCGGTGAGGTGTCGCCGCCGGCCTTGCTCCACTCGGCCATGATGGCGGCTTCGGCGTCACCGATCGGCGACGCGGAGACGGTGGGTGCAAACAGCACGATGGCCAACGCTGTGGTCGCCACGCTGATCAGCGCCCGACCGGCGAGCCTGCGCACGTGACCTCTCTTCCCGTTCACCAAGCCTCCCAGCCGACGGATATGCCCTTATGTATGGCCATGCCCGTACCCTGTGGCCCCTGCGAGGGTTGGTATCCCAAACGCGGGTTACGAACCCCACCGAGTTCGTATTATCGCCGGGCTCGCATAACTTTGCTCCAGCGAACGAGAAATACGAAGGCAATTCGCGAATATTACGAAAACGGAGACCACTCCGATGTCGAAATGATGCGGGACGACGATCGTGTCGCGACCGATCCTGCCTTGGCACACGCCGAGGGTGGGCGATTACGCGCTGCACGCAACCGATAGGCGTGCGCCGACCGCACGCGCGGCGCCGGCTATCCACTCGAGCAAAAGAGCGATTCATGGGCAACGACTATTTTGCCGCAAACCCAAGCAATGACAGCGTAAGCCGACTAGTTCTGCTTGGTTCGTGTCACCATCCGCGCGGGCCGCGCCCGTACGTCGACGATTCGTTGTTGCGTGACAGCAAGATTGGTTCACCGCTGCCGACGTTAGCCGACCGGGGTCGCAACCACGCGGCTAGACCCCGAGGCTGCGCCCGACGATCTCTTTCATGATCTCGGTTGTGCCGCCATAGATGGTCTGCACGCGGGCGTCGAGATAGGAACGAGCGACTGGGTATTCGCGCATGTAGCCGTAGCCGCCGTGCAGCTGCAGACACCGGTCGATCAGGTGCACCTGCTTCTCGGTGGAGTACCACTTGGCCATCGCCGCCTGCTCGGCCGTCAGCTTCTTGTCCAGATGCAAGCGCAGGAACTCGTCGACCATGATGCGCACCACGGTGGCCTCGGTCGCCAGCTCGGCCAGCACGAAGCGGCTGTTCTGGAAACTGCCGATCGGCTTGCCAAAGGCTTTGCGCTCCTTGGTGTATTGCAGTGTCGCGTTGAGCACCTGCTCCATCGCGGCGGCCGCCATGACCGCGATGTTGATCCGTTCCTGGGGCAGATTCTGCATCAGGTAGATGAAGCCCTTGCCCTCCTCGCCGAGCAGGTTTTCGACGGGAACCTTGACGTCGGTGAACGACAACTCCGCGGTGTCCTGCGCGTCGAGTCCGATCTTGTCCAGATGTCGGCCGCGCTCAAAGCCTTCCATGCCGCGTTCAACGACGAGCAACGAAAAGCCTTGCGAGCCCTTGTCCGGATCGGTCTGCGCGACCACGATCACCAGGTCGGAGTTGATTCCGTTGGTGATGAACGTCTTTGCGCCGTTGAGTACGTAGTGATCACCCTGTTTGACCGCGCGGGTTTTGATGCCCTGCAGGTCGCTGCCGGTTCCGGGCTCGGTCATCGCTATTGCGGTGATCATTTCCCCGGTGCAGAACTTCGGCAACCAGCGTTGCTTCTGCTCTTCGTTGGCCAGCTCCAGCAAATACGGCGCGATGATGTCGTTGTGTAGTCCGAAGCCAATCCCGCTGTATCGCCCGGCGGTGGTTTCTTCGGTGATGATCGTGTTGTACCGGAAGTCGGGGTTGCCGCCGCCGCCGTACTCTTCGGGCACCGCCATGCCGAGGAATCCCTGCTTGCCGGCCTCCAGCCAGACACCGCGGTCGACGATCTTCGCCTTCTCCCACTCGTCGTGGTACGGCGCTACATGGCGCTCGAGGAAGGCCCGGTAGGACTCGCGGAACAAATCGTGCTCGGGTTCAAACAGGGTGCGCTGGTACTTGATTGCGCTGCTCATGGAAAACCTCCGGCCGCCAGGAACTCTGCCGCCCAACATATACCAACCAGACGGTTGGTCGGCAGCTGGCCCGGGGCGGATCGGGGTCGGGCCATCGCGCCGTGCCGCGGCTACGAGACCTCGCCGCCCCGGGCTAGGAGACCTCGTCGCCCGCCGCGCCGAACTCCCGCAGGCTGGCGGCCAGCGCCACCGGAACCCGGGCCTTGATCCGCGTGCCCACCGAGTTGTGCTCGGCCTGCTCGACGCGACCATCGGCGTGCACGCGCGCCACCAGGTCGCCGCGGTCGTAGGGAATCACCACGTCGACCGCGGCGTCGATGGGAGCGGCCAGTTCGGACATCCGCCGGTGCAGCGCGTCGATGCCGTCGCCGGTGTGTGCCGAGACAAACACCGCGCCGGGCAGCGCGTGCCGAAGCTTGGCCAGCATCAGATCGCTTGCCGCGTCGATCTTGTTGACCACCAGTAACTCCGGCGGCGGCTCGCCCTTGTGGTCGGAAATGACCTCGGAGATCACCTGGCGCACCGCGTTGATCTGGGCGACCGGGTTGACGTCGGAGCCGTCCACGACGTGCACCAGCAGATCGGCGTCGACGACCTCCTCCAGCGTCGAGCGGAATGCCTCGACCAGCTGGGTGGGCAGGTGACGCACGAAGCCGACCGTGTCGGTGAGCACGAACGGGCGTCCGTCATCGAATTCGGCACGCCGGGTGGTGGGCTCCAGGGTGGCGAACAGCGCGTCCTGCACCAGCACCCCCGCCCCGGTGAGCGCATTGAGCAGGCTGGACTTGCCGGCGTTTGTGTAACCGACGATCGCAATGGACGGCATATCGCTGTGCAGGCGACGACTGCGCCGGGTGTCGCGGGCCTGCTTCATGTCCTTGATCTCGCGGCGCAGCTTGGACATTCGCTCGCGGATGCGGCGCCGGTCGGTCTCGATCTTGGTCTCACCGGGACCACGCAGGCCCACACCGCCGCCGCTGCCGCCGGCGCGGCCACCGGCCTGCCGGGACATCGACTCACCCCAGCCGCGCAGCCGCGGCAGCATGTACTCCATCTGAGCCAGCGACACCTGCGCCTTGCCCTCGCGGCTGGTGGCGTGCTGGGCGAAGATGTCCAGGATCAGCGCGGTGCGGTCGATGACCTTGACCTTGACGGCCTTCTCCAGCGCGGTCAGCTGGGCCGGCGACAGCTCGCCGTCGCAGATTACGGTGTCGGCGCCGGTGGCCAGCACCACTTCGCGCAGCTCCTGGGCCTTGCCCGACCCGATGTAGGTCGACGGGTCGGGCTTATCACGGCGTTGAATCAGTCCCTCGAGCACCTGCGAGCCCGCGGTTTCGGCCAGGGCGGCCAGCTCGGCCAGGCTGGCCTGATTGTCGGCCGCACTGCCTTCGGTCCACACCCCCACCAGCACAACGCGTTCCAGCCGCAGCTGCCGGTACTCGACCTCGGAGATGTCGGCGAGTTCGGTCGACAGCCCGGCAACGCGGCGCAGTGCCGATCGGTCTTCGAGAGCCAGTTCGCCGACGCTGGGCTCGGCCGGCTGGTCGTGGTACGGGGTTTCAGGGTGTGTCATAGGCAATTAGCAATAGTGCACGCCAAATCCGAGACGTGCATCCGAATTATTGGGCGCTCCACCAGTCCTCGCTCACTAGGCCACGCGCCAACAGCACCGACGGCCCGCGCAGGTAGCTGGTGGCGTCGGTGACGGTGACGACGACGTCGCCCCCGGGCACCCGCACCGTCAACGTCCCGGTGTCCGCCCCGGCGTCGGCGAGTGCAGCCACCGCGGCCGCGACCGTTCCGGTTCCGCAGGAACGGGTTTCGCCCACCCCGCGCTCGTGCACCCGCATCTGCACCACGCCCCCGGTGGCCGCGGTCAGCACTTCGACGTTGACGCCTTCAGGAAACTGTGCCCGGTCGAACTGCACCGGCGCGGCGACATCCAGCGCGGCGAGCTCCTCGCCGGTCAGCTGCGGGTCGACGCACGCCAGGTGTGGATTGCCGACGTCGATGGCCAGCCCGCGCAGCCGCCTTCCTCCGACGAAGGCCTCCCCCGCCCCCAGCCGGTTGGCCTTGCCCATGTCGACGGTGACGTCGGCGTTGGTCGGGCCGACGTGGTGCATCGTGACCAGCCGCGGCCCCGCCAACGACCCGACGACGAAGTCGTCGCGGGACTCGCACCCGCTGGCGCGCAGGTAGTGCGCGAACACCCGCACGCCGTTGCCGCACATCTGCGCGGTCGACCCGTCGGCGTTGCGGTAGTCCATGTACCAGTCGTCCGCGCCGACGCCGTCGGGCAGTCGATCGAGCACTCCGGCCTCGCCCGCGGCGCGCGCGGTGGTAATCCGCAGCACGCCGTCGGCGCCCAACCCACGGCGGCGGTCGCACAGGGCGGCCACCCGCGCCGGGGTGAGCTCCAGCTCGGCGTCGAGGTCGGGCAGCAGCACGAAGTCGTTCTGGGTGCCGTGGCCCTTGGCGAAGATCATGCGCGCCGCTCCTCCGATCCCGGCTGCGCCGGGAGCATCGTCGCGGCGCGGATCACCTGTTCAGGGTACGTGCCGCCACGCCCGCAGCGCGTCCGAGACGACGCGGGCCCGGTCGGCCTCGGTCGCGGTGCCCACGTCGACCCAGTGCACCCGGTGGTCGCGGCGAAACCACGACCGCTGGCGTCGCACGTAACGCCGGGTGCCGACGAACGTCAGTTCCTGCGCATCGCGCAGGGCATCGGGGTCGTCGGCATCGAGAGCGGCAAGCACCTGCGCATAGCCCAGCGCTCGCGACGCGGTGACGCCGTCGCGCAGTCCGTCGAGCAGCAGTTCGCGGACCTCGTCGACCAGGCCTTGGGCAAACATCGTCTCGGTCCGGCGGGCCAATCTCTCGTCGAGAATGGTTGTGTCACAGTCTAATCCGACGATCGCCGTGCTCCACCGCGGAGCGCCGATGCGGGGCGCGGACGCGGCGAACGGCTGGCCGGTGAGCTCGACGACCTCGAGCGCGCGCACCGTGCGACGGGCATCGGTCGGCAGGATCGCCGCGGCGGCGGTCGGGTCGACGCGGGCCAGCTCGGCGTGCAGCATCCCCACCCCGACGTCGGCGAGGCGCTGCTCCCAGCGCGCCCGCACCGCGGGGTCGGTGGCGGGAAACGTCCAGTCGTCGAGCAGCGACTGCACGTAGAGCATCGAGCCGCCCACGATGACCGGCACGGCGCCGCGGGCCGCGATCGCCTCGATGTCGGCGGCGGCGGCTCGCTGATAGCGCGCGACGGTCGCGGTCTGAGTGACGTCCAGGACGTCGAGCTGGTGATGCGGGATGCCGCGGCGCTCGTCGACGGGCAGCTTGGCCGTCCCGATGTCCATGCCGCGGTAGAACTGCATGGCGTCGGCGTTGACGATCTCGGCGCCCACCTCGCCGCTGAGTTGCTCGACGACGTCGAGGGCCAGCTGCGACTTGCCGGTCCCGGTGGGGCCGATGATCGCCAGGGGTCTCATGCGTCGACCCGGCGCGCCCGGCGTACCGCCGAGCTTGCGATCGCCGCGGGTCTCACGGCTGCCAGGCCCCGGCGAAGTACCCCACCCCGTAGGGCGCTCCCCGATACAGCTCCTTGGCCGAATGCGGGCCCGGCTCGGTCAGCCCGGCCAGCACACCGAAGGCGACCCGCCCGAGGATCCGCTCCGGCAGCCGGGCCAGTGCGGCGCCGTCGCCGTCGGCGAGGGCGTCGTCGAGCGCCAGCTGGGCATCAAGGCCGGCGGGGTCATAACCGCCGGGCGCGCCGGGCGTCAGCGTGTTCGCGCCGTCGGCGACGACCAGCACGCCGACCGGGTCGGGTGCGTGGTCGATCTCGGCGCGCAGCCGCCTGCCGATCCCCAGCGCCGTGTCGGCGTCGTGGTCCCCGCGGTAGACCCGCACCAGCACGCCGGCGTCGGGGCGGGCCTGGCCGCGCAGCCAGCCGGCGATCAGCGCACACAGCGGGAAGTCGGCCACGGCCCCGGCGGCTCGCGGCGAGAGTTGGACGCGCACGTCGGCGCCGTATCCGGCGAAGCTGCCGATCACGTGGGGGCCCAGCGCATCGTCGGTGCCGCCCGTCCCGATCGCGATCCACCGCGGTGCAGGCAGCAGCGCGGCCGCCGCCTGCACCGCGGTGGCCAGGTCGGCCAACTCGGCGGCCGCCGCCCCGGCGAGCTCGGGCACCAGCAGCGGTGTGGAGGGGACGATCGCGATGGCGCTCAGCACGAGATCAAACTAATCGACGCCCAGTGGGCCAACCGTCAGCTGCGGCACTCCGCCTCGGCGAGACGCACCTCGCCCGATCGGCGCAGTGCTTTTTTCGCCAGCTTCTCCGCGAGACTGCTCGACATCGTCGCCGCCTCGCCGCGGGCCAGGGCCACGGTCGCCACGGCCACCACCACGACACCGATGGCGAGAGCCACCTTCGCGATCCCGTTGCAGTCGAGGTACTCACCGAGCACGGCCATGCCGAGGATCGAGCCGACGACCGGCTTGGCCACCACCGACGTCGGCAGCGAGGCGGTCAGCGAACCGGCGCGGAACGACGACTGCTGGAAGATCATGCCCGCGAGGGCGGCGGCGATCCACGCATAGAACTCCGGTGCGCTCAACAGCGCACCAACGCCATCGCCGACGATCACCACCACGGCCTTGGTCAGCACCGCGAACAGTGCCAACGACGAACCCGCGACGATGGCCAGCAGCACCGCGGCCACCGAGCCTGGCCACTGCCGGGCGCCCCACACGCAGAACACCAGTGCCGGCCCCATCACCAGGGCCACCACCATCCAGGTTTGCACCGAGCCACGCGAGGCACCGGGATCCGGATCGCCCACGACGACCACCACGGCCAGCGCGGCGGCGAGCAGCAGCGCCCAGGTCCATTCCCAGCGGGTGACCGAGCGCCGGGTCATCCGCGCATAGATCGGCAGCGCGAACAGCAGCGCCGTCACCTGCAGCGACGTGACCAGCATCACCGAGCCGAGCGTCAGCGCGGCGGCCTGCAGCGCGTAGTTGGCGATGGCTCCGCCGGCCCCCAGCCACCATTTGCCGTCGCGCACCGACATCCGGAAGAGCTCGAGGTGGCCCACCGGCTTGTCGGTGATCTCCTGCGCTGAACGCTGACGCACGACGTTCCCCAGTGCCGACGCGAACGCGGCGAGCAGGGCGAGAACCACGGCGATATCGGTTTTCTCCATCTGCGACCTCCTCCCCGACATCCAGCCGCATGGGCCATCATCTGCGGCGGGTATTCACTACCCGTTTCGGAACCGTTTCCGTCGTGTGAGCGGAGAAATGACCCGCGTCACATTCCGGAGAAACGGTCCTGCGCAATAACTAGTTCACGAACCTATGCGGAACCTGTGGCTCGGCTATGGCTGGCCGGTGACGTCCGAACGACCGAAAATCCCGCCCCCCATGGCGTCCCCGCCGCGAAGCCGGCCGTCGTTCCGCTCGGTTGACGACAACGATCCCGACCGCCGTGCAGCGGGTCAAGTCAGCGATCCCACCCACGCTATCTTGGCGTGCCCCCTCCAGCCCCACAAGTACCAGCAACACCAATTGTCACTCACACGGTACCGGCTCGGCGCGGTGCCCCTACGGCCCCGGAGACGGTGGAACCGAACCGTTACCCGGCCTCGGTGCGGAAGCTAGGCCAGTTGCCGAGCGGCGTCACCGAGCGCCGCCTCGACCCGTTTGCTGGTCGCGACGGCGTCGACGCGGGCGAGCTCGGCGGTCGCGGCCACCGCCACCGCTGATTGCGGGCCAGCTTTGCGAACAGCTGCATCTGGCCGAGCGAAGTGTCGGTGATCCGGTGCGTCGCGCGTTGCTGGAGGACGTCGCCGATCGCGACGCACAGCGCGGAACTCAACGCGAGCAGCGCGGCGATATCCACCTTGTCCATACGCGGGTTCTCTCCGAGGTCACGGGCGGTCGACGGGGAAACGTGCTGGGTGCACCCACTGTTGCACAGCGGGCGGTCCCAGTCGCGACAATCAGGTTGCGGCATACGGCCCCCAAGCTGCTTGAATACTGGTGGAATCGGTGACGGAGCAGCTGTCGACCGCAACAGTCTCCCGACCGTAGAGGCGCCGCTATGCGCGGCAGATGCGCGGGCAACCGAGCGCGCGAAAGGGTGTAAATGAGCATGACCGATGACGAGCTCCGCTCCAGCGACGCGCCCAAGCCGGCACCGCGTCCGGGGCCGCGACCGGGTCCCCGCCCAGGACCGACACCGCGACCCGGCGCCCACCCGGTGGTGTTGCCCCCCACCAGCAATCCGCACCAGTACGGACGCGTCGACGACGACGGGACGGTGTGGCTGGTCAGCTCGGCCGGCGAGCGCATCATCGGTTCCTGGCAGGCCGGTGACCGTGAGGCGGCATTCGCCCACTTCGGCCGGCGATTCGAGGACCTGAGCACCGAGGTCACGCTGTTGGAGGAGCGACTGGCCTCCGGGAGCGGCGATGCCCGCAAGATCAAGGCCAACGCCGCCGCGCTGGCCGACACGTTGCCGACGGCGTCCGTGCTGGGCGACATCGACGCGCTGGCGGGCCGGCTGACCACCTTGGTGGAGCAAGCCGATGCCACGGTCGTCGCCGACCGCTCGCGGCGCGACGAGCATCGAGCCGCCCAGACCGCCCGCAAGGAGGCGCTCGCCGCCGAGGCCGAGGAGCTGGCCGCCAACTCGACGCACTGGAAGGTCGCCGGGGACCGGATGCGCGAGATCCTCGATGAGTGGAAGACGATCAACGGCCTGGATCGCAAGGTCGACGACGCGCTGTGGAAGCGCTATTCGGCGGCGCGCGAAGCGTTCAACCGGCGGCGGGGTTCACACTTCGCCGAGTTGGACCGCGAGCGCGCCGGAGTGCGGCAGTCCAAGGAACGGTTGTGCGAGCGGGCCGAGGAGTTGTCCGATTCGACGGACTGGGCCGGCACGAGTGCCGAATTCCGCAAGCTGCTGACCGAATGGAAATCGGCGGGGCGCGCGACCCGCGAGGTCGACGACGCGCTGTGGAAGCGGTTCAAGGCCGCCCAGGACGCCTTCTTCTCCGCCCGCAATGCCGTGTCGGCGGAAAAGGATGCGGGATTCGCGGCCAACGCCACCGCCAAGGAGGCGCTGTTGGCCGAGGCCGAGAAGATCGACACCGGCAACCACGAAGCCGCCCGGGCGGCGCTGCGGGCGATCGCCGACAAGTGGGACGCGATCGGCAAGGTGCCCCGGGAGCGGTCGGCCGACCTGGAGCGGCGGCTGCGCGCCGTCGAGAAGAAGGTGCGCGACGCCGGCGAGGCGAATTGGTCCGACCCCGAGGCGCAGGCCCGCGCCGAGCAGTTCGCGACCCGCGCCGAGCACTACGAGCAACAGGCCCGCAAGGCGGCCGCGGCCGGGCGGACCAAGGAAGCCCAAGAGGCACAGGCCAACGCCGAACAATGGCGGCAGTGGGCCCAGGCCGCCGCTGAGGCGCTGACCCGCAGGTCCTAGCGACCCTCTGGTTGGTCCGGGGGCGACTCGGCTCCGGGACCCGCGGGCGTGTCCTGGTCGCCCAGGGTCTGCAGCAGCGTCCTGGACTGTTGCTCGGCGCTGATCCGGCGCCGCTGCTCCTCGGACGCGAGCTGCACGAGCGTGCGCGACCAGACCACGCGGGCCCAGTGAAACGTCAACAGAATCACGGTGATCCAGGCCACCCACAGCCCGACACCGGGGCCGGGACTGCCGGCGGCCGCGGTCTGGCGAGACCACACGGCCAACAGGCCGGTCGCGCCGGCTATCGACGAACCCGCCAGCGCGATCCAGGCCAGCACCCAGCGGCGGGTCAGCAACGCCAGCATCGAGAACCCGACGCCGAAAACCAGTGCCAGCCACGAGAAGACCTTCGACGGCAGCGACAACGCGGCCGCTGCGGCGCCATGGCTGCTGAACAATACGTCCCAACCGCGAACCTGGCCGGTGTGCGGCAGGATGAACGATCCCAGCAGCACGAACACCAGGATGGCGACGATGAATGCCCTTGGGCCGGGGTCGATTTCGCGCGCAACGCGACGTTCTGCAGCCTCAATTTCGGCGCGCAGGGCGTCAAAATCCGTGTGTTCTTTCTTCATCATCGATTACATCCCAACGGTTCGACCGATTCGATCGCCGGCCCGATGCCGGGCATGCCCAACCCGATACCGCGCGGGCGCTGTCCGGCGGCGTGCGCGTCACCGGCTCTGGTGCGGCGGTGGTTCAGGATGCCGGCGTCGGCGATCAGGTGATGCGGTGCGGCCTCGGTGACCGCGGTGGTGATGATATCGCCGGGCCGCACCGAGGTGTCGGCGGCGAAGTGGACCAGCCGGCCGTCGCGCGCCCGCCCCGTCATGCGGGAGGTGCGCGCGTCCTTGCGACCTTCGCCGGTGGCGACCAGCAATTCGACCCTCTGGCCGATCAGTGCGCGGTTGCCCTCCAGCGAGATCTGCTCCTGCAGTTCGATCAGCCGCATATAGCGTTCCTGCACAACATCTTTCGGTAGCTGCCCGGCGAGTTCGGCGGCCGGGGTACCGGGCCGCTTGGAATACTGGAAGGTGAACGCGGCCGCGAACCGGGCCTGGCGCACCACGTCGAGGGTGGCCGCGAAGTCCTCTTCGGTTTCGCCGGGGAATCCGACGATGAGGTCGGTGGTGATCGCCGCGTGTGGCATCACCGCGCGAACCCGGTCGATGATGCCCAGGTAGCGCTCGGCACGGTAGGACCTGCGCATCGCGCGCAGCATCCGGTCCGACCCCGACTGCAACGGCATATGCAAGGCCGGGCAGACATTCGGCGTCTGGGCCATCGCCTCGATGACATCGTCGGTGAACTCCGCCGGATGTGGAGAGGTGAACCGCACACGTTCGAGGCCGTCGATGCCGCCACAGGCCCGCAGCAATTCGGCAAAGGCGCCACGGTTGCGGGGCAGCGCCGGATCGGCGAACGAGACGCCGTAAGCGTTGACGTTCTGTCCCAGCAGCGTGATTTCCAGCACGCCGTCGTCGACCAGCGATCGCACCTCGGCCAGGATGTCCGACGGGCTCCGGTCGACCTCCTTGCCCCGCAGCGACGGGACAATGCAGAAGGTACAGCTGTTGTTGCAGCCCACGGAGATGGAAACCCAAGCAGCATAAGCGGATTCGCGAGCGCTGGGCAGCGAGGAGGGAAACTCCTGCAGCGCTTCGACGATTTCGACCTGGGCGACCTTGTTGTGCCGAGCCCGGTCGAGCAGCGTCGGCAGCGAGCCGATGTTGTGCGTGCCGAATACCACGTCGACCCACGGCGCCTTGCGCAGCAACGCTTCTCGGTCCTTTTGGGCCAGACAGCCGCCGACCGCGATCTGCATGTCGGGGTTGTCGCGCTTGCGCGGGGCCAGGTGGCTGATATTGCCGTACAGCTTGTTGTCGGCGTTCTCGCGCACCGCGCAGGTGTTGAAGACCACCACATCCGCGTCGGTGCCCTCGTCGGCGCGCTGATAGCCGGCCGCCTCGAGCAGACCCGCCAACCGTTCGGAGTCGTGGACGTTCATCTGGCAGCCGTAGGTGCGCACCTGGTAGGTACGCGCCTCCGAAACGTCTCGGGCCACCGTCGAAGTCACGGGGCCATGGTACGGCGACCAGCGCCCGAGGCATTAACCCGCAGGTTGTTACACCCGGCGGCGTTCCCGCTCGGCGTTCAGCTCGGCGAGGACGACCTCGCAAGCCAGGTTCTGGCTGTAGCCGCGGCGGGCCAGCATTCCCACCAGCCGGCGAGTGATCCGCGTGTCGTCCGCACCGAGCGTGTCGCGCCGCAACTTGGCCCGCACCAGTTCTTCGGCCCGGTCTCGCTCGGCGCCGGCGTCGAGGGCGGCCAGCGCCGTGTTGATGGTCTCTTTGTCGACGCCTTTGGTGTGCAGCTCGGCGGCCAAGGCGCGCTTACTCTTTCCCGCGCGGGCGTGCCGGGACCGCACCCACTGTTCGGCGAAGTCGGCGTCATCCACCAGCCCGGCGGCGGCCAGCCGGTCGAGCACCCGGGCGCTGACGTCGCCGGGATATCCGCGTTTTGCGAGCTGACCGGACAACTCGGCCCGGGTGTGCGACCTCGCGGTGAGCAGGCGCAGGCACAACGCCCGCGCCTGCTCTTCGCGGGATGGCTCAGAAATCGACGGGGGCGGGCAAGACGTCGTCATCGGTTACCACTGCGCCAATGCCCATCTTTTCCTTGATCTTCTTCTCGATCTCGTTGGCGATGTCGGCGTTCTCCATCAAGAAGTTGCGGACGTTCTCCTTGCCCTGGCCGAGCTGTTCGCCCTCGTAGGTGAACCAGGACCCGGACTTGCGGATGAAGCCCTGGTCCACGCCCATGTCGATCAGCGAGCCCTCTCTGCTGATACCCCGGCCGTAGAGGATGTCGAACTCAGCCTGCTTGAACGGCGGGGCCACCTTGTTCTTGACGATCTTGACCCGGGTGCGGTTACCGACCGCGTCGGAGCCGTCCTTGAGCGTCTCGATCCGGCGCACGTCCAGGCGCACCGACGCGTAGAACTTCAAAGCCTTTCCACCCGTGGTGGTTTCCGGGCTGCCGAACATCACGCCGATCTTCTCGCGGAGCTGGTTGATGAAGATCGCCGTTGTTCCCGAATTGTTCAGCGCACCAGTCATCTTCCGCAGCGCCTGGCTCATCAGCCGGGCCTGCAGGCCGACGTGGCTGTCGCCCATCTCGCCCTCGAGTTCCGCGCGCGGCACCAGTGCGGCCACCGAGTCGATGACCAGAATGTCCAGGGCACCGGAGCGAATCAGCATGTCGGCGATCTCCAGCGCCTGCTCACCGGTGTCGGGCTGGCTGACCAGCAGGGAATCGGTGTCGACGCCGAGTTTCTTGGCGTACTCCGGGTCCAGGGCGTGCTCGGCGTCGATGAACGCCGCGACGCCGCCGGCCGCCTGGGCATTGGCCACCGCGTGCAGGGCAACGGTGGTCTTACCCGAGGACTCCGGGCCGTAGATCTCCACGACCCGGCCGCGGGGCAGCCCGCCGATGCCAAGGGCCACGTCCAGCGCGATGGATCCGGTCGGAATGATTGAGATCGGTTGACGTGTCTCGTCGCCGAGACGCATCACCGAGCCTTTGCCGTAGCTCTTCTCGATCTGGGCCATTGCCAGTTCGAGGGCCTTTTCGCGGTCGGGCGCCTGCGCCATGGTGTCTCTCCTGTGGTCGTTGTTCTTCTGACCGGTATCGGTCGGTTGGCCGAGACGTTAGACAGCCCCACCGACAGATTCGCTCGAACGATCCCCACAGTAGACGAACACCTGTTCGATTCGAGTTCGACACGCCGTACGGATTCGGTGTGGCAATATCGTCCGAAAAGGCGTCGACGGGCCCGCGTACTACTGAGGAAACCGGTGCGAATCCGGTGCGGTCCCGCCACTGTGATCGGGCACATCACGACCCGAGAGCCAGATACTCACCGTCGGCGCTTCCTCACTAGACGCTGGGGCGGATCTCCCCAGAGAGGCTGGATGCGCACGCATGGATATCTCCGGCATGCTCGACGCAATATCGTCCTACAAGGGGTTTTCGCGCTGACCGTGGGCGGCGCCGCGACAGGATGGCACCCGGTCCGCCGGGACTACGCCGACGGCTTTGCCGGTTTGATCGACACCACCGCACAGCGCTACAACACCGCGGACCTACGGATCGGCGCCTCGCTGGTCCACCTCGGCCACGCCACCCGGCTGTGGTCACCGGTGCTGGCCTGCGCGTTGGCCCGCGGCGTCGTCCCGGACCTGACAGACCTGCAGCGTGCCGACGACGGGGCGCAGCTACGCCTGCCCAAACCCGTCGGAGAGCCGGTCACCGACGTCGCGGCACAGTTGTATCACGTTGTGGTGCAACACCATATGCAGCCGTTTGCGGCCGGCCTGCAGGTCAAACTGGCGCCTGCCCTGCTGGCGGGCAACATCGCGTCCGCGCTCGTCGGCGCGTCACGGGCGCTGCTCGCCGCCCGGCCCGACCTGCGCGCGCGGATCGTCGAGAGCACCGAAGCGCTGCTGAACACGGGCGTGCTGTCCGGGTCCGGCGCCATCACCGGCTCCCATCTGGGGTTCAAGCGCGACAGCTGCTGCCTGTTCTATCGTCTCCCCGGACGATCCGTGTGCGGCGACTGCGTGTTTCGCTCAGCGCCGCGAGCCGGCCGGCGCTGAGCGTGCCTGGCGGCTCACCACTGCTCGCGCGGCACGTCGAAGTCGACGCACAACGCCCGCCACACGTCGCGGGGCTCGACGCCATCCTCGATCGCTTGGGCGGCGGTCCGCCCTCCGAAACCCGGGAGCACGTGGTCTACCAGCACCGATGCGCCGTACGCCGCGCCGAATCGCAGCACCACCCGCTCGTTGAACTCCGTCAGCCGCACGCCAGCCAACATACCGAGCCGGGTCATTTCGTGAGCCCCAGCGCTTGGTGGCATACCCGCACCGGGTCGGCGACGCGGTGGATGCCAGACGCGGCGGTGCGCGCGGCTTCGCGGTAGCGGGGCGCCGCCAGCACATCGTTGACCGCCTCCACCAACGCGTCGGCGGTCAGCGGCCGGATCAGCCGCGCGCTCCCCTGCCGCGTCACCCGATTCGCGAGTTCCCACTGGTCGCCGCCGCCGGGCACCACCACCAGCGGCACACCGGCCAGCAGCGTCTTGGCCAGCATTCCGTGGCCACCGCCGCAGATCACCAGATCGGCGTGCGCCAGCAGCTCGTCCTGGCGTCCCAGCCCGACGGCCGCCCACGGCGGCACCGTCAGGTCCGGTCCGTCCAGCCGCGACACCAGCAGGCGCGACCCCGCCGGCAGCGTCTCCCCCGGCGTCAGACAGCCCAGCGCGACTTCGGCCAGCCCTTCGGTGCCGATCAGGGCGGTCGACGGCGCGATCACGACCACCGGCCCGGAACCGTCGGGCACCTCGAGGATGCGATCGGTCGGCTCGAAGTGCAGCGGTCCGACCACGACGGCCTCGTCGGGCCAGTCCGGGCGGGACACTTCCAGCGCGGGCAGCGTGGCGATCAGCCGTCGCAGCGGCCCGGGATCGCGCGCCGGCAGGCCGATCTCGGCCCGGGAGGCCTGACGCTGCCGCAGGCCCGCGCGCACCGATCGAGCCGTCAGCGCCCGCATCGTGGCATCGCGCAGCCGCCCGCGAATGCCGGTACCGGGCTCCAGCCCGCTGCCGATCGGCGGCAGCCCTTTCGACGGCAGGTACAGCGGATGCGGGTTGAGCTCGATCCACGGGATCCCGAGCAGCTCGGCGGCCATGCCGCCGCCGGCGGTGATGACGTCGGACACCACCAGGTCGGGTGCCAGGTCGCGCAGCGCCGGCACATTGAGCACCGCCATCCGGGCCGCACGCCGGTGGATTCGGGCCCCGGCGTCGACGTCCTCGTCGGTGGCGGCCAGACCGTCCAGCGCGACGGCGCAGACACCGGCGTCGCGGGCGGCCTGGATCCATTCCTCGCCGGTGAACAGCGTGGGCTCGTCGCCCGCGTCCCGGAAGCGCTGACACAGCGCGATCGCGGGAAACGAGTGCCCGGGATCCGGCCCGGCGACGACGGCGACTCGCACCGCCTTACCCTGCCACAGCGTCCGAGGAGCACGCGCCTACGCTGGCACCATGGCCGAGCTGACTGGGACAGCCGTCGCGAACACGCGCACGGTCGAGACTTTTCTGAACGCCCTGATGGACGCGGACTACGAAACCGCGGACGCCTCGCTGGACGACAACCTCGTCTACGAAAACGTCGGATTGCCGACGATCCATGGCCGCACCGCGGCGATGAAGCTGTTCCGCCGAATGGACGGCCGGGCGGGGTTCGAGGTCAAGATCCACCGCATCGCCGCCGACGGCGCTGCGGTGCTCACCGAGCGCAGCGATGCGTTGATCCTGGGCCCGCTGCGCCTGCAGTTCTGGGTGTGCGGGGTGTTCGAGGTCCACAATGGACGAATCACGTTGTGGCGGGACTACTTTGACTTCTTCGACATGACCAAGGCGTTGCTGCGCGGAGTGGCGGCGCTGGTATTGCCGTCGCTCAAAGCCTCGTTCTAGCCGATTCCCGGCGGCTTCTAGCGGCTTCTAGCGGGGCGGCAGACCGCCGAGTTCGTCGAATGCCCGCGCCCAACCGGTGAGGCGATCGGTGGTCTCGACCAATTCGGCCCGGTAGCGCTGGTGCGCGTCCGCTAATCCATCACCGTTCGCCGACGAAACCAACTGCGCTGCGGCGGTGACCATTTCGTTGTACTGCCGGACGCCGGCGCTGAGCTGAGCGGTGAACGCGTTGATGGTCGGCACCAGGTACGCCCGCGACGATTCCGAGTTGTGCGCTGCGCGCTCCATCGACACCACTTCCGCGGCGGTGGAGGCCATCGCCGCGGAGGTCTTGTTCGCCGCCGCGGTCAGGTCGCCGATCTCGTCGGAGGGCAGCATCGCGCCGCGCTCGATGACGCCCAGCAACGAGAAGAACCCGCGCTCGGAGGCGCCGAGCGCATACATCGCCGGGCGCGCCGCGGAGCCCGGGGGCGGCAGTCGTCGGGCGTTGAGCGGCCGGCTGGCCGGCAGCGGCTCGGCCTTGAGCCAGTGGTAGCGGAAGAACAGCAGCGTCGCGGGAATCACCTCGATCACCGCGATCGCGCCGGTGATCTGCAGCAGCAGCACGAACCAGCCCCACCACGCCAGCACGGCCGTGACCACACCCCAGAACACGCTGCCGACGGTGAAGATCCAGGCCCAGCGCAATGCTCGACGGCGACGGCGCAGCAGCCGGGCCCGCGGATCGGCGGCCGCACTGATCTTCTGGGCGACGAAGCCGGACAGATCGGCGGCGGTGTCCAGCCCGTGCTGCAGCAGTGCCCGCCAAGGACGGCGCTGCGCTGTCTTCACCGCCATGTCATGCCGACCGTCAGGCTACTGACCGAAGGGTTTCTCGGCGATTTGTCCCTCGGCGGGGGTGGCCGGCGTGGGTCCGGGGGCCGCGGGTGTTACGCCCGTCGGCAGGGCCTCGCCCCGCATCGACGCGCGGATTTGCTCGAGCCGGGAATGACCCGCCATCTCGACGCTGGCCTGCTGCACCTCGAGCATCCGGCCCTGCACCGAATTCTGGGCGAGCTCGGCGGAGCCGACCGCATTGGCGTAGCGGCGCTCGATCTTGTCGCGCACCTCGTCGAGGCTCGGGGTGTTGCCCGGCGGGGCGATCTCGCTCATCGACCGCAGCGATGCGCTGACCTGCTCCTGCATCTTCGCCTGCTCGAGCTGGCTGAGCAGCTTGGTGCGCTCGGCGATCTTCTGCTGCAACACCATCGCGTTGCGTTCGACGGCCTTCTTGGCCTGCGCCGCCGCGCCCAGGGCTTGGTCGTGCAATGTCTTGAGGTCTTCGACGCTCTGCTCGGCGGTGACCAGCTGAGCCGCGAACGCCTCGGCGGCGTTGGTGTACTCCGCGGCCTTGGCGGCATCGCCGGCGGCGGTGGCCTGGTCGGCCAGCGTCAGCGCCTGACGCACGTTGACCTGAAGCTTCTCGATGTCGGCCAGCTGCCGGTTGAGCCGCATCTCCAGCTGACGCTGGTTGCCGATCACCTGCGCGGCCTGTTGGGTCAGCGCCTGATGTGTTCGCTGGGCTTCCTCGATGGCTTGCTGAATCTGGATCTTGGGGTCGGCGTGCTCGTCAATTTTCGCGTTGAACAGCGCCATGACGTATTTCCACGCTTTGACGAGCGGATTGGCCATGAGTTAGGTCCGCCTTCGCTTCTTGTGCCGGTTGGGCCTGTCGCTCAATTTATCGGGTCGGCGCCGATCCCCCCACCCCTGGCGCGCTCAGACCGCCGCGAGCGTCGCCACCGGCGGGATGACGACCTTGGTGCTGGCATCGATGGAGGTCGTGCTCGCCTCGGCATTGGGCTGAGCGCGCTCCTCGCTCGCCATCCGCTCACCAGCATCGGTGAGCACCGTCGACACCGGGACGTCCAGCGCGTCGCAGATCGCGTTCAACAGCTCGCTGGAGGCCTCTTTGCGGCCACGCTCGACCTCCGAGAGATACCCGAGGCTCACCCGGGCCGTGTCCGATACCTCGCGCAGCGTTCGGCCCTGTGTCGTTCGGGCCAGGCGCAACACCTCGCCGATGACCTCGCGCACCGATGGCGACATCCTGCTCTCCTTCGTCTAGAGCAAAGCTGCTTCATCAGGTCAACGCCAGCAGCGGCCGTCTAGGTTCCCGTGCGCCGCACTTCCCTGACGGTCGAGACCACGTAGTCGATTCCGGTGACCACGGTCAGCAGGATCGCGGCCGCCATCACCACCGACGCCGCCACCAGGAACGGCCCCGACAGCGGCAGCACGAACAACCCGATGGCCACCGCCTGGACAAACGTCTTGAGTTTGCCGCCCCAGCTGGCCGGGATGACACCGCGCCGAATCACGGCCAGCCGCAACAGCGTCACCCCGATCTCGCGGCTCAGGATCAGCACGGTCACCCACCAGGGCAGGTCGCCGAGCATCGACAGTCCCACCAGCGCCGACCCGATCAGCATCTTGTCGGCGATCGGATCGACGAATGCGCCGAACTCGGTCGCCATGCCGTAATTGCGGGCCAGCAGGCCGTCCAGCCGGTCGGTGATACATGCCACCGCGAACACCACGAACGCCGCGATCCGCGCCACGGTTTCGTGACCGCCCCCGGCGAACAATGCGAGCAGGAAGATCGGAACCAGCACCAGCCGCGACAACGTCAGGACATTGGCGAGGTTGGCGATGCTGACACGCCCTGCCACGGGTCCTGTCTGCGGCTGCCCCGACACCGCAACAGAATAACCGGTGACCAGCACAGCCGCCCCGGATGTCAATACTGTTACCCGTGACCGAACGTTCTCTGGATAGCCAGAAGCTGGTAGTCCGGCGCGCGCGCACATCCGACGTCCCCGCGATCAAGCACCTCGTCGACACCTATGCGGGCAAGATCCTGCTGGAAAAGGCCCTGGTGACGCTGTATGAGGCCGTCCAGGAGTTCTGGGTGGCCGAACTGGACGCCCACGTGGTCGGCTGCGGCGCGTTACACGTGTTCTGGTCGGATCTCGGCGAGATCCGCACCATCGCGGTCGATCCCGCGGCGACCGGACACGGTGTCGGCCACGCGATCGTCACGCGGCTCATCGACGTCGCGCGAGAGCTGCAGCTGAAACGGATCTTTGTGCTGACCTTCGAAACCGAGTTCTTCGGCCGGCATGGGTTCACCGAGATCGAGGGCACGCCCGTCACCGCCGAGGTGTTCGAGGAGATGTGCCGCTCCTACGACATCGGTGTGGCCGAATTCCTGGACCTGAGCTACGTCAAGCCGAACATCCTGGGCAACACCCGGATGCTGCTGCACCTCTGACGCGCTGCCCATCCGCCTAACGTGCTCTGGTGGCTACTCGCCGTCGTCGTCGGATCCGTCGGCGTTGGCCCCGCCGCGGATCAAAGCCAGCGTCCCGGCCAGTTCGTCGGGCTTGACCAGCACCTCGCGCGCCTTGGATCCTTCGCTGGGCCCGACGATGCCGCGGGTCTCCATCAGGTCCATCAAACGGCCGGCCTTGGCGAAGCCGACGCGCAGTTTGCGCTGCAGCATCGACGTGGAGCCGAACTGGCTGGACACCACCAGCTCGACGGCCTGCAGGAAGACGTCCATGTCGTCACCGATATCGGGGTCGACGTCCGTGCGCTCGGCCGTGGGCTTGGCGGTGGTGACGCCGTCGGTGTATTCGGGTTCGGCCTGGTCCTTGCAGGCGGCGACGACGGCGTGGATCTCCTCGTCGGTGATGTAGGCGCCCTGCAACCGCAGCGGCTTGTTGGCGCCCATCGGCAGGAACAGGCCGTCGCCCATGCCGATCAGCTTCTCCGCACCCTGCTGGTCGAGGATGACCCGGCTGTCGGTCAGCGACGACGTAGCGAAGGCCAGCCGCGACGGCACGTTGGTCTTGATCAGGCCGGTGACCACGTCGACGGACGGTCGCTGGGTGGCCAGCACCAGGTGGATGCCTGCGGCGCGGGCCTTCTGGGTGATGCGCACGATCGCGTCCTCGACGTCACGCGGTGCGGTCATCATCAGGTCGGCCAGCTCGTCGACGATCGCCACCACGTACGGGTAGGGCCGGTACTCACGCTGGCTGCCCAGCGGCGCGGTGATCTCGCCACTGCGCACTTTCGCGTTGAAGTCGTCGATGTGACGCACCCGCGACGCCTGCATGTCCTGGTAGCGCTGCTCCATCTCCTCGACCAGCCAGGCCAGCGCGGCCGCGGCCTTCTTCGGCTGCGTGATGATCGGGGTGATCAGGTGCGGAATGCCTTCGTAGGGCGTCAGTTCCACCATCTTCGGGTCGATCAGGATCATCCTGACCTCTTCCGGGGTGGCCCGGGTCAGCAGCGACACCAGCATGGAGTTGACGAAGCTGGACTTGCCGGAACCGGTGGAGCCGGCCACCAGCAGGTGCGGCATCTTGGCGAGGTTGGCCGAGATCATCTCGCCCTCGATGTCCTTGCCCAGCCCGATGATCAGCGGGTGGTGGTCGCGGCGGGTCGACGGGTCGGTGAGCACGTCGGCCAGGCGCACCATTTCGCGGTCGGTGTTGGGTACCTCGATGCCGACCGCGGACTTGCCGGGGATCGGGGCGAGCATCCGGACGCTCTCGGTGGCCACCGCGTAGGCGATGTTCTTCTGCAGCGCAGTGATTTTCTCGACCTTGACGCCCGGCCCGAGCTCCACCTCGTAGCGAGTCACCGTGGGACCGCGGGTGCAGCCGGTGACCGCGGCGTCGACCTTGAACTGGGTCAGCACCTCGCCGATGGCCTCGCCCATCTGGGTGTTGGCGGCGCTGCGCTTCTTGGGCGGGTCGCCGGCCACCAGCAGGTCCATCGACGGCAGCGTGTACGGACCCTCGACGACCCGGTCCAGCACCTGGGTGTCCTGCTTCTTGGCGGCCCGACGGCGGCTTTTGGGGACGGCCGGAACGGTCGGCGTCTCGTCGGCCGGCGGCTCGTCGAGCGAGACGGGAGCCTTGGCGGCGGACGGCCACGCCGGCGGCTCCTCGTCGGGTGTGCCGTCGTCGTAGTAACCATCGGAAAAGTCTTCGCGCGCTTCGTCATCGGCGTAGCCGTCGTCGTCCTCGTCGGCGTAGTAGTCGTCCACGAACGGCATGCCGAACAGGGCCCGCGTCATCTCGGGCAGCTCGCGGATGGTAGTGCCGGTCAGCAGCAGCAGGCCGAACAGCGCGCCGATGAACAACAGCGGTGCGGCGATCCAGGGCGTCAGCCCGTCGGCCAGCGGGCCGCCGATCGCGAAGCCGATGAATCCCGCTGCGCAACGGCGCATTTCGGGGTCTCCCGGCGAACCCGACCACAGGTGACGCAGCCCGAGCAGCGAAAAGCTGATCATGCTCGCACCCAGAATCAGCCGCGGCCGTGCCTCGGGGTTGGGCGCGGTGCGCATCAGCACCACCGCGACCGCCCCGAGGACGGCCGGCAACGCCAGGACACCGGCACCGATGAACGTGCGCAGCACCGTGTCGACCCACGCGCCGACTGGCCGCGCCGCATCGAACCACGAGCTCGCGGCGACCACGACGGCAAGGGCCAACAGCACCAGTGCGACCCCGTCGCGGCGGTGCCCGGGATCGATGTCACGGGCCCGCCCGATCGAGCGCGCCGCGCCGCCGGTGCCCCGTGCCGCCATCAGCCAGGTGGCCCGGATGGCCCGCGCGCCGGTGATCCCGGCGGCAACAAGCAGGGACCGGTGGTGCCGTTTGCGGGGCCTATTGGCCTTCTTGCGGGGAGGTGCGGGTCGCGCACTTCGCGACCCGCTAGACCGCGAAGTGGCCTTTGACCTGCTCGTTCTGGTTCCGGAGCGAGCAGCGGTCTTACTAGCCATGGGCTCCAGCCTAGTCGCATGAACCCCATATTCACCATCTGCCACACGGGTCACAAACGGGTGTCAATTCGGTCGCCCAAACGCCTCGGCGGGGACGAAACGACCCCCCTCAGCCGCGACGGGCATGCCGGCAGCCGCTATTCGCGCGTGAGTCAGGGTGACAATCATCCCGCCGCTACCCCTCAAGGAGCTCCGCATGCCCGTCGTCGTCGCCACCCTGACCGTCAAACCCGAGTCGGTCGACACCGTCCGCGACATCCTCACCGCGGCGGTCGAGGAGGTTCACGAAGAGCCGGGTTGCCAGCTCTACTCGGTGCAACAGAGCGGCGAAACGTTCGTCTTCATCGAGCAGTGGGCCGACGAGGAGGCACTCAAGGTGCACAGCACGGCGCCCGCCATCGGCAAGCTGTTCGCGGCGGCCGATGAGCACCTGGCCGGAGCGCCGGACATCAAGACACTGCAGCCCATTCCCGCGGGCGACCCGGACAAGGGACAACTGCGCAAGTGACAGCGGATGGCCCGGGCGGGCCGCTGAAGGGAAAGGTCGCGCTGATCACCGGTGCGGCCCGCGGTCAGGGCCGTGCCCACGCGGTGCGACTGGCCAGCGACGGCGCCGACGTGATCGCGATCGACATCTGCGCGCCGATCGCCAGCGTTCCCTACGCCCTGGCCACGCCCGAGGACCTGGGGGCCACCGTCAAACTCGTCGAGGACACCGGCGCCCGCATCGTGGCCAAACAGGCCGACGTGCGGGATCGCGAGTCGCTGTCGGCCGCGGTGCGGGCCGGTATCGACGAGCTCGGTCGGCTCGACATCGTGGTGGCCAACGCCGGCATCGCCCCGATGCAATCCGGTGACGACGGCTGGCACGATGTCATCGACGTCAACCTCACCGGTGTCTACAACACCATCAAGGCCTCGATACCCACGATGGTCAAGCAGGGCGACGGCGGGTCGATCGTGCTGATCAGTTCGGCCGCGGGCCTGGCCGGCGTCGGCAGCCCGGACGCCGGCTCGGTCGGCTATGCCGCCGCCAAACACGGGGTGGTCGGGCTGATGCGGGTGTACGCGAATCTGCTTGCCCAGCAAATGATCCGGATCAACTCGATTCATCCCTCCGGCGTGGAGACGCCGATGATCAACAACGAGTTCACCCGCGAATGGCTGGCCAAGATGGCCGCCGCGACCGACACGCCCGGAGCCATGGGCAACGCGATGCCGGTGGAGACGCTGGACGCCGAGGACATCGCCAACGCGGTGGCATGGCTGATGTCCGACCAGGCGCGCTACATCACCGGGGTGACCTTGCCGGTCGACGCGGGCTTTTTGAACAAGTAGCTGCCATAGCGCGAAACCCCGCTGCACAGACCGCTTTTGGCCCGATGGTGTTGGCCGCCGTCGAACAGAACGAACCGGCCGGGCGCCGCCTGGTGGACGACGACCTCGCGGACCTGTTCTTGCCGGCCCCACTGCGCTGGCTAGTCGCCACCACCCGGTCGGCGCCGATCCGCCGCCTGATGATCCGTTCATCGGAATGGGCCGGCCCCGGACTGTGGGCAAACCTGGCCTGCCGCAAGCGTTTCATCGCCGATAAGATCACCGAATCGCTCGACGACATCAATGCGGTCGTGGTCCTCGGCGCCGGGTTGGACACCCGGGCCTACCTGCTCAACCGGCGGGTCCGCATCCCGGTCTTCGAAGTGGACCTGCCGGTCAACATCGCCCGCAAGGCCAAGACGGTGCAGCGGGTGCTGGGCGGCCCACCGCTCTCGGTTCGCTTGGTGGCCCTGGATTTCGAGCGCGACGACCTGCTCACCGCGCTCGCCGAACACGGCTATCACACCGATTACCGGGCGTTCTTCATCTGCGAAGGCGTCACGCAGTACCTCACCGAGGCCGGAGTGCGGCGCACCCTGGACGGACTGCGTGCGGCCGCGTCGGGCAGCCGGCTGGTGTTCACCTACGTTCGCCGCGACTTCATCGACGGGACCAATCGCTACGGCACCCGCACGCTGTATCGCAAAGTACGCCAGCGCCAACAACTTTGGCATTTCGGCATCGAACCCGACCAAGTCGCCGACTTCATCGCCGAATACGGATGGCGACTGGTCGAGCAGGCCGGACCGGACGAACTGGTCGGGCGTTACGTCGAGCCCACCGGCCGCAAACTCAAAGCGTCGCAGCTGGAATGGTCGGCCTACGCGGTCAAGACGTAAGGCGTCAGCGATCGAGGAGCTGTCGGTCGATATTCTTGCCCGCTTCGTCGTCGGCGCTTCCGTAGACGGCTTTCGCGGTGCGCAGCTTGCCGGCGAGCTCGGTTGACGCCTTGCTCATCGCGTCGGCCGTCTTCTTCCGCGCGGCGGCGGCTTTGGTGAAGGCCACATTGGACGCACCGCTGATGATGCCGTGGGTGACCCAAGTGGCGACTTCCACATTGGAGCCCGCCGATGAGGCAGTGGTGGCCTGGCTGGCCGCTTGGGTTTGCGATGTCGCCAACTTGTCGAGGTGTTCCGGTGTGACGGTTAGGTCAGCCATGGTTACTTCTCCTTAAACCCTGATTTGGTGAATCACGCTGTAGTCGGCGACTGCGCCGGTTCGTCGCGGACCGGTGTTACCGCGATTGGCGCGACCCCGGCCGTACCCGCACCAGCGCCCGCGGCGCCGTAGCCCGCGGGTGCTTCGTTGAGTAGCTCGGGCAGCACCGGCTCGTGCTCCTGGGCGGTAACGATGTCCTGCAGTTGCGTCTTGGCCTGGCTGACCAGGTTTTCGGGCCGGGACACCCGGCTGGACAGGTTGGTGGCCTGTCCTGACATGGCGGCCGCCTGAACCAGCGTGGGCATGGTGCCCGTCGGCGTGGACGAGGACGCGTAATCCGGCGCCGCAGGTGCCGCCGCGGGGGCTGCCGGCGCCGCAGGTGCCGCCGCGGGCGCTGCCGGTGCCGCGGGTGCCGCGCCGCCCGGGCCGGCCGCGCTCTGCTTCGGGCGCTCGTCGGCCGGCGGTGACGCGACCGTCGGGGCGCCGGCGACGGCGGAGAACGTCGACAGGCCAGCCGAGATGGTCTCGAAGCTCGATACGGTCGAGCCGCCCGAGGCGGCCACCTTCGACTGCGCAACCGAATCGTTCTGAACGGTCCCCGCGGCCAGCGCGGCGTAGCTCGACGCCAACGCATCTGCCTTCTTCCCGTTCTCGATCGAATAGCCCAGCAAAGTACCCAGGAAGGCAACAGCAGCCGAAATCCCCAAACTGGCAACGGAGATCGCGAAGACCTTCGCCGCGATGGGGCCGGCGGGGGCCGGCACCGCGAACGTCATGACCATCTCGATGATCAGAGCTGTCGCAAGCAGAGCGTTCAAGATGCCGAAAGCCAATTGCATGTGGGTGACCCAGTCGGCCTGGTTTTTCACCAGGGCCGCCAGCTGGTTGTCCAGGTCGGCCATCGTCTGCGCGATATTCTGCAGCGACTTATCTTGGCCGGCATAGGCTTCCGAAGCGTCGCCCACCCAATCGGTGTCGGGAAGCGCGGACTTCAGGTGGGCGGCGAGGGTGGTGAATTGCTGTGATCCGGTTTTGAGGGAAGCTCCGTCGTACGGTGTCCCGAATCCGGTTGTCAGCTGCAGAAGCTGGACGGTGGTCATGGTCCAGGAGATGATGCTGACCCCTTTGGCGAAGTCGTCGATCCCCTTTTCTCCGCCCATCTTCTGGCCCAAGGCGAATTTCTCGAGCGTCGAGAGGGACTGCACGTGGCGATCCATCGCCCTGCCCGCAATAAACCCCCCAAAAGACCCAAGGGCGGCGGCGGTATTGGTCGCCGACGTCGCCCAGCCTTCGGCGCCCGGTTCGGAGCCGCTCCAGCCACCGAAATCGAGGCCCAGGCCGGCACCCTGTTGACCCAGGTTGGCCAGGCTGGCGAGACACCTTGCGGCAGAGGTAAATACAGACATCGGAGGTTCCCTTCATGCTTTCAGATTTCGTGCACGACGGGCCCGGGCATCGCGTCGTCAACTGAGCGTAACCCCGGTCGCGGCGTGGTTGCTGCACCAATTTTTTCGCGCATCAACTGCAACTGACAATCAGATTCAATCAAGAAAACAGCCGATAAATGCGTGCGGTCGGGACGGAAAAGTAGCCCTAAACTTGAGGAAATACTGGACCGAAAACGTGACCAGTTCAGACCCGCATCAACGCTGCTGCCGGCAAGGAAAGGACGCCAACGATGACCGACCAAATGCACCCGCAGGTGGCCGAGGCGCTTCGGCAAGCGCAACAGTTTCAGTCGGTCCTCGACGACCACATGCATCGAACGGACACCGGCACCTTCGCGGCCACGGACGAAACCGAAACCGTCACAGTGACCCTGAACGCGCAACTGGTTTTGACCGACGTCGATATCGAACCGGGCCTGCTCAGGCTGGGCGCCGCGACGGTGGAGGAGCGCATCAACGACGCGCTGCAGAAAGCGGCTGCCGTAGCGACCGCTACCAACGAGGCCGAGGAAGAGCGCCTGGTCACGTCCCTCGCCGAAATCACCGGCTCGCTGAGCAGCATCCTGGGCGTGACCTAAACGAACACCGAAAAGTACCGCGGCAGTTTACGTTTCGCGGAACAGCGTCACACCTCGATGACGGTGGGCACGATCATAGGGTGCCGGCGATAGGTTTCGCCGACCCATTTGCCGACGGTGCGCCGCACACCCTGAGCGATCCGGACCGGGTCGGTCACGTTGTTGGCGACCAGCGCTTCGAGCTCTTCTTCCACCTTGCGCACGACGGGCTCGAGCGCCTTGGGATCCTCGGAGAATCCGCGCGAATGCAGATGCGGCGTCGCGGCCGGTCGCCCGGTGCCGCGGGTGACCACCACCGTCACCGCGACAAACCCCTCGGACAGAATCAGCCGCTCCCCCAGCGTGATATCGCCGACATCGCCGGTGACCAGCCCGTCGACGAACATCATGCCGACCGGCACCGCCCCGGCGATCGTCGCCCTGCCCCCGACCAGATCGACGCTGACGCCGTTCTCGGCCAACAAGATTGACTCCTCCGGCACTCCGGTGGTGGCGGCCAGCTTGGCGTTGGCGCGCAGCATGCGCCACGTGCCGTGCACCGGCATCACATTGCGGGGTCGCACCCCGTTGTACAGGAAGAGCAGCTCACCGGCGTAGGCGTGGCCCGAAACATGCACCCGGGCTTGGGCATTGGTAACCACCCGGGCGCCGATCTTGGACAGCGCATCGATGACGCCGTAGACGGCCTCCTCGTTGCCAGGGATCAGCGAGGAGGACAGCACGACCAGGTCTCCCGCGGTGAGCGTGATACTGCGATGCTCGCCGCGCGACATCCGCGACAACGCCGCCATCGGCTCACCCTGGGTGCCGGTGGTGATCAGCACCACCCGCTCGGGCGCCATCATCTCCGCCGCCCCGATGTCGATCAGGTCGGAATCGTCGACCCGCAGGAATCCCAAATCGCGGGCGATGCTCATGTTGCGCACCATGGACCGCCCGACGAACGACACTCGTCGGCCCAGAGCCACTGCGGCATCGATGATTTGCTGCACCCGGTCGACGTTGGAGGCGAAGTACGCCACGATCACGCGACCTTCCGCACCGCGGATCAGCCGGTGCAGGGTCGGGCCGACTTCGCTTTCGGAGGGCCCGACACCGGGATGCTCGGAGTTGGTCGAGTCACACAGGAACAGGTCCACCCCGGCGTCGCCCAGCCGCGACATGCCGGGCAGATCGGTGGGCCGGCCGTCCAGCGGGGTTTGGTCGAGCTTGATGTCGCCGGTGTGCAAGACCGTTCCCGCGCCGGTGTACACCGCGATGGCCAGTGCATCGGGAATGGAGTGGTTCACCGCGAAATATTCGCAGTCGAACACGCCGTGACGGCTGCTTTGCCCCTCTTTGACCTCGACGAACACCGGCTTGATGCGGTGCTCGCGGCACTTGGCCGCGACCATCGCCAAGGTGAACTTCGAACCGACCACAGGGATGTCGGGCCGCAGCTTGAGCAGGAACGGGATCGCCCCGATGTGGTCCTCGTGCGCATGCGTCAGGACCAGCGCCTCGATGTCGTCGAGCCGGTCTTCGATGTGGCGTAGGTCGGGCAGGATCAGGTCGACGCCGGGCTCGTCGTGGGTGGGGAACATCACCCCGCAGTCGATGATCAGCAGCCGGCCCAGGTGCTCGAACACCGTCATGTTGCGGCCGATTTCGCTGATGCCGCCCAGCGCAGTCACCCGCAACCCACCTGCGGTCAACGGACCTGGCGGGCTGAGGTCTGCTTCCACTGTCAGGCCACCCTTTGGGTCACCGAAGCACCGAGGCCGCACGCATGTCGGCGACCAGGGCGTCGATCTGCTCGGGCGTCGCCGCCACCTGCGGCAGGCGGGGGTCGCCGACGTCGATGCCCTGCAGTCGCAGACCGGCCTTGGACAGCGTCACTCCGCCCAGGCGGCTCATCGCGTTGCACAGCGGGGCGAGCGATACGTTGATCTTGCGGGCGGTCGCGACATCACCGGAATTGAAGGCGGACAACAACTCCCGTAGCTGGCCGGCGGCCAGGTGCGAAATCACGCTGATGAAGCCGATTCCGCCCATCGCCAGCCAGGGCAGGTTGAGAGCGTCGTCGCCGGAGTAGTAGGCCAATCCGGTTTCGGCGATGATCTGGCCGCCGCTGTGCAGATCGGCCTTCGCGTCCTTGATCCCGACAATGTTCGGGTGGGCGGCCAGCGCGCGGATGGTGTCGGGCTCGATGGGCACCACCGACCGCGGCGGGATGTCGTAGAGCAGCACCGGCAGCTCGGTCGCGTCGGCGACGGCGGTGAAATGGGCGATCAGCCCGCGCTGCGGCGGCCTCGAGTAGTACGGCGTGACCACGAGCAGCCCGTGCGCACCCTCGGCCGCGCAGGCCTTCGCCAGCTTGACGCTGTGCGCGGTGTCATAGGTGCCCGCGCCGGCGATCACGCGGGCCCGGTCGCCCACGGCTTCCAGCACGGCGCGCAGCAGCTCGATCTTCTCGTCGTCGGTGGTGGTCGGCGACTCGCCGGTGGTTCCCGAGACGACCAGGCCGTCGCAGCCGGCGTCGACCAGGTGGTTTGCCACCCGCGCCGCCGCGGCGGTGTCAAGCGAGCCATCGGCGGCAAACGGCGTCACCATTGCGGTCAGCAAGGTTCCCAGACGCGCGGGCGCATCGAATCCGACGGAGCTCACGGCTCCCAGATTACCTGGCGGTGCCAAACCGATTTCGCCGCCGCGCGCGCCCGAACCGCCGCGCCCCGCGCGAGTGTGCGTTGACGGCCGCGGGTGTGCATTGACGGCGCCCTGGACTCCCACTCGACGAGAGCCGCCACCTGCAGCCTTCCCCGGCTTCACCGCCTCAGGCTTCGGTGGCTAACGGACTGGTCGCGACCTCGGTTCCGTCGGCAAGAGTGGAGATCTCGAAATCGGCGAATACCGCCGGCGCCACCTCGATCAGCTGGCGCAGACATTCGATGGCCAGCCGCCTGATTTCCACGTCGGCGTGTTCGCTGGCGCGCATCGCGACGAAGTGCCGCCAGGCCCGGTAATTCCCGGTTACGACGATGCGGGTTTCGGTGGCGTTCGGCAGCACCGCACGGGCCGCCTGCCGGGCCTGCTTGCGCCGCAGCACCGCGTTGGGCTGGTCAGCGAACTTGGCTTCGAGCTTGGCCAGCAGTTCGGTGTAGGTGGCGCGGCTGGCGTCGGCGGCCTCGGCCAGGATCTGTGCCAGTTCGGGGTCGTCCTCCAGGCCCGGCGGCACGACGATCCGCGAGTCCACCTCCGGCACGTAGCGCTGGGAGAGCTGCGAATAGGAGAAATGCCGGTGCCGGATCAGTTCGTGGGTCAACGACCGCGAAATGCCGGTGATGTAGAACGACACGCTCGAGTGCTCGAGCACCGAAAAGTGGCCGACGTCGATGATGTGCTTGATGTAGCCGGCATTGGTCGCGGTCTTGGGGTTGGGTTTCGACCAACTCTGATAGCAGGCCCGGCCGGCGAACTCGACCAGTGCAGGCCCGCCGTCGGCGTCGGTGGTCCACGGCACGTCCGGCGGCGCCAAGAACTCGGTCTTGGCGATCAGTTGCACGCGCAGCGGCGCGGTCTCGGCCACGGCGCCTACCTTAGCCCGGCGACGATGCGCGCCGCGGAGTGGCGGGAGGTGGGGGACCCCCACCCTCTTGCGGGGGGCGAGCCGGGCAATCTAACTGGGGCGGGGGTCCTGCTCGATCCGGACCTGGCCCGACATCAGCAACGGCAGCAAGGCATCGCGGAAACCCGACAGCCGCAAGGATTCGCTGCGCCGCGCGTGACACAGCGCGCCCAAACCGGTGATCGTCTGCGCCGCATGGGCGGTCAGGCTACGGACGTCGCGCACCGCGACATCCATCAGGTCTTGCGGTGCAATCCGTTGCCGGCTGGTCGAGGTTCCGGCGACCTGTTGGCGCAGTCGCTGCGAGACGTCGGGTTGCCGCATCGCGGCCCACAGCGCCGAGGTGTCGACACCGTTGGGTTTGAGCACCACGAATTCCGTACTCGCCACTGCCATTTCGGAGGGCAGTTGCACCACATTCCAGATGCGCGGGATCCGGGGATTCAGCTTGGCGACCAGCACGCACGGTTGCGACAGCACGAATTTGCCGCTTTTCACCGCCGCCCGCTCGACGCGTTGGGGTGTGGCGCCGTCGTCGAACGCCGGAAGACTGAAATGTGCGACGAAGTCGTCGAATTGGCGCGGATCGCGAACTGCCGTGGACCGTTGCGCCAGGGTCGACAGCGCCACGTGGTCGGTGAGCGGTTCGACGAGTGCGAGCATCAGCTGCTCGGCGGCCTCGATCACGCGTTCATTCGCGGCGACCTTGTCGTCGAAAGCGCCGAGCAGCGCGGCAATCCGCCGCCGCTGGTATCCCGGGACGGCCGGCACCGAAACGTCGCGCAGAATTGCCTGATTGAGCAGGGGCTGCCCCGATCCGGCCCGGTGATCGCCCAGCCGGCAAGTTTGCAACGCGTAGTACCAATAGCGGGTCTCGGCGGGCTCCTTGGCCCGGCACACCAGCGCGTTGTCGGTGACCCACACGTCGGAATCGCAGTAACGCAAGCTGCCGCAATAGGATCCGACCCGACCGAGCACGATCAAGGAGCCGCTCGCGTTTGACTGCGCCGCAAAACCGATCGCGCCGTTGGCGCCGTAGACGGGAAACGGCCCCTCGGGCACCCGGGCCGGCAGGCCGGTGCCGGTGCGGAGGTCGAGATACTCGCCGAGCGTCGCCCTCAGCACAATCGACGCACCTGCTGTCGCAACGCCGTCTCCCAGCGCGCGGATTCGTCCAGCGCCGCCAAAAGATCCTGGGTCAGCCGCGCGATCTTCTCGGCGGCCGGCTCCGCGTCCTGGCCGGCTGCCGGAGCACCGACATAGCGCCCCGGTGTGAGCAGGTAACCCGCAGCGGCGATGTCGTCCAGCGACACGGATTTGCAGAATCCCGGAATATCCTGGTAAATCGAGCCTTTGGCGGATTTCGAGCCGTACCAGGCGTGATAGGTGTCACCGATCCGGGCGATATCCTCGTCGCTCAGGACGCGTTCGGCGCGATCGACGAGATGGCCGAGGCCGCGGGCGTCGACGAACAGCACCTGCCCGGACCTGTTCCCCTTGTCAGTCGCGAAGAACCATAGGCACACCGGGATTCCGGTGCTGCGAAATAGCTGCTCGGGCAGCGCGATCATGCACGACACCAGATCCGCGTCGACGATCCGCGCGCGAATGTCGCCCTCGCCGAGCGTGTTCGACGACATCGAGCCGTTGGCCATCACCACGCCGGCCTTGCCGCCCGGCGCCAGCTTGGCCAGGATGTGCTGAATCCAGGCGTAGTTGGCGTTGCCGGCGGCGGGAACACCGAAACGCCACCGCGGGTCGTATTCGTCGCGGGCCCAATCCTTGATGTTGAACGGCGGATTGGCCATCACGTAGTCCATCGCAACGCCGGCGTGCAGGTCGTCGACGAACGTGTCGCCCCGGGCTAGGCCCGCATTGTCGATGCCGTGGATGGCGAGGTTCAGCTTCGCCATTCGCCAGGTCTGTTCGACGCCCTCCTGACCGTAGATGCGGACTTGCGTCGGGTCACCGTCGCGAGCGGCGATGAAATTCTCGGTCTGCACGAACATCCCGCCCGAGCCGCAGCACGGGTCATAGACTCGCCCGCCGTCCGGTTCCAGAACCTCCACGATCAGCCGCGCGATGCTGGGCGGCGTGAAGAACTCCCCACCCCGTTTCCCTTCCGCGCGAGCGAAATTACCGAGGAAGTACTCGCACACCTCCCCCATCAGGTCCCTGGGGCCGCTGCCGAATTGCGCGTGTGCCAACAGCTCGATCAACTCGCCGAGCCGGCGCCGGTCGAGATCTTCGTAGATCAGCGGCAGCATTCCGGCCAGGGCCGGGTTCGCCGCCATCACGGCGCCCATCGCATCGTCGGCCAACCGGCCCACGTTGTCCGCTTTTGCGTTGTCCGCCAATATGTTCCAGCGCGACCCGGAGACGTACTTGAGGAACACCAACCCGAGGATGACGTCCTTGTACTGACTCGCCGACAGAGAACCGCGCAGTTTCTTGGCCGCCTTCCACAGCGTGGCCTTGAGTTCCTTGTCGGTCGCCATCAGCCGACCCGCTTGGCGGCGGTGCGCAACTGGCCGGCCAGATCGCCGCGGCCCGAGACGGTGACCCCGCCCAGCCCAAGCCAGGACGCCATCGAAGCCAGCTCGCCGGCCAGCGCGGCGGCCACCCGGGAGCGCGACGCCCGGTCGGCGCCGCCGGCCTCGGCGAACGCGCCGACCACCCGCAGCGTGCCGGCGGCGCGATCGGCCTTGAGGTCGACCCGCGCCATCAGCTCGCCGTCCACCAGCAGCGGCCACACGTAATAGCCGTACTGGCGCTTGGCCGCCGGAGTGTAGATCTCGATGCGGTAGTGGAAATTGAACAGCCGCTCCACCCGGGGCCGGAAGAAGATCAACGGGTCGAACGGACATAGCAGTGCGGTGCCGCGATCCACCCGGGGCACCGTCCGGCGCGCGTGCAGATACGCGGGCGCGGACCAGCCGTCGACCTGGACCCGCTCGATCTCGCCGGCGGCGATCAGCCCGGCGATGGCCGGCTTGACCTGTTGGGCGGAGAGCCGGAAGTAGTCGCGGATGTCGGCCTCGGTGCCCACGCCCAGCGCGGTGGCCGCGCGCAAGCAGAGCTCGCGGATGGCGTCGGCGTCGTCGATCTCGCGGGCCAGCACGGCGGCCGGTAGCACCCGTTCCACCAGGTCGTAGTGGCGGGCGAACCCGACCCGGGTGGCCGTGGTCAGCACCCCGGCCGCGAACAGCGCCTCGGCCACCCACTTGGTGTCGCTGCGACTGCCCCACCAGCTGCCCCGGGGTCCGGCCGTTTTGGCCTCGAGGTAAGCCTCGATCTGTCCGGCGGTGCTGGGTCCGAGTTCGCCAACCGCGTCGATGATCTTGTCGGCAAGCTTGGGATTGGCCTTGACGATGTGAGTGCCCCATCGACCGTGCCGGTACTGGCGCATCCGCCACCGCAACAGCGGCCAGTCGTCGACGGCCATCAGCGCGGCCTCGTGCGCCCAGTACTCGGCCAGCAGCCGCGACGAGCGCGGGCCCCAGGCGGCGCGGTCCAGCACGTCGCGGTCGTAGGGCCCGAGCCGGCTGAACACCGGCGCGTAATGGGCACGCACCGCCACGGAGACTGAATCCAGTTGCAACACTTGAATTCTCGAGATCAACCGGCGCAGGTGCGCGCGAGTGATCTCGCCGCCGGGTCGCGGCTCGGTAAACCCTTGGGCCGCAACGGCTATCCGCCGGGCCTGTGCGGCGGTCAGCCTCCTGATCGACACGCGCCGAGAATACCGGTCAAGGCGCCGCCTTCAGCGCAGGCTCACCCCGCGCTGACCTTATCCTGTGCCGGCACCTCACTCGGTGCCGGCAGATTCTGTTGTTCCCGGTACGCCGACTCGAGCGCGGCCGGAACATTCTCCAGATCGCGGTAGACGCTCAGGAGTTGCTCCAGGATCCTGATCCGACGCTCGGCGGCGGCGTCCACCACTCGCCGGGCCTCCTCCCGATCCCGGTCGATGCGCTCCTTGGCGTCGGCGAGCAGCTGCTCACGCACCCGCTGGGCATCGTCGCGCATGCTGGCCAGTTCGGCCTCGAGAGCTTCCTTGGTTTCGCGATACCCGGCCTCCATGGCCTTGTGCTGCGCGGCCATATCCGCCAACACCTCACGGTGCTTGCGTTGTTCGGCCTCGATCTCCGCTTCGGCCGCGCTGATCAGCGCCTCCGCCTCGGTCCGCGCCTCGGCCTGCATCTCGGAAATCTCGTCGACCGTGCGGGCCAGCATCTTTGCCGTCCGTTGTTGCATCGCATGCGGCGCGGGTGAGGTGTCGGTGAGCAGCGCGACCTCCTTGCGCAGCGATGCCGTCTCCTCAGCGGAGTCCTTCAGCCGGGCCCGCAGGCTTTCGACGTCGTTGAGCAGCAGATTCTGCTTGGTGGTCAACATCTCGATGTGCGCGTCGACCGCGGCCGAGTCGTAGCCCATGAACTTGCGGGTGAATGCCATTGCCGGTTCGGTGATCACTGCCAATTTCCCCTCCCTGGAAATGCCGTAAACCGCGTTGCGCCGACCCCACCGACCCCGTCGAGTATGTCAGGGCCGGGCCATCGGCGCAGAGAAGCCGCCGAGGCGAGCGCTCAGGCTCGACGATAGCTGTGGAAGCGATATCGCAGGCCAGAGCGGCTGACCTGCCATTCCCCCGTCTCGCCGAGCCATGTCTCGTCGAGGATCGGGGCCAGCGCGTCCTCGTCGTCGCGCACCAGGTCGACCTCGATCTCGGTGACCTCACAGCGGCTGGCGCGCGGCAGCGCGAGCGCATAGATCTGGGCACCGCCGATCACCCACGCCTCGGGGTCGGTCAGGGCCTCATTAAGGGCTGAGTCGATGGAGCCGACCACTTCGGCTCCATCGGCGACGAAGTCGGCCCGGCGCGACAGCACGATGTTTCGGCGCCCGGGCAGCGGCCGCACCTTGGCCGGCAACGAGTCCCAGGTGCGCCGGCCCATAACGACGGTGTGACCCACCGTCACCTGCTTGAAGCGGGCCAGGTCTTCGGGCACGTGCCAGGGGATGTCGCCATTGCGTCCGATGACACCGGATGTGGACTGAGCCCACACCAAGCCGAGACAGGTCATACAGCGACGGGAGCTTTGATCGCCGGGTGCGGATCGTAATTCTTGACGACGACGTCTTCGTAGGTGTAGTCGAAGATCGAATCACGGTGTGCCAAAAGAAGTTCCGGGTACGGCCGCGGATCGCGATCGAGCTGGGTCCGCACCTGCTCGACGTGATTGTCGTAGATGTGGCAGTCGCCGCCGGTCCAGACGAACTCGCCGACGCCCAGGCCCGCCTGGGCCGCCATCATGTGGGTGAGCAGCGCGTAGCTGGCGATGTTGAACGGCACCCCCAGGAACAGATCGGCGCTGCGCTGGTAGAGCTGGCAGCTCAGCCGCCCGTCGGCCACGTAGAACTGGAAGAACGCGTGGCACGGCGGCAGCGCCATCTGCGGGATTTCGCCGACGTTCCACGCCGAGACGATATTGCGCCGGGAGTCCGGATCGCTACGCAGCAATTCCAGCGCGGCGCTGATCTGATCGATGTGCTCTCCCGACGGAGTCGGCCAGGATCGCCACTGCACGCCATAGATGGGTCCGAGATCGCCCGTGTCGCTGGCCCATTCATCCCAGATCGTGACGCCGCGCTCCTGTAACCAGCCGACGTTGGAGTCGCCACGCAGGAACCACAGCAACTCGTAGACCACCGATTTGAGGTGGACCTTCTTGGTGGTCAGCAGCGGGAAGCCGGCGGACAGGTCGTAGCGCAACTGCCGGCCGAACAGGCTGCGGGTTCCGGTGCCGGTGCGGTCCGATTTGGCCGAACCCGTCTCGAGGACCAGGCGCAGCAGGTCCTCGTAGGGCGTGGGGATCGGCACGCGAAAAGCTTAGCGGCGATCGCAGGCGCGGCGAAGCCGGGCGCGGCGGGTCGGCGCCAATTATTTTCCGTCCACATCTCAGGAGTAGAACGGTGCCATGCCGAACATCACCGACACGATCGCCACCGCCGACGGCACCTGCACCGTCCATCTGTTCACCCCCGAAGGCCCGGACACCGGAGCCCCCCACCCCGCCGTCATCATGTACCCCGACGCGGGCGGCGTGCGCGACACCTTCCAGCAAATGGCGGCCAAATTGGCCGGATTCGGTTACACGGTGCTGCTGCCGGACGTGTACTACCGCAACGCCGGGTGGGCCCCGTTCGACATGGCCAGCGTGTTCGGCGACGAACAGGAGCGCAAGCGCCTGTTTTCGATGATCGGCAGCCTGACCCCAGACAAGATCACCGGTGACGCCCGCGCGTTCTTCAACTACCTGGCGGCGCGCCCCGAAGTCTCGGGTGAACGTTTCGGCGTCTGCGGCTATTGCATGGGTGGGCGCATCTCGGTGCTGCTGGCCGGCCGGGTTCCCGACCGGGTCGCGGCCGCGGCGTCCTTCCACGGCGGCGGCCTGGTGTCCGACACCGCGGACAGCCCGCACCTGCTCGCCGACCGGATGACGGCCACGGTCTACGTCGGCGGCGCCGAGAACGACGCGTCGTTCACCACCGACCACGCCGAACAGCTCGACAAGGCGCTGACGGCGGCCGGCGTGCGGCACACCATCGAGTGGTACGCCGCGGCCCACGGCTTCGCGGTCCCCGACAACGCGCCCTATGACGCGGCCGCCGCACAACGCCATTGGGAGGCGATGACGGAGCTCTTCGGTTCGGCGCTGGCGCGCTAGGGCTTTCCGCCGCTCACCGCATCGAGCAACAGCCTTGCGGCCACCGCCGCGCCGTCGGCGCGGGTCGTCGCGGCCACCGCCGTAGCTCGGGCGCGGGTCTCGTCGGCCAGGGTCACCTCGAGTGCGGCCGCTAGCGAGCCCGGGGGCGGGGTCCGGCCGTCGCATGCGGTGCCGATGCCCAGCTCGGCCACCCGGCAGGCCCAGTACACCTGGTCAGCGCCCTGCGGCACGACGAGCTGGGGCACGCCGGCCTGGGCTGCCGTCGTCGTCGTGCCCGCGCCGCCGTGGTGCACGACGGCGGCCACCCGACCGAACAGCGCCTGTTGGTTGACCTCACCGACACCCAGGCAGTCGTCGCGGTCATCGGTCGGGACCAGCTCGGCCCAGCCGCGAGACAGCAGCACGCGCCGGCCCTGGGCGCGGATCGCCTCGATCGCCATCGGGACGACCTCCTTGGAACCCCACAGCGGCATGCTGCCGAAGCCGACATACACCGGAGGCGTGCCGGCGTCCAGAAACTCCTCCAGCTCGGCCGGGAGCGGGCGTTCGTCGTGCAGCACCCACGCGCCGGTTTGTACGACGTGCAGGTCCGTCAGCCGCTGCCACGGGCCCAGCGTCGGGTCGGCCGCCAGCCAGGGGTGGTTGGTGTAGGCGTAGGAACGCACGTCGTCCACCGGGCCCAGGCCGATCGCCGCCCGGTGGCTGTTGAGCGTCGGGCCGAACAGCGCATTGGCGTTGCGGGCGTTGTAGTTCCACATCATCCGGTTGTCGATCTCGCTGGTCCCCATCGCCCGCCCGACGTACTCGGGCGGCGGGTGGTAGGGCGACGGCAGGTGGGTCGGGTGGTAGCTCGCGTAGATGTAATGGATGCCAAGTTTGTCGGCCACCGACCGTGCGCCGGCCGCCGTCCACACCAGGGCGGTCGACACGATCGCGTCACATCCCTGCGCCGCGGCGGCGACGGTGTCGAACTGTGCGGCGAGTAGCCCGAGCACGTGCCCGCGCAGGTCCTCCTCCGACGACTGCGCCGCCCCGATCGTCACCTCGCGCACCGAGGGACCGAATCCCACCAGTGGGATGCCGAAACCTGCTGCCCGATCGGCGAATTCGTCGTCGGGCGGCGCGCACACCACTGCCTGGGCCCCGAGCGCCTGCAGCTGCACCGCGACTCCAAGCAGTGGTTCGACGCCGCCGCGCGTGTCGTAGGTCGACAGCAACACCCGCATGGCGCTCAGCCGGCCGGCAGGTCTACCAGGCCGGCCAGCCGGGTCCGATGGCGGTAGGCGGTGCCGAACGCCAGCTGATCGCTCTTGGCCCGCTTGAGGTACAGATGGGCCGGATACTCCCAGGCATGCCGATGCCGCCGTGCAGCTGCACGCACTCCTCCGCGGCGTGCACCGCGATACCGCTGCAGTAGGCCTGCGCGACGGCCGCGGCGATGCTCGCGTCCGGATCTTCCCGGGCGCTGGTGTCCGCCGCGTAGCGGGCCGCCGCCGTCGCCGATCCGACTTCGAACCACAGATCCGCCAGCCGATGTTTGATCGCCTGATAGGACCCGATCGCGCGGCCGAACTGCTTGCGCTGCTTGGCATACGCCAGCGTGGTCTCGAGACACCACTGCGCCAGGCCCAGCTGTTCGGACGCCAGCAGCGCCGCACCGGTCTCTAGCGCGGCGGCCACGGCCGCATCCGCACCGGGGCCGATCACGGTGGACGATGCCGCCGAAAACTGAATATTGGCAAGCGATCTGGTCATGTCCAGGGCCAGCAGCGGTGACACCTCGACCCCGGCCGCATCGGTGGAGATGGTGTGCAATTCCAGTCCGTCGGCACCCGCGACCGGCACCACCAACACGTCGGCCTCGGCCGCACCGGCGACGCTGCTGACCGCTCCGGTCAGGCCGTCGGCGTCGCTGCTCACCCCCGCGATCGGGTCGCCGGGAGCGGTGGACAGCGGCACCACCAGCGCCGCGGTCAGCTCGCCTTCGGCCAGCGCGGAAAGGGTTTCGGTCGCGCCCGCCCTAAGCAGCGCGACGGTGGCGAGCACCGCACTGGACAGGAACGGCACCGGCGCCACCGCACGGCCGATCTCCTCCATCACGACCGCGGCCTCGCGGGCACTCGCGCCGGCACCGCCCAGCGATTCCGGCACCAGCAGACCCGCCACTCCGAGCTCACCCGCCAGCCGCCGCCAGACCCCGGAAAAGTCTTGCGGCGCCGGGTCATAAGCCCGGGCCACCACCTCGGGTGGGCACTGCTCGGCGAACAGCTGGCGGACGCTGTCACGCAACGCGTCTTCGGTGTCGGAGTAGAGCAGGTCCCCGGTGCTCATCGGGCCCCTTTTTCCAGGTCCGACCAAGGCCTGTCCTTGTCGACGCGGTGCTCGCCGGGCAGGCCGAGAATCCGCTCAGAAATCGTGTTGCGCAAGATTTCCGACGTGCCGCCCTCGATCGAGTTGCCGCGCGCCCGCAGGTATCGATAGCCGGGATTGCGACCGATCAGGTCGACGACTTCGGTTCTGCGCATCGTCCAGTCGTCGTACTGCAGGCCGGATTCCGCGTGCAGCTCGATATCGAAGCCCGAAAGGGCTTGCGCCAGTTTGGCGAACGCGATCTTCATACCGGCGCCCTCCGGTCCGGGCTGGCCCGCCTGGGCCTGCTGTCCGAGCCGGTCGGCGGCCAGCCGAAGGACCTCCGCCTCGACCCAGAGGCGCATCAGCTCGTCGTGCATCGCACAGTTGCGCAGCCCCGGCTCGTCCCGCCACGCCTGGGTGATCTTCCCGACCATTCCGCCCTCTCGCGGGACGCCGGAACTGGCGCCGATCGCGACGCGTTCGTTGTTGAGTGTGGTGGTCGCGACTCGCCAGCCACCGCCCACGGCCCCGAGGCGATTCGCGTCGGGCACCCGGACGTCGGTGAGGAACACCTCGTTGAACTCCGCCTCGCCGGTGATCTGACGCAGCGGCCGGACGTCCACGCCCGGTTGCGTCATGTCGCAGAGAAAGTAGGTCAAACCCGCGTGCTTGGGCACTGTCGGATCGGTGCGGGCAACCAGGATGGCCATCTGCGCGTGCTGCGCCATCGACGTCCACACCTTCTGCCCGTTGACAATCCAATCCTCAGGGTTATGCGCGTCGCGCACCGCGCGGGTGGCCACACCGGCCAGGTCCGAGCCTGCGCCCGGTTCGCTGAACAACTGGCAGTAGACTTGTTCGCCGGTGAACAACGGGCGCAAGAACTTTCGCTTCTGCTCGTCGGTGCCGAAAGCCGCGATGGTCGGGGCCGCCATGCCCATCCCGATGAAGTTCTGGGGAGTGCCGCCCACCGGTGCGCCCGCGGCGAACAGCCGCGCGTTCACCGTTTCCTGCGCCTTGCGCGGTAGATCCAGCCCTCCGAAGCCCTGCGGAAGGTGCACCCACGCCAGCCCGGCATCGAATTGCGCGCCAAGGAATTCGCGGGGCTCGGTGGTCGCCGGGTCGTGTTCGTCCAGGAGCGCCTGAATCCGTTTGTCGAGAAAGTCGGTGCTCATGATTTGACTTCGGGCCTCATCTGGAAGCCTTGCGCGCCGCCCAGCAGGAGACCGCCGTCCATCACCAACGTCTCACCGGTGATCCAGCTCGCCGCGTCGGAAACCAGGAAGGCCACCGCGTTCGCCACATCGGCGGGCTCTCCGATGCGGCCGAGCGCAATCTGCGACGCCAGCGGATCCTCGTGGTCCTTCCACAGCGCCTCGGCCAATCGGGTACGAACCACTCCCGGGGCGATCGCATTGACCCGCACCCGCGGCGACAGTTCCAGGGCCAGTTGTTTGGTGACGTGGATCAGCGCCGCCTTGGTGGCGTTGTACAGCCCCATTGCCGGCGACTGGTGCAGCCCACCGATGGAGGCGGTGTTGACGATCGAGCCACCGTGCTCGCCCATCCATGCCTTGACAACAAGCGATGTCCAGAGCAGCGGAGCCCACAGATTGACGTCGAAGATCTTGGTGAACCTCGCGTGATCCTGGTCGATCAGCGGGCCGTACGCCGGATTGGTGCCGGCATTATTGATCAAAATGTCGACGCTGCCGAACTTTTCCAAAGCCAGGTCCACGCAGTTGCGCGCGGCGTCCTCGTCGACCGCGTGCGCGCCGACGCCCAAGGCCCGTTCCCCGACTTGCGCCGCGGCCGCATCGGCCGCTTCCTGTTTGCGGGCGGTCAGCACCACATTGGCGCCCGCGGCCGCCAGCTGCTGCGAAATGGCTAACCCGATTCCGCGCGACGCCCCCGTGATAATCGCAGTACGGCCGGTCAGATCCAGTGTAATCATCTTGGTACACCTTTTGTTTTGTGGGGGGCCGGAGCTCGCAGCTGACGAACGCCGATTGCAATCAATCTTGCGCAGAGAGGTTTTGTCCGCGCGCGTGCGTGGTATGCGAGTCGCATGTTAGCGAAATTGACCTTCCTGAAACCACTGGTGGTCGGCGGCGCAGTTGCTGCTGCGATCGCCGCCACACCGATCGCCGCTGCAGAAAGTTTTGCGACCGGCCCGGCCATGTCCGGCCCGGCGCCCACCCACATCGTCTTCAAGGACGGCCCGGGTGGCGGCGGCTGCGACGCCAACGGCAACTGCGGCTCCGGCGGCCAGAACAGCGGCCCGGGCGGCGTTCCCGGCGGTACTGGATGTTTGCCGGGCGTTGGCTGCGGATCCGGCCACGCCTGATTCCCCTTCCGACACGACCCTTCAGGCTCCCGTCAGCCTGGTGATCCAGGCGCGGGAGTCTGAAGGGTCGATTACGTCGTCCAGCTCGAACGTCGTGGCGGCCCGAAGCGCCTTACCTTGTTGGTAGGCCGCCGCCACCAGCTTCTCGAATAGCTGCTGACGTTCGCCGGCATCCGACGCGGCGGCCAGCTCCTTGCTGAAGCCCAGGCGTACCGCGCCTTCTAGGCCCATGCCCCCGATCTCCCCCGCCGGCCAGGCGACGGTGAACTGCGGAGCATGAAAAGAGCCGCCCGCCATGGCCATTGCGCCCAATCCGTAACCCTTGCGCAAGATGATCATTCCGAGCGGTACGCTCAGCCGCGCACCGAGCACGAACATCCGGCCGAACCGGCGCACCGCGGCTTGCTTCTCCGCGTCCGGCCCGACCATGAATCCCGGTGTGTCGCACAACGACACCACCGGCAGCCGAAACGACTCACACAACGTGAGAAAGTCGCCGGCCTTGTCCGCGGCCTCGGCATCGATCGCGCCCCCCAGATGGTGACTGCTGTTGGCCAGCAATCCGTATGCCACACCTTCCACCCGCACGAGCGCTGTGACGATGCCGACGCCATAGTCGGGGCGCAGCTCGAGAATCGAGCCGACGTCCACGATCGACTCGATCGCCCGGCGCACGTCGTAGGCGCGTAACCGGTTCTCCGGCACCACCTGTCGGGCCAGGCGCGGTTCGGGTGCCTGCCAGTCGGGGATGCTGCCCCGAAAGTACGACAGGTACTGTTTGGCCAGCGAAACCGCGTGCGCCTCGTCATGCGCGACCAGGCTCACCACCCCGTTGTGCCGCTGCACGTCAATCGGACCGATCGCCTCGGGCGGGTACACCCCGAGCCCACCGCCCTCGATCATCGCCGGCCCGCCCATTCCGATGTTGGCGTCCGGGGTCGCGATAATCACGTCGCACACCCCGGCCAGTGCGGCATTGCCGGCGAAGCAACGCCCGGAGACGATGGACACCAACGGCACCTGGCCGCGCAACCCGGCGAGCACCCGGAACGTCGGCACGTCCAGCCCGGCCGCGCCACCGACATCGGTGTCGCCGGGCCGCCCGCCACCACCTTCGGCAAACAGCACTACCGGCAAGCCTTTTCGGGCGGCCATGTCGAAAATCCGGTCCGTCTTGGCATGGTTGCGCATGCCCTGCGTCCCGGCGAGCACGGTGTAGTCGTAGGACACCACCACCGCCTCGGCGGCCGCCCGGCCGAATCGATCGGCACCGATCGTCGCCAACCCGGCGACCAGGCCGTCGGCGGGGGTGTTAGCGATCAGGTCCTCGTCGGGGCGCCGGCTGCGCTGGGCGGCGATGGCCAGCGCGCCGTACTCGATGAAGCTGCCGTCATCGATCAGGTCGGCGATGTTCTCGCGGGCGGTGCGACGCCCCTGCTGGTGCCGCTTGGCCACTGCCGCTTCGCGACCTTCGTCTAGGGTGAGTAGATGGCGCCTGCGGACTTCGTCGAGGTCGGCGCGGGGCGCGTCGAGATCGACTGCGGCGGAAGCAGACTCGCTGCTGACGCCGGCCCCGGTGCGGGCGAAGACCACCAGCGGGTCTCCGGTGCCGACGACCTGGCCTGGTGTCACGAGATTGCGGACCGTCCGCAGCGCATCCGGCGCAACGAGCACGTGCTGCATTTTCATCGCTTCGAGCACGACCAGCTGGTCGCCGGGCGAAAGCTCTGCGCCCTCGGCTGCGACTTCGACGACGGTTCCGGCCAGCTGGGCGCGCAGCGCTTCCTCGCCGGGATACAGCTCGACGGACACCACCCGGGCGTCGTGCTCGTGCGTCAGCGCCGCGGCCGCCAGTTCGGGCAGCTTCGCGTCGAGGAAACCCGTCGTCACCGTGCCGGACTCAATATCGCTGTCGGACAACAGCCCTTGTAGGAATCTGATGTTGGTTTGGACACCCTCGACCCCGAATTCGGCCAGCGCGGTGCGCGACTTGCGCAGCGCAGCCGTAAACGACGATCCGTGGACATGGGTGATGACCTTGGCCAGCAGCGAGTCGTAGCGCGCGCTCAATGCCAAGCCCGTCCGCCCGTACGTGTCGACGCGCACTCCCGGACCGCTCGGCGGCGAGAACACCGTCAAGGTGCCCGCCGCCGGTAGCACGGTCCCGTCCGCGGTGAGGGTTTCCATGTTGACCCGGGCCTGGATCGCGATGCCGCGCCGGGTGGCGGGCTCTCCGATGACTTCGTCACCGTCAGAGGCGATTCCGGACGGCAACCCCAACTGATAGTAGGAGGCGCCGCCGGCGATGGCGAGCGCGGCGGCGACCAGGTCTACCCCGGTGGTCTCCTCGGTGATCGTGTGCTCGACCTGAATGCGGGGGTTGACTTCCAGGAAGACGTACGTCTCACCGGACACCAGGAATTCGACGGTGGCCAGCCCCCGCAGGCCGACTCTGCCGCAGAGCCGGACCGCGGCCAGGTGCAGATCACGACGCAGCGCATCCGAAAGCCCTTGCGCGGGTGCTACTTCCACGATCTTCTGGTAGCGCCGCTGGATGCTGCAGTCACGGTCGCCGAGGCCCAGCGCATGCGTGCGGGGGCCGGCCGGCGCGGCGACGACCTGCACCTCGATATGCCTGGCGTCGTCGAGTAGCGCCTCGGCGAATACCGCGGGATTGCCGAACCCCAACTGCGCCTCCGCGGCACACTGCCGGTAGGCGTTGTCGATCTGGTCGGCATTGTCCACCCTGCGCATACCGCGCCCACCCCCGCCGGCCAGCGCCTTGAGCATGATCGCCCCGTCCTGAGCAGCGAAGAATGCCCGGACCTCCTCGACACTGCTCGGCCCTACGGTGGCCGGCAGCACCGGCAACCCGGCGGCGGCCGCGGCGGCGCGCGCCGCGGATTTGTTGCCGACCGTCTCGAGCACGTCGGCGTCCGGTCCGACGAACGTGTAACCGGCGGCCGCACAGGCACGAGCGAAATCGGCGTTCTCGGACAAAAAGCCGTAACCCGGGTGGATCAGACCCGCGCCGGAATTCTTCGCCGCAGCGAGTATGGAGGACTGGTCCAGGTAAGCGTCCGGACCGCTGCCCGGCAAACCGATCGCTTCGTCCGCCGCATGCACGTGCGGGCTTTCGGCGTCATCCTCGGCGTAGGCCGCGACCGTCTGCATGCCTAATTCGGTTGCGGTGCGGATGATCCGGAGCGCAATCTCGCCGCGATTGGCGATCAGCAACGGCGCTGTCATCGGAGCGGCTCACCCCATCGCACTTCGCCGCGAAGCCTGGCCTTGAGTAGTTTGCCACCGGCGTTGCGCGGCAGCGGTTCGGAGGCCACCGTTACGTATTGCGGGATCTTGTAGTCGGCGAGCTGCCCGCGGCAGTGGTCGAGCACGGCGGACACATCGATCTGCGTTTCACCGGAGAACAGCACGGCTCCGACCTTTTCTCCCATCACGTCGTCGGGCACCGCCAACACGCAGGCGTCCGCGACATCCGGCGCGGCCAGCAGCACCGCCTCGACCTCGACGCTGGAGACGTTCTCGCCGCCGCGATTGATGATGTCCTTGAGCCGGTCGACGATGTGCACCCGGCCCGCGGTGTCGACCCGCACCACGTCGCCGGTGTGCAACCAGCCGTCCACGATGGTGGCCTCGGTGGCTTCCGGTCGATTCCAGTATCCGGCAGTCAGATTGGCGCCGCGCGCCACCAACTCACCGACGGCCGGGTCGTCTCGGCTGGGGATCACGCCGAGGTCCACCGAGGGGACCGCGTACCCCACGGTGTCGGCGTGGTCGAACGCCTCGGAGTCGGGCAATACGGTCATCAGCGAGGCGGACTCGGTCATGCCGTAGCCGTTGAACACCGTAGCTTGTGCAAACGCCTCCTTCACCGACCGCACCAACGAGGGAGCGATCGGCGCACCGCCATAACCCACCCAACTAACCGCGGAAACGTCGGCGTCGGCGAAAGCCTTGTGCCGCAGCAGCAACGAATAGATCGCCGGCACCGTCACCATGGACGAAATCCGTTCGCCGGCCAAGGTGGCGATCAGCTGGTCCAGGTTCAGCGCGGGCATGATCACCGCCGCTCCCCCGACCCGGGCCGCCGCTAAAAGCTGTGTGTTGCAACCCGTTACGTGAAACAGCGGCACCGAGATGAGTGTGCGCAGGCCCGCACCGATATCGCCGGGCAATCCCGAACAACGGGCATGGTTTTCGGTGTTGGTGACGAATGCCTCGTGGGTGGTCGGCACGCCCTTGGGGTGGCCGGTCGTGCCCGAGGTGTAGAACAGTGCGGCCGTGTCGGCCTTTTCGAGCCGCTCGGTCACATACGGTTGCCCGTCGGGCAGCGGCGCATCCGCGGCCAGGTCCACCCGCACGCCCGCGTCGGACAGCACGAACTCGACCTCGGGCTGCGCCGAGCGGGTATTGACCGCCACCGCAATGCCGCCGGCCATCACCGTGCCCCAAAACGCGAGCACCCAGTTGATTCCCGCGGGGTGGCGCACCGCCACGCGGTCACCGGGTTGCACCCCGGCCGCCCGCAGTCCGCCCGCGACCCGCGCGGCGCGGTCCCACAGCTGCCGGTAGGTCAATCGGTCGCCGCCGACCTAGACGACCGCCTCGTCATGCGGGCTGCCGTCGACCTGCCCAGCCAGCATGTCGAGCAGCGTGGCCGGCAGCTCGTCGTAACGCGGAATACCGTCACGGTCGCGCGACACACCCGTCAGCGGAAACGGGTTGTGGTCGCGTGAAATGTCGATCACTGGAGGCATGGCCGGTCGTTACTATCCGGTGTCCTATCGTGATAGCGGTGACGATCGAGGATTCCGCCATCATGCCCGAGGCATTCTTCACTGTCGACGGCGACTCCTACGTTCCGGGCCCGCTGACGCAGGGGCCATGGGGCGCGGCGATGGGCGGCCAGATCGTCGGCGGCCTGTTGGGTTGGGGTATGGAACAATCAGGCATCGATCCCGACTTCCAGCCCGCCCGCCTGAACGTCGACCTGTTGCGACCCGTGCTGATGCTACCGGTGCAGATTCAAACCTCGATTCAACGCGAAGGCCGCCGCATCAGGCTGGTCGACGCCGCCCTGGTTCAGCGCGGCACAACGGTCGCGCGGGCCAGTGCGTTATTCCTGCGCCGCGGCGAGCATCCCGACGGCCAGGTGTGGTCCCTTCCGGTGCAGATGCCGAAGCTGCCGACCTGCTACGACGAGTTCCCGGCCGACACGCCTTTTCTCATCTGGGGATACGGGGCCACGTCGGAGGGCAGTCCCGGGATCGCCGCCGGCGAGTGGGAGCAGTCCCACGCTCAGAAGTTCGCCTGGGCGCGGCTGTTTCGGCCGATGGTGCACGGCCACCCGCTGACACCGTTCACCCGCCTGGCCTTTGCCGGCGACATTACCAGCTCGCTTACGCATTGGGGCACAGGCGGATTGCGCTACATCAACGCCGACTACACCGTGACCGCAAGCCGATTGCCCGACGGCGAATTCATCGGGCTGGCCTCCCAAAGCCACTACGGCACGGCCGGTGTGGCCACCGGCGCGGCCACCCTGTTCGACTGCCACGGCCCGATCGGCACCAGCTCGGCACTGGCCGTGGCCCAACCCGCCGACGCGTTCAAACCGCCCTACACCTAGGCCATCCTCGTCGAACTCGTAGGCCGTTCTGGTGCGGCATTCTCAGCCCGACGCGATTTATCCCATCAACGTCGCCGCGACCGTCGCGCCGAGTTCCCAGCACGCCTCAACGTCGGCCTTGGTCGGCTTACCCGACACCACCGCGTACTCCGCCGCCTTCACCCAACCCAGGCCTGTGGTGATCCCGTCGACCGCGCGCTGCGCGCCTTCGGCGCCCTCGTTGCCGTGCAGGTACAAGCCGAACGGTCGCCCCTGCGTCGAATCGAGCAATTGGTAATAGGCACAGTCGAATGCGTGCTTGAGTGCGCCCGAAATATAGCCAAGGTTGGCCGGCGTGCCGAGCAGATAGCCGTCCGCCTCCAGCATTTCGACCGGCGACACGGTGAGCGCCGGCCGTCGAATGACCTCCACCCCCTCGATCTCGGGGTCCGTCGCCCCGGCCACCACCGCCTCGAACATCTCCTGGCAGTGCGGCGACGGCGTGTGGTGCACGATCAGCAGCGTCTTGCTCACGGGCGCCCCTCCAGCCGGACCGCCGTCTTCATGGCTTCGCGGGCGCGGCGGCGATCCCCCGCATAGTCGTAGGCCCGGGCCAGCCGATACCAATGCCGCCAATCGTCGGGGTGGGCTTCCACTTCGGTGCGCACGCTGGCGAACAGCTCGTCGGCCGCATCGCGCTGGATGCGACCCGACGGACGCCGCGGCAGCGTGCTGGCATCGATTTCCATTCCGTCCTCAGCGATCAGGCGGGCCAACTTCTGGTGTGCGAACCCGGCCCGCAGCGTCGTGATCATCGCCCACAGCCCGATCACCGGCATGATCAACACCGCCAACCCGAGGCCGACGGCTGCCGCGCGGCCCGAGGCGATCATCGCGACGGCCAACCGCCCCAGCAGCACGAAGTACACCAACATCGCCGCGCACAGGAACGCGATCAGCAATTGCGTGCGCAGCGACCTGCTCATTGCAGGTTGAGCAGGGGCTCCAGCCCCACCGTCAGTCCAGGGTGTTCTTTGATGCGGCGCACCGCCAGCAGCACGCCGGGCACGAACGACGTGCGGTCCAGGCTGTCGTGGCGGATGGTCAGCGTCTCCCCCTCGGTGCCGAACAGCACCTCCTGGTGCGCGACCAGCCCGGCCAGCCGCACCGAGTGCACCGGGATTCCGTCGACGTCGGCGCCCCGGGCGCCGGGCAGGCCGGTGCTGGTGGCATCGGGGTTGGGGGGCAAGCCTTTTCGCGCCTCGGCGATCAGCTTGGCGGTACGGGTCGCGGTGCCCGACGGGGCGTCGGCCTTATGCGGGTGATGCAGCTCGACGATCTCGGCGGAGTCGAAGAAGGGCGCGGCCTGCTTGGCGAAATGCATCGATAGCACGGCGCCGATCGCGAAGTTCGGTGCGATCAGCACCGAAGTTTTCGGGCTGTCGGCCAGCCAGGCCTCGACCTGCTGCAATCGCTCCGAGGTGAAGCCGGTAGTACCGACCACGGCGTGAATTCCGTTGGCGATCAAGAACTCCAGGTTGCCCATCACCACGCCGGGGTGGGTGAAGTCGATGACGACCTCGGTGTCGCCGTCGGTGAGCAGGCTCATCGGATCGCCGGCGTCGACCTCGGCAGACAACGTCAGATCCTCGGCGGCCCGCACCCCGGCCACCATCGCCGACCCCACCTTGCCCTTGGCTCCCAGCACTCCTACCCGCATGGCCTTCACCCTAGACGTGCGGTTCTCGGGGTTTGTCCACAGTTGCGCCTTTGTCCACAGGTGGCGCGTTTGCCGTGGCTGCGGGCGATTTTGGACCATAGAATTCGAACATGCATTCGATTGAAGTTCCGGCAGAGGTGTCGGCCGCCCTGGACGCGCAGGACGCCGGCGATGCCGCGATCCGCGGCTTGAACTTCGATACGTTGAGCCCCATCGTGCGGCTGCGCGTGCTCGAACGGATGGAAGCCTCGCACCGGCGGCGGATCGCGGCGAGCCACGACGTCATTGCGAGCTTGGCGAAGGAGGAGCCCGCCGATGTGGGTGGCCCCGCCTACAAGGTCATCGCCGATCGGCTACGGATCAGCTACGCTGAGACCCGCCGGCGGGTTCGGGATGCCCAACAGCTCTCTGCGCGTGTGACTCTCACCGGCCAGGAGCTGCCGCCGGAGCTGCCGGCCACCGCCACGGTCTGGCGAGAGGGCAGGCTTGACGCGCAGCATCTGCGCGTGATTCAAGCCTTCGTCCGCGACCTTCCCGACGCGACACCCGCCGATGCCGTCGAGGACGCCGAGCGTTTCCTGGCCGAGCAAGCCACCAAACTGCGTCCCGATCAGCTGGAACGGGCCGCACATCGAATTGCGTTGCACATCAACCCCGACGGGAAGTTCTCCGACTCGGACCGCGCGCGCCAGCGCGGCTTCGCGTGGTGCGGTCAGCGCAGCGACGGGATGAGCATCGGAAAGCTTGTCGCCTCACCGGAATTGCGCGCCAATCTCGACGCGTGGTTCGCGCGATTCGCCGCGCCCGGCGTGTGCAACCCGGATGACGAATACCCGTGCACCACTGACGAACCCGCCGAGGATTTGGTGAGCCATGACGCGCGAACGCCCGGACAGCGTCAACACGACGCGCTCAATGCGCTAGTTCGCGGCCAGTTGGGCGACCCGAAGCTCGGTCAGCACAACGGGTTACCGGTCAGCGTGATCGTGTCGACGACGCTGCAGGAGCTGAGGACCGGCGCGGGCCGAGCGGTGACGGGCGGGGGAACACTGCTGCCCATGCGAGACCTGATCCGGATGGCCAGCCACGCCTATCACTACCTCGCCGTGTTCGACGAACATCAAAGTCGGCCACTGTATCTCGGCCGATCTCGCCGGGTCGCCACATCCGATCAACGCGTGGTCCTCTATGCGAAGGATCGCGGGTGCACGCATCCGGGCTGCGACGCACCAGGCTATTGGTGCGAGGTCCACCACGTCGACGAGTGGGCCGCCGGCGGCACGACCGATGTCGACAATCTTACGTTCGCGTGCCGGCCGCACCACAAACTAGCCGGAGCAGGTTGGCGGACAAGGAAATTGGCCAACGGCAACACCGAGTGGATCCCACCGCCGCAGTTTGACCTCGGCGCGCGCACCAACGACTACCACCACCCGGAACGGTTGGCCGGTAATGACGAAGCGGGCTCAGGTTAGAGCTTGAAGCGCCCGGCGAACCCGCGCAGCGGCAGGTCCGCACTGGTGATCAGTCCGGGGGGCGCCGCCACTACCGCCCTGATCGAGGCGAGGGCGGGCATGCCGGTCACGGTCATGCCGATGGAGGCGAAGTTGTCCGGGTTGGACAGGTCGACGCCGGGTTTGGGGAAGATCATGTGCTTGTTGTAGACGCACGGATCGCCCTTGATCGCAGTGATGTAGCAGCCCTTGATATCCCAGTGCGGATCGGTGTGCGGGGTCATCTGCCATTCCAGATGCGTCTCGACCCGGGGCACCCCGTCGACCATGCCCTGGTACTTGATGTAGTTGCCGCCCAGCGAACCCTTGGGCAGGATGTGCCAACCCAGGTCGACGTCCTTGGTGCAGGCACCCAACTCGTAGCTGAACTTGACCTCGTCGAGTTCGACGTCGAAGCAGTCGGCCATCAACAGCACGCTGTCGGCGAACACGCGGGTGTACTTCTCCAGCTTGGCCGGGATCGACGGGTCATCCACGGGCAGGCCGTAACCCACCTCGATCCAGGTGTCCTTGGAGTGGTGACACGAAACGTCGACGGACTCGATCGTGGTGACATTTTCGATGTCGGCGACATCGGCCGAGCACACCACGCCGAGAATCTGGTTGAGCCCCGGGTTCATCCCGGTGCCATAGAACGTTGCGCCGCCCTTTTCACATGCCTCGGCCAGCAGCTGGGTCACCGGTTTGCCGGACGGGTGCGGGTGGTTCGTGTCGCGGTGCCACCCGGTGATCCAGTCGGCGGTGGTGACGATATCGATGCCCGCCTCAAGCACTTGTACATAGAGGTCCTCGTCGGGAAACACGCCATGAAAGGTGACGACGTCGGCTCCGCTCCCGATGATCTCCTCGACGGACCCGGTGAACTTCACCCCGTTGGACCCCACGCCGGCGAACTCGCCCGTGTCCTTGCCGACCTTCTCCGGCGAATAGGCATGCACCCCAACGAGTTCCAGATCCGGCTGGGTCGCGATCCGCCTGATCATCTCCGAACCGACGTTTCCACTTCCGGCCTGGAAGACGCGGATCGGTCCAGCGGGTGCGTTCATTGCATTCAGCCTTTCTGGGATGCTGCGTACACTTCGGCGGCACTGCTACCGATGCCGTCGGGATAGAACTGCTTGGCCCACTTGCGAATTGCCGTGAACCCTTCGTACTCGTCGGTGGCCAGCGCGGGCGGATCCGAATACCGCTGGTGTTGCCAGATTTCGACGTCCTGCTCGAACTGCCGGATGACTTCTCGGCCGAACTCCTGGGCCTTCGTCTCGGCGCGGACCGGATCCTTGTGCGGCGTGCGGCCGATGTACACCATGAACCGGATATCTGAAGTGAACTCGTCGACCGGGGTGATCGCCGAGATTGTGCGGTTGTCGACCATGCCCCAACTCTTGGTCACCGCGATTCCCAGTCCGCCGTTGATCGCCTCGACGCCGCTGTTGACGTCCTCGATCCGCTGCCCGTCGTCACCCTCGAACGTGATGGTGAAATCCACGAAAGACACCGGTTCGCCGAAGTCGTGGCGGGTGAAGACCGGCACGATGGGCGTGTTGTGCACGTACTTGAAGTGCGCGAAGTCCACCCCGTTTTCCAGCACATACTGCGGATGCAGCTCCAGGCCAGCGCGGTACAACCGCTGCTGCGGGTAGTAGCGTTCGGCACTGCTGCCATCGCCGAACGCGGCGAACACATCCGGGGCCTCGAAGAACGGCTCACGACGCTGCTCGTCGTGCCAGATGTAGACCGACTCGTTGCGCTCCACCACGGGATAGGTGCGCACCCGACGCCCCCGGTTGGGGCGGTCCTGATACGGAATGCACACGTTGCGCCCCTCATTGCTCCACTGCCAGCCGTGGAACGGGCACTGCAATACCTCGCCGACGACCTTGCCGCCATAGCCGAGATGCGCGCCCAGGTGTTCGCAATAGGCGTTCATGACGGTGAGCTGGCCGGACTCGGCCCGCCAGGCCACCAACTCCTGATCGAAGTACTTCATCTTGTGGACGTCCCCGACGCTGATCTCCTCGGACCAGGCGACCTGGAACCATCCGGTCGGTTTCATCGACAACGGCGGCTTAGCTATCGAACTCAGCCATCAGAGCTGCCCTCCTCGCAACGAATGATAGCGGCGCCGGTCAATAATCACAGTACCCTCTATGAACAAATTAGCCTGCTCGGCCGTCGCATGCAAGCAATCGATTAGGATCGGCCGATGGCGCAGCGGGCTACCAGGCACGTTTCGGAGGCTGGAGTCGTTGGCCGGCGGCCGAACCGCCGCGGCAGCGCGACGCGCGAGAACATGCTCGAGGCCGCGCTGCGGTCGCTGGGCTCGGGCGAGCCGGGTTCGGTGTCGGCCAATCGCATCGCCAAAGACATCGGCGCCACCTGGGGCGCGGTCCAGTATCAGTTCGGCGACACCGACGGTTTCTGGGCGGCGGTGCTGCACCGCACCGCCGAGCGACGCGCGGCAACGTTTTCGTCACTGGCGACGCCGATCGATCCGAACGCGCCCCTGCGTGAGCGCGTCAGCGCCATCATCGAAACCTTGTACCGCGGTCTGGCGTCGCCGGATTCGCGCGCGATCGAGAATCTGCGCGCGGCTCTCCCCCGCGACCCCGATGAGCTGGAACGCCTCTACCCGCGCACCGCCGCGGAGTTGTTCTCCTGGGGCAAGAGCTGGCTGGAAACGTGCCAGCACGCCTTCGCCGGGCTCGACGTCGATCCCGACCGGGTCCGCGAGGTGGCCGCGCTGATCCCCGGTGCGATGCGTGGGCTGGTGTCGGAGCGTCAACTTGGGTCGTACGCCGACCTGGACCTGGCCCGGCGAGGTCTGACCAATGCCCTGGTCGCCTATCTCGAGCATTCGCGGCCCGACTGACCCTAAGGTGGCCCTGTGCAATCGAAGGACGTCAAGATCCGTAGGGCCGGACCACGCGATTTCGAGAGGGTTGCGGCGATGCACTATCCGGTGTGGCGGCGGTCCTTCGCCGGAATTCTGGAAGATCACCTGCTCGACCTGATCGCGACGCCGAAACTGTGGGCCACGGTGAAGTACCCGGAAGCGCTGCATCAGCCGGGGTGGGGCATGTGGGTTGCCGAGGCTCGCCACAAGCTGCTGGGGATGACGGTCTTCGGACCCGACGCCTCCAACACCGACGACGTGCAAATAGACGCCCTCTACACCGCAGACGAAGCCAAGGGGCTCGGCGTCGGCGTGCGCCTGCTCAACAAAGCGGTGCGCGCCAGTCCGTCGGGTGAGGCGGTCTTGTGGTGCGCGGAAAAGAACGCCGGAGCGCGAAAATTTTACGAAGACAATGCTTTTCAATTTGACGACCGCACCCTCATCTGGGAGCCGCTGCCCGGCGTAACGGTGCGCCACGTGGGTTACCGGCGTCATCGATCAGCACCGGAAGGCTGAGCGTACTCAGGCGTCGATGACCAGCCGGTCTGCCTTGGCCCGCGACACGCAGACGAGCATCTCGCCGTCGCCGACGACCGTGCGGCCGCGGTGATCGACTCGTCCGGCAAGCACTTTGACCTTGCACGTCCCGCAGAAACCCTGCTGACACGAGTATGGGGTGGTCGGATCGAGATCGCGCATCACGTCCAGCGCCGACCGGTTGGCCGGAACACGCAGCAGCCGCTGCGAGCGAGCCAGCTCGAGCTCGAATGCAACGCCGTCGACCACCGGCGGCGGGCTGAAGCGCTCGTAATGCAATGGTGCGTCGGCGTGTTCGTTGCGGGCAATCCGGACCGCCTCGAGCATCCCGCCCGGTCCGCAGACGTAAACGGCCGTCGTCGGCCCGGCGCCGGCAAGCAGGTCGTCGACCGCAGCACACCGGCCGTGTTCGTCGTCGGCCCACACGGTCACCCGCTCTGGCGCCACCGCCACCACTTCGTACAGCAACGGCATGTACTCCCGGCTGCGCCCGGCATAGAGTGCGCGCCAATTGGTTCCGCGCTGCTGGGCCACCTGGATCATCGGCAGGATCGGCGTCACGCCGATGCCCCCGATCACGAACAACACGTCACGTTCGGCCGTGCCGAGATAAAAGGCATTGCGCGGGCCCTCGAAAACCAGCGTGTCGCCTACGGAAAACGCGTCGTGCATTTCGATCGAACCGCCCCCGCCGTCGGCGATCCGGCGCACGGCGATGCGGTAGTCGGTGCGCCGCCCGGGCGGACCGCAGAGCGAGTACTGACGTCGCCGTCCCGAGGGCAGCACCACGTCGATATGCCCACCGGGCGTCCAGGCAGGGAGCAACCCGCCATCCGGGTCGGCCAGCGTCAATGCGACGACATCGGGCGCGACGAGTTCGCGCTTCGTCACGACGGCGGATTGGGTGCGCCACACCGGCTTGATACGCGAGGGCTCCCACCGCGAGACCGAGCTGAATCCGTCGAACAACACCCGGATCCCCCACAACACCGTGCCGAGGCGGTCGCGGTCGCGCCGGCCATAGAGGTCGGCGGGCCTACTGGTCCAGATGCTTTCCCGCACAGGCGAATCTCCCCCACTCTACTTAGGTTGGCCGAATGTCCAACCGCGCGAGCAGCCGAATCGCCCCCGGGCTGATCCGCCGCATCGCGTAGCCGATCCGCGACTCGGCGGCGATCGGTAACACCGCGGGGCCGGTCTTGACGGCCTTGACGATCGCCTCGGCAACGGCCTCCGGGGTGTAGTTGCGGCGACGGTAGGCCACGCCGGCCTTGTCCCGGGCGCGCTCCTGCTCGTCGTCCGACATCCCGGCATAGATCGTGCTTTTGGCGATATCGGTGTTGACGAACCCGGGGCACACCGCGGTCACGGTGATGCCCTCGTCGGCGAAATCGGCTCGCAGCGATTCGCTGAACCCCAGCACCGCCGCCTTCGTGGTGCTGTAGGCGACCATTGATTTCGAGGGAAGGTACGCCGACGCCGACGCCACGTTGATGATCGTCCCGCCCTCGCCGCGCTCGACCATCTGCGCGCCGAAAGCCCGGCTACCGGAGATGACTCCGCGCAGATTGATCCCGATGATGTCCTCCCAGTTGCCCGAGCTGGTCTCCAGAAACCGGCCCGCCATCCCGATGCCGGCATTGTTCACCAGGATGTCGACCACGCCGTGGTCGTTGAGGACCTGCGCGGCAAGGTCGTTCACCGCCTCTTCCTCGCTGACGTCGGCTTGGTACACCGCGGCCTCGGCGCACGCGGCGCGAACGGCGTCCGCGGTTTCGTTGGCCGCGGCGAGGTCTCGATCGACGATGACCACCTTGCGGGCACCGTGACGGGCCAGCTCCACGGCCGTGGCCCGGCCGATGCCGGCGCCCGCGCCCGTGATCAACGCGAGCTTGCCGGGGATCTCGCGCGGACCGGCGTGTGTCTCGGTTGCGGCGACCGTGCCACCGACGCTGCGATCGACCCACTCGCTGGTCAGCCGCGCCACGACATCGGGGCGCGAGGTCACCACCCAGTGGCCGCCCTCGATCGAAACCACCCTGCCCCCAGCGGGAATCGCGCCGGTAAAACGCTGCAGGGCGGGAGTCACGAACAGGTCCATGCGCGGCACCAGCACCTGGACCGCGACGTTGGTTTTCGGCAGCTCGCGTCCCGGCGACAGCATCGGCGAGGGCATGTTGGCCCGGTACAGGTTCAACCCGTTGACATAGTCGGCGATCGACCGCTGCGTCGCGCGGCGTTGGCTACGCGTGCTCGACCGGCCGATGCGTTCAACGGCCTCAACGACTTTCACGCCGATTCCGGAATAAAACGCCGCTTCGGGCACGCCCGGGCACAGAAAGAACCCGATGTAGGTCGACGCCAACAGCTGCCCTGCCACCTGAGCCAGCGACCGCGGGTTGCGCGCCGAGCGCAGGAACCTGCCGGCGTACTCCAGGTGCGGGCCCGAGATCGAGGTGAACGAGGCGATCTTGTCCATCACCGATACGTCGGTGATGGCCGCCCACGCCTGAATCGAGCCCCAGTCGTGGGCGAGCAGGTGGACCTGCTCGACCTCCAGGCTGTCGATCACCGCACCGAGATCGGACACCAGGTGCTCGAAGGCATATCCGGATTGCTTTGCCGGGCGCGATGATTCGCCGGCGCCGCGAACGTCGTAGGCGACGAAGTTGTATCGGCCGGCGTAGTTCCGCGCGAATTCCTCGGCGACCGGATCCCAGACGTGGTGATTATCGGGCCAGCCGTGAATGGCCAGGATGGTCGGGCGCGCAGCATCGATTTCGGTGTAACGATGAACGGCCAGGGCCACACCGTTGGACGCCGTGAATCCGAAGTTGATGGTCATGGATCAGTGCGAGGCCCTGGCCGCGGGAGAGACGGCCAGATAGTCGACCGCCTGTCCAAGCCCGCCCAACTGCGAGGGATGGAAGCCCGGCCGGTAGTAATCGGCGATACCACGCAAAAATCGTAGCGGGCCGGGCAGCAAACCTCGCCGGGCCGCTTTGACGTAGTCGCGCCAGCGCGGCTTGGTGCCCGGCGCCAGCAGTGGGTCCACCGAATACAGGTAGCGCACACCGCGAATCCACAACAGCAACATCGCCGGCGAGACCACCAGCTGCGCGCGCACCTGCCGCCAATACCCCGCCCGCAGATGCTTCATGGTGTCGAAGGCCACCGCCTTGTGCTCGACTTCTTCGGCGCCATGCCAGCGAAGCATGTCCAGCATCACCGGGTCGGTTCCGATCGCATCGTGTGCCGGAGTGCTCAGAATCCACTCGCCCAAGATCGCGGTGTAATGCTCGATCGCGGAGACGAACGAGACCTGCTCGAGCAACCAAGCGTCCTGGCGCCGCTTGCTCCAACCCGGCCGGGACCCCAGCACCTTTTCGATCATCCACCTGACCTGGCCGGTGTAGGGCGTCACGTCGATGCCCCGCGCGTCGAACCGGGCCAGCACGCCCGAGTGCGCCTGAGAATGCACCGCCTCCTGGCCGATGAAGCCCTGCACGTCGAGGCGCAGCTGGTCGTCGCGGATCAGTGGCAGCGCCCGCTTGAACACCTCGACGAAGAACTCCTCGCCCGCCGGCAGCAGCAGGTGCAAGACGTTGAGCATGTGCGTGGTGAACGGCTCGCCGGGCACGTAATGCACCGGCAGCGTCGCCCAGTCGAATGCCACATCACGCGCCTCGAGCACGAGACGCTCATGGTCCAACGACGCCCCCGACCTTCCTGAGTGCGGACCCGCGGCCTGGTCGTCGACGGTGAACATAAGGCCCCCTACCTGGGCATTTACCCCGGCCAACAGTCGTCTTGGTGAACTTCGGGCATCGCAAGTATAAGTTCGCGACGCGGATATGCGAAACCGCCGGTACCGGATTTTCGGGTTTTCAGGTTTTCCCGGGGCCTAGATCGGGGCCGCTCCACGGAGATGTTCGAAGATCAATGAGGTCTGCGTCCCAGCGACGTCGGCGTCGGCGTTGAGGTTCTCCACCACGAAGGAACGCAGGTCCTCGGTGTCGCGGGCCGCGACATGCAGGATGAAATCGTCTGCACCGGCGAGGAAGTAAACATCCATCACCTGTCGCCGGCCGCGAATCTGGTGGATGAAGCTGCGAATGTTGCCGCGCGCGTTGGACTGTAGGGTCACCGAGATCATCGCCTGCAGCGGCATCCCCGCCGCGACCGGATTGATGTCGGTGTAGAAGCCGCGGATCACGCCGAGGTCCACCAGCCGCCGCACCCGCCCATGACACGTCGACGCCGCGATCCCGACCGCCTCGGCAAGCGCATTGTTGGTCATCCGCGCGTCGGCGTGCAGCAGGCTCAGGATTCTGCGGTCGACGGCGTCGAGGTCCGCGGGCCGAACATTCTTCGGCGCATTCGCCAGTTTGCCCGCGGTATCCGTTGACTTATCGGTCATAAGCAGATCTTATGAAATTAACATCAGCCTGCTTGCCGCTTCGTCGAAATTTCTTCACAATCAAGGCATGCGAGTCGGCATTCCCACCGAGACCAAAAACAACGAATTCAGGGTGGCCATCACCCCGGCAGGCGTCGCCGAGCTGACGCGCCGCGGCCACGAGGTGCTCGTCCAGGCGGGCGCCGGAGAAGGGTCGGCAATCACCGACATGGAGTTCAAGGCAGCGGGCGCGCAGCTGCTCAGCTCCGCCGACCAGGTCTGGGCCGATGCCGACCTGCTGCTCAAGGTCAAGGAACCGATGCCCGCCGAGTACGCCCTGCTGCACTCCGGGCAGGTTCTGTTCACCTATCTGCACCTAGCCGCGTCGCGTGCCTGCACCGGTGCGCTGTTGACGTCCGGCACGACGTCGATCGCCTACGAGACGGTGCAGACCGCCGACGGCGCGCTGCCGCTGCTGGCCCCGATGAGCGAGGTCGCCGGGCGGCTGTCCGCTCAGGTCGGTGCGTATCACCTGATGCGGACCCAGGGTGGCCGGGGCGTGCTGATGGGCGGGGTGCCGGGCGTCAAGCCGGCCGACGTCGTGGTGATCGGCGCCGGAACGGCCGGCTACAACGCGGCCCGGATGGCCAGCGGCATGGGGGCCAGCGTGATGGTGCTGGACCTCAACGTCGACAAGCTGCGGCTGCTCGACGCCGAGTTCACCGGCCGCATCCAGACTCGCCACTCGTCGGTCTACGAACTGGAAGGCGCTGTCAAACGCGCCGACCTGGTGATCGGGGCAGTCTTGGTGCCCGGCGCCAAGGCGCCGAAGCTGATCACAAATTCGCTTGTCGCACAGATGAAACCTGGGGCGGTATTGGTGGATATCTCGATCGACCAAGGCGGCTGCTTCGAAGATTCGCAGCCCACCACGCACGACGACCCGACGTTCGCGGTGCACGACGCGCTGTTCTACTGCGTGGCCAACATGCCCAGCGCGGTCCCGAAGACTTCGACCTACGCGCTGACGAACGCGACCATGCCGTACGTGCTGCGGTTGGCCGACCAAGGCTGGCAAGACGCCTGCCGGTCGGATCCTGCTCTGGCAAAAGGACTCTCGACACACCAGGGCGCGCTGCTGTCCGAACGCGTGGCCGCCGACTTGGACTTGCCGTTCGCCGAGCCGGCCGGCGTGCTGGCCTGACGCTCAGCCCGGACCGGTCAGCCAGCCCAGCACCGATTTCGTCACCTCGGCGATCAGCGGCCGCAGCGCATCGGCGTCACGATCAGCCGACTGCGAGCGCGTCATCACCGACAGCGACACGCGTTGCCCGCTCGGCCCGTAGACCATGCCGATGTCGTTGGTGCTGCCGTAATCCCCGTTGCCGGTCTTGTCGGCGGTGGTCCACCCCGGCGGCAGGCCCGCCCGCATGCTCGAGGTCACATTGTCGCGCATCCACCGTTCCAGCTGGCTTCGCTGTGCCTCGCCGAGAACCGTTCCGGTGAGCAGATTTTGGATTCCGGCGCCCAGGGCCCGCGGGGTGCTGGTATCGCGCGGGTCGCCGGGGATCGCGGCGTTCAATTCGACCTCCCACCGGTCGAGCCGGGTGCGCTCGTCGCCGATGGAGCGGGCGAAGTCGGTGATGGCCGGCGGTCCGCCGACCTCCGCCAGCAGCAGGTTGGCTGCCGCATTGTCGCTGTGCTGCAATGCGGCCGCGCACAGCTGCGCGAGCGGCATGGTGTTACCGGCTTGCGGAGCGGTCACCGGGGAGTTGGGCAGCAGCGCGGCCGGATCGATGAAAACCCGTTGCTGCAAATCCAATTCACCCCGTTGCGTCTTCTGCAGCACCCGCGCCGCGGCGTAGGCCTTGAACGTCGAGCACATCGCGAACGGATCGTCGTCGCGATGGGCCAAGGTGCGTCCCGAGCCCAGATGTGTCGCGAAAAGCCCGATGTAGGCGTTGTATTGGCGTTCCAGCTCGGCCAGGCGGTCGTAGAACTGCGGCGGGTCGGCGTGCGCGGTGGCGCAGCCGCTCAGCGTCGGAACCGTCATGGCGGCCAGCAATAACCGCCGGCGGGTGAGTCCTGGCACTAGTCGTCGGGTGTGAGGCTAGCGACGATATCGGCCACCGGACCCGGCTGCGCCTTGCGGAACGACGTTCCCGCCCACAGGCTCATGCCCTGCGGATCTTCCCGCTCGGCCGCGGCCTCCCGGATCGGCAGCGTCATCTGGTTGACCTCGGGATAACCCAGCGGCGCCACGTTGTCGAACAGGCGAATGAATTCGTTCTCCAGACTCCGCGCATACCGGCCGGAAAACGCCCGGGTGACGATGGTCTTGGAGAAGAGTTGATTCTTCATCGCGACACGTTGCCCGGTGTTGGTGCCCGCTTCATCGCTGAGCAGCAACGCGGTTCCGACCTGTGCGGCCACCGCTCCCCTGCGTAACACGCCCGCCACATCCTCGGCGGTGCCGAGCCCACCCGCCGCGATGATCGGGATGTCGCGGTGCGCCCGGTGAATGCGGTCGATCAGCTGATGCAGCGTTTCGCTGCCGGGATCCATGTCGGGCGCGAAGGTGGCGCGGTTTCCGCCGGCGTTGGGGCCCTGGACCACCAGGCTGTCGGCACCGGCGGCGACGGCCACTCCGGCCTCGTACAGCGATGTCACCGTGACCATCACCAACAGCCCCAGCGCGCCCAGCCGCCGGATCACATCCGGCGACGGAACTCCGTAGGTAAATGACACCAGCTCCGGGCGCAGGTCGGCGACGACTTCGAGCTTGCCCGCCCAATCGTCGTCGTGGCCGAATTCGGGCCGGCCCACATAAACCTGGTAGTGCTCGGCGATCGATTCGAGCGCTTCCGCGTAGAAGTCCAGAGCGACCCAGTCGGCGACACTGGGTTGCGGCACAAGCAGGTTCACGCCGAGCGGGCCGGTGGTCGCGGCGCGCGCCGCGGCGACGTCTTGCGCAAACTGATCCGCGCTCACGTATCCCGCCGGGACGAAGCCGAGTCCGCCCGCGTTGGAGACCGCCGCCGCCAATGCCGGGCTGCCGGGTCCGCCCGACATCGGGGCGCCCACGATCGGCAGGGCGATATCCCAAAAGCCCAGTACCATCCGGCTAGTCCGGCGACGGCGAGCGCCGGCACGGCGCGAGTAATAAGACGGACATTGAGCTACCGTACCATCGCTCGAAGTTGTTGCGGCAGTGATCGTTTGGAAGCATACGGTCCGAGGACCGCGGCGCCGAAGCGCTTGGTCAACAATTGGGCGGCCACCGCGTTGACCTGATCGACGGTGACGTCGTCGATCTTGCGCAGGACGTGCTCGATGCTGCGGTGCTTGCCATAGTTCAATTCGCTACGACCGATGCGGCTCATACGAGAACTGGAGTCTTCCAGGCCAAGCACCATCCCGCCACGCATGGAACCCTTTGCGATTCGGCACTCCGCCTCGGTGATGCCGTCGCGGGCCACCGATTCGAGCACCTCGCTGGTCACCCGCATCACATCGGCGAAGCGGTCGGGCAAGCAGGCGGCGTACACCGACAGCGCACCGCTGTCGGAGAACATGTCGACCGAGGAGTAGACCGAGTAGGCCAAGCCGCGCAGCTCGCGAACCTCTTGGAACAGCCGCGAACTCAGCCCGCCGCCCAGTGCGGTGTGCAGCACCGACAACGCCCAGCGATGTTCCCAGCCGCGTCCCGGGGTGCGCACACCCAGCAACACGTGGGTCTGCTCGGCGTCCCGCTTGGCCACCGACAATCCCGGTTGCCCGGTGACTCGTCCGGCACCCTTGCGCGGCGAAATGGGCTGGCGCCCACGCACCAGACGCGATCCGAAGTACTCGCGCACCAAACCGACCACCTCGTCGTGGTCGACGTTGCCGGCCACCGCGACGACCATCCGTTCCGGCGTGTAGCGCCGCATGTGGAAGGAGTGCAACTGCGCCCGGGTCATCGCCGACACCGATTGCGCGGTACCGATCACCGGGCGCCCGACCGGATGATCGCCGAAGAGCGCCGAGAGGAACATGTCCCCCAGCGCGTCCTCGGGGTCGTCGTCGCGCATCGCGATTTCCTCGAGGACGACATCGCGTTCGAGTTCGACGTCTTCGGCGGCGCAGCGGCCGTTGAGGACCACGTCGGCGACTAGGTCGACGGCCAGCTCGAGATCGCTGTCCAGCACGTGCGCGTAGTAGCAGGTGTGCTCCTTGGCGGTGAACGCGTTCAGCTCGCCGCCAACAGCGTCCATCGCCTGGGCGATGTCGACCGCGGTACGGGTCGGCGTCGACTTGAACAGCAGATGCTCGAGGAAGTGCGCCGCACCGGCGACGGTCGCGCCTTCGTCGCGCGATCCGACACCGACCCACACCCCGACCGACGCGGACCGCACCGCCGGCAGGTACTCGGTGACCACCCGCAGGCCGCCCGGCAACGTGGTGCGGCGCAAGGTGGCCTGCGGCGCGGCTTGCGCCTCGGCGGCTTGCTTGCCCCGCCGCAGGGCACCCACTCGGCCGGAGCGCGCCCCGGCCGTCTCGTCAGCTGCTGGCCTTCTAGACGGAGCTGGCGGCATCGGCCGGCGCGGTCTCCTGAAGGGCTCCCGCATCGGCGGGCGCTGCGCCGTCTTCGTCGACCAGGACCAGCGAGATCTTGCCCCGCTTGTCGATGTCGGCGATCTCCACGCGCAGCTTGTCGCCGACGTTGACCACGTCCTCGACCTTGGCGATGCGCTTGCCCTTTCCGAGCTTGGAGATGTGCACCAGACCGTCGCGGCCGGGCAGCAGCGACACGAAAGCACCGAAATCCGTTGTCTTCACCACGGTTCCGAGGAATCGCTCGCCCACCGTCGGCAGCTGAGGGTTGGCGATGGCGTTGATCCGGTCGATCGCGGCCTGCGCCGAAGGACCGTCGGTGGCGCCGACGAACACGGTGCCGTCGTCCTCGATGGAGATCTGGGCGCCGGTCTCCTCGGTGATCGCGTTGATGACCTTCCCCTTGGGCCCGATGACCTCACCGATCTTGTCGACCGGCACCTTGATGGTGGTCACCCGCGGCGCGTACGGGCTCATCTCGTCGGGGGCGTCGATGGCCTCGGCCATCACCTCGAGGATGGTCAGCCGCGCGTCCTTGGCCTGCGCCAGCGCACCCGCGAGCACCTGCGACGGGATGCCGTCGAGCTTGGTGTCCAACTGCAGCGCGGTGACATAGTCCTTGGTGCCGGCGCACTTGAAGTCCATGTCGCCGAACGCGTCCTCGGCGCCCAGGATGTCGGTCAGCGTGACGAAGCGACGCTCGGTCTTGCCATCCACCTCGACGTCGTCGGAGACCAGGCCCATCGCGATACCGGCCACCGGCGCCTTCAGCGGAACACCGGCGTTCAGCAGCGCCAGCGTGGACGCGCAGACCGATCCCATCGACGTCGAACCGTTGGAGCCCAACGCTTCCGACACCTGACGGATCGCGTAGGGAAATTCCTCGACGCTGGGCAGCACCGGAATCAGGGCCCGCTCGGCGAGCGCGCCGTGCCCGATCTCACGCCGCTTCGGCGAACCGACCCGGCCCGTCTCGCCGGTGGAGAACGGCGGGAAGTTGTAGTGGTGCATGTACCGCTTGGAGGTCTCCGGTCCCAGCGAGTCGATCTGCTGGGCCATCTTGACCATGTCCAGCGTGGTGACACCGAGGATCTGGGTCTCGCCGCGCTCGAACAGCGCGCTGCCGTGCGCCCGCGGAACGACGGCGACCTCGGCCGACAACGCGCGGATGTCGGTGATGCCACGGCCGTCGATGCGGAAGTGGTCGGTCAGGATGCGCTGGCGGACCAGCTTCTTGGTCAGCGAGCGGAACGCGGCGCTGACCTCTTTCTCGCGGCCCTCGTAGGTCCCAGAGGCCCCGGTGAGCCGCTCGAGCACCTCGCCCTTGAGCTCGTCGGTGCGCGCATCACGCTCGGCCTTGCCGCCGATGGTCAGCGCCTTGGCCAGCTCGTCGGTGGCCACCGAAGCGACCGCGTAGTAGACGTCTTCCTGGTAGTCCGGGAACGTCGGGTAGTCACCGACGGGCTTGGCGGCCGCGTCGGCCAGCTCCTGCTGAGCCGTGCACAGCCCGGCGATGAACGGCTTGGCGGCCTCCAGGCCTTCTGCCACAACGGTTTCCGTCGGCGCCTGGGCGCCGCCCTCGACGAGCTCGATGACCTTTTCGGTGGCCTCGGCCTCGACCATCATGATGGCGACGTCTTTTTGGTCGCCTTCACCGACTTTGCGGCCGGCGACGACCATGTCGAACACGGCCCGCTCGAGCTGCTCGACGGTCGGGAACGCGACCCACTGGCCGTCGATCAGCGCGACCCGCACGCCCCCGATGGGGCCGGAGAACGGCAGCCCGCTGATCTGGGTGGAGGCCGACGCGGCGTTGATCGCCAGCACGTCGTACAGGTCGTTGGGGTCCAGGCTCAGGATCGTCACGACGACCTGAATCTCGTTGCGCAGCCCCGAGATGAACGACGGCCGCAGCGGGCGGTCGATCAGCCGGCAGGTCAGGATCGCATCGGTGGACGGCCGGCCTTCGCGACGGAAGAACGAGCCGGGGATGCGCCCGGCGGCGTACATCCGCTCCTCGACGTCGACCGTCAGCGGGAAGAAGTCGAAGTGTTCCTTGGGCGCCTTGCTGGCGGTCGTCGCCGACAGCAGCATGTTCTCGTCGTCGAGGTAGGCGACGACGGCGCCGGCGGCCTGCTGGGCCAGCCGGCCGGTTTCGAATCGGATGGTGCGGGTACCAAAGGTCCCATTGTCGATCGTGGCGGTCGACTCGAACACGCCTTCATCAATTTGAGCTACAGACATAGGTGTCCGTACAGCCTCTCTGAGTTATTCAGCTGTTTCGCGTCGTCACCCGCGACCCGGAGGCCCGGACCAGCTCACCGGCCCGGAAGGACCCGCGAGCCACCCCTGCGAACAACCCTCAAAGAGTCTGAATACGGCTACGGCCGTCGATCGAAGCGGCCGACCTACCCCAGATCCGGGGAGCCCGGCTGCCACTACCGAAGACCGCCCGATACAGACTGGGCTGTTCCCGTCGTGACACGCTGGAACGGAGCACGCGGATCTGCGTGGACCGCACCGTTTGCCCGGGCCAGACAGGCCCAGAACGCTCCCACTCTACATGGGCGAACTCGCCCACCAGAATGGTGTGGGATGGGCGCTGCGTCAGCGACGCAGGCCCAGCCGGTCGATCAGCGAGCGGTAGCGCTCGACGTCGATTTGCGAGATGTACTTGATCAGCCGGCGCCGCCGACCGACCAGCAGCAGCAGGCCGCGCCGCGAGTGGTGGTCGTGCTTGTGCACCTTGAGGTGCTCGGTCAGGTCGGCGATGCGCTTGGTCAGCAGCGCGATCTGCGCCTCCGGCGATCCGGTGTCGGTGTCATGCAGGCCGTATTGGCCCAGAATTTCTTTTTTCTGCTCGGCAGTAAGCGCCACGAAATAACCCCATCAATAGGTCCGCGAATGTTCTGTGTCCAGGCACGGCCGCCGCGAACCGCAGCACGCGCCGATGTCGGAGGGAAGTTTAGCAGCCAGGAAGGTCCGGCCTCGAATCGTCGGACGCTGGTGGGAACCGCCCGACATGCGGTCAGTCGGAGAGCAGCGAACGCGTCCGATCGGTGTCCACACCGATCGCGTCCACCAACTCCTTCACCGAACCGAACTTCTCCTGTCCGCGGATGCGGGCGACGAAGTCCAGGGCGACGTGCTGTCCGTAGAGGTCAGCGGTGGTATCGAGGACGAACGCTTCGACGGTGCGGGTGCGTCCGGAGAATGTCGGGTTGGTGCCGACGGAGACGGCGGCCCGGTAGCGCTCGCCCGGGATGACGGTGCCGGTTACCGGCCCATGCCCGAGCACGGTGAACCAGGCGGCATACACGCCGTCGGCCGGGATGGCCGAATACATCGGCGGCGCGACGTTCGCGGTGGGAAAACCCAGCTCGGCACCGCGCCCGTGACCGCGGACGACGACACCTTCGACGCGATGCGGGCGACCCAGCGCCTCGGTGGCCGCCACCATGTCGCCGGCGTCCACGCAGGAGCGGATGTAGGTGGACGAGAACGTCACGTTCTCGTTGCTGTGGTGCTCGGACAGCAGCGACATCGACTCCACCGCGAACCCGAACCGTTCACCGGCCTTACGCAGCGTGTCGACCGTCCCGATTGCCTTCTTGCCGAAGGTGAAGTTCTCCCCCACCACGACCTCGATCACGTGCAGGTTCTCCACCAGCAGCTCGTGCACGTAGCGCTCCGGCGTGAGCTTCATGAAGTCCGTGGTGAACGGCATCACCAGGAAGACGTCGACACCCAACTCCTCGACAAGCTCGGCGCGTCGGGTCAGGGTGGTCAGCTGCGCGGGATGACTGCCCGGATAGACCACTTCCATCGGATGCGGATCGAACGTCATCAGGACGGCCGGCACGTTGCGTGCCCGACCGGCTTTCACCGCGTGCGAAATCAATTCGGCATGACCTCGGTGCACGCCGTCGAACACCCCGATCGTGAGCACGCATCGGCCCCAGTCAGTGGGGATCTCATCTTGGCCGCGCCACCGCTGCACGACCGCAAGCCTACGGTGCACTCCGGCCCGACGCGCCGTAGGATCCCGATTCCGCTGTGGCGGGCCCGGCGTTTCGACTCGACCACCGGGCCGGTCAGCACGCCAGACCAGACGTAGTTTGCCTAAACTTTGCGGTTGTGAGGGCTGACGACGAGGCTGGCGGTCTCACCGCGGTTGGCCAGGACTATCTCAAGGTCATCTGGAATGCCCAGGAGTGGTCGGTGGAAAAGGTCAGCACCAAGATGCTGGCCGACCGAATCGGGGTGTCGGCCAGCACCGCCTCGGAGTCGATCCGCAAACTCGCCGAGCAGGGGCTGGTCCACCACGCGAAGTACGGCGCGGTGACCCTGACCGACGCCGGCCGGCGCGCGGCGCTCGAAGTGGTGCGCCGGCACCGGCTACTGGAGACGTTCCTGGTCAACGAGCTCGGCTACGGCTGGGACGAGGTGCACGACGAGGCCGAGGTGCTAGAGCACGCCGTCTCCGATCGCCTGGTGAGCCGCATCGACGCCAAACTCGGCTTCCCGCAGCGCGACCCGCACGGTGACCCGATCCCGGCGTCCGACGGCCAGGTCCCCACCCCGCCGGCGCGCCAGCTGTGGGCGTGCGGCGAGGGCGAAACCGCGACGGTGGCCCGCATCTCCGACAAGGACCCGGAGATGCTGCGGTACTTCGACAGCGTCGCGATCAACCTCGACTCGCGGCTGCGGGTCGTCACGCGCCGCGAATTCGCCGGCATGATCTCGGTCGCCATCGAGGCCGACGGCGCCGAGACCACCGTCGACCTGGGCAGCCCGGCCGCCCGGGCAATCTGGGTCGTCCCCTAGCCCGCAACCGCGGGCCGGGCGGCCTGTTGCAGCGCGGACAGTGCCTCGCGGGCCTGGTCAAGCGCGAAATCCAGGCTTTCGACGCGCGAGCGGATGCTGCCGGATAGCTGGTCGGTTCGATGAGCGCTGAGTGCCGGCGTCAGGTAGGTGCGGACGCGCCTGATCGCGGCGGCGGGACTTCGGTCGTTCTGCACGACGGCGAGGTAGAGCTGCTCGACCGTCCAGTGCACGATTTGCTCGATGGGCACGTCGTCGCGCACTTCCCCGGCGGCGCGGCCGGCCTCGATCGCGGGCCCCAGCGTGGCGTTCGCGATCGCCTCGGCTTCGGCGCCGAAGTCGCCCCCGGGCCTGAGCGCGAAAAACTCGCGGACAATCGGGTCGTTGGGCAATTCGCCGACCAGATAGACGAATGCCGCCTCGAGCTTGGCGAATGTGCCGACCTGGCGGTCCATTTCCGTCACGCATTCGCGCGTGAAGCGATCTGCCCGCGCCAGCGCGACCGCGACGACGAGCTGATCGCGCCCGCCGAGCTTGCGGAACGCCGTGGCCCGCGACACGTGGGCCGCCGCGGCAATCGCCTCGATGGACAGTTCCTCGACTCCGTGACGGTCCAGCCACGCGTCGGCGGCCCGAATCAACCGGTCCCGCACGCTATCCGGGAGCACGAAGACGACCCCGCGACGGCCGAAAGCCGGCCAACAAAGTGATGTGCACCACAGCAGTGGTGGTACTGTAAGGAGGTCGAATCTCAGGGAGGAGACTTTCGATCTGAAAGTCGAAGGGGCCGCGCCGCTCGACTCGAGGAGAGACCATGGAGACCGCCGCCTGCCCAGCCCTGCCCAAACTGGAATCGCTGCCGTTCGCGAACGACCGGAATCAGGCGTGGCAAACGCTTCTCGCCGCGGGAAAGGTCGCGGTATCCGACGCCGGCGTCTATTTCCTGAGCTCCGCCGACGTCGTGGAGCAGGCGGCGACGTCGCCCGGCCTGTTCTCCTCGCAAGGAGCCTTCGATTTCTCCGGAAGCCCCTTTCCACTGGTGCCGATCGCGTCCGATCCGCCCGAACACACCCGCTATCGCAAGACGCTGGACAAATTCTTCGGCCCCCGCCGGATGGCCGAGCGAGCACCGGAGCTGCGTAAGCAGCTGGGCGAGCTCATCGACGGAATCAAGGCGTCCGGCGATACCTGCGACGCCATGAGCGCGCTGGCCATTCCGTTCCCCTCGCAGGTGTTCTTGACGCTGTTCGGCCTGCCGCTCGCCGAGCGGGACCGGTTGCTGCTCTGGAAGGACGCGCTGCTGAACTTCTCCGCGGCCGAGGGCACCACGGCATCCCCCGAGGCGCTGGCCCAAAGCGGCGAAATAATCACCTACCTGGCCGAACACATCGCCGCCCGGCGCAGCAACAGCGACGGCGACGATCTGCTGACGCAGTTGCTGACCGACACCAGCGAGGGTGCGCTCACCGATCAGGAGGTCATCGGGCTCTGCGTCCTGTTCATCATCGCGGGCCTGGACACCGTGACCGCGGCCAGCGGGTTCGCGCTTTACGAACTGGCCCGCAACCCGGCGCTGCGGGCCAGGCTGATCGCCGACGAGGGTGCGATCCCCGACTTCATCGAGGAACTGCTTCGCGTCGACTCGCTGGTGCCCTATGTCCCGCGGATGACCACCGAAGACGTCGACGTCGCCGGCGTGACGATTCCCGCGGGCTCACAATGCTGGCTCGGCCTCGGGACGGCCAACCACGATCCCGAGCGCTACCCCGACACCGACGCGTTCCACGACACCCGCAGCAGCCACTTCGCGTTCGGTCGCGGTCCGCACCGCTGCCTGGGTTCACACCTGGCCCGCCTCGAGCTGCGCCTGATCATCGAGGAATGGAACCGGCGGATTCCCGAGTACTCGCTGCTGACCGAGCCTACAGTCGGATGGCCTTGCGGCACACTGCATTTCGGCCAACTTCAGCTCAAGATCGGCTAGCTCAGCAGACCCTTCGCGATGTGGGTTACCTGGACCTCGTTGCTGCCGGCGTAAATCATCAGCGACTTGGCATCGCGGGCCAGCTGCTCGACGCGGTATTCGGCCATATAGCCGTTGCCGCCGAACAACTGCACGGCCTCCATCGCCACCTCGGTGGCCGTCTCCGAGGAGTACAGCTTGACCGCCGACGCCTCGGCCAGCGTCAGCGGCTTGCCGGCCTGCTGACGCTCGATCGTCATGAACACCATGTTCTGCACGTTCATCCGGGCGATCTCCATCTTCGCCAGCTTCAGCTGGATCAGCTGGAACTGCCCGATGTTCTTGCCCCACAGCGTGCGGGTCTTCGCGTATTCCACACAGAGCCGGTGACATTCGTCGATGATGCCCAGCGCCATCATCGCGATCCCGATCCGCTCGGCGGCGAAGTTGTCGCGGGCTGATTCGCGGCCGTCGCCGCTGGCGTGCTGTTCGCTCTCGCCGAGCAGCCGGTCCGGGGTCAGCCGCACGTTGTCGAAGAACAACTCGCCGGTCGGCGAGGACATCATGCCCATCTTCTTGAACGGCTTGCCCTGCGTCAGGCCTTCCATCCCCGCGTCGAGCACGAAAACCAGCACCGGACGGTTCCGCTTGTCCTGCTTGTCCGGGCCCGCGTTGCCTTCGTCGAGTTTCGCGTAGACGACCAGGACGTCGGCGTAGGGCCCGTTGGTGATGAACGTCTTCTGCCCGTTGAGGATGTAGTCCTCGCCATCGCGCTTCACGTAAGTCTTCATGCCACCGAACGCGTCCGAGCCGCAGTCCGGTTCGGTAATCGCCCACGCCGCAATCTTTTCCAGCGTCATCAGCTCGGGCAGCCAGCGCTCCTTCTGGGCCAGCGTGCCGCGGCTCATGATGGTCGCCGCGCCCAGGCCGAGGCTCACCGACGCGGTACTCAGCAGTCCGATGCTGACCCGCGCGATCTCGGAAACCAGCACTGCGACCATCGACTGCTGGCCGCTCATGCCGCCGGAATCGTCTGCGCTGCTCTGCTTTTCACCGCCGGCCTCGGCGCGCTCGCGGTCCAGCATCTTCTTGACCGACTCGGCGGCCATGGCGTCGAGGCCGAACTGGCTGAAAAACTTCCGGGCGATCGGATACGGCGACAGCGCACCGGTTTCCAGTTCGTCCAGATGCGGGCGAATCTCCTTGTCCACGAACTGACGAACGGCATCCCGCATCATCAGATCGGTCTCGGACCACTCGATCATGGTGTTTCCCCCGGCCGCGCGCCGCTCAGCGCTCGGCCCGCTGGTACGCGGTGACGACGGCGGCCCCGCCCAGCCCGATGTTGTGTTGCAGTGCGGCGCTGACGTTGTCGACCTGACGCTTGTCGGCCTGGCCGCGCAGCTGCCAGTTCAGCTCGGCGCACTGCGCCAACCCGGTCGCACCCAGTGGGTGGCCCTTGGAGATCAGGCCGCCGGACGGGTTGACCACCCAGCGTCCGCCGTAGGTGGTGTCGCCGTTGTCGATCAGCTTGGGCGCCTCACCCTCGCCGCACAGGCCAAGGGCTTCGTAGAGCAGCAGCTCGTTGGCCGAAAAGCAGTCGTGCAGCTCGATCACCTGGAAGTCCTCCGGCCCCAGGCCGGACTGGTGGTAAACCCGTTCCGCCGCTTGCACATTCATGTCGTAGCCGATCAGACCCTTGGCGCTGCCGTCGAAGGTGGACTTGAAGTCGGTCGTCATCGCCTGCCCGACGATCTCCACCGCCTGACCGGCCAGCGAGTGCCGGTCGACGAAAGCCTCCGAGGCCAGGATCGCCGCGCCCGAACCGTCCGAGGTCGGCGAGCACTGCAGCTTGGTCAGCGGGTCGTAGATCATCTTCGCGGCCAGGATGTCGTCGAGGGTGTACTCGTCTTGGAACTGGGCGAACGGATTGTTCACCGAATGCTTGTGGTTCTTGTAGCCGATCTTGGCGAAGTGCTCGGCGGTGCTGCCGTACTGCTTCATGTGTTCGCGCCCGGCCGCGCCGAACATCCAGGGCGCCACCGGGAAGGCGAACTCGCTGATCTCGGCCATGGCCTTGACGTGCTTGTCCATCGGATTGGTGCGGTCTTCATAGGTCGACGACAGCGATCCGGGCTTCATCTTCTCGAACCCCAGCGCGATCGTGCAGTCGGCCAACCCGCCGCGAATCGCCTGCGCCGCCAGGAACAGCGCGGTGGAGCCGGTCGAACAGTTGTTGTTGACGTTGACGATCGGGATGCCGGTCAGGCCCAGCTCGTAGAGCGCGCGCTGCCCCGCGGTCGACTCGCCGTAGACGTAGCCGACGTAACCCTGCTCGATCTCGCTGTAGTCGATGCCCGCGTCGGTCAACGCGTTAGTCCCCGACTCCCGCGCCATGTCCGGGTAGTCCCAGCCCTCGCGGCGGCCCGGCTTCTCGAACTTCGTCATGCCGACGCCGATGACATAAACCTTGTTGGACATAGCGCGCGCCTTCCGGAGATGTGGGCAAGTTGACACCCGTCTAGTCCGGAGCTTAGCGGGGCACACTTGGTCGCTGGAACCCCCGCCGCGGCTCGCGCGCCCGACGCGTCAGGCAGGGTCGACGAAGACCGGGTCCTCCCCCGACATGCCGGCCACCACGGCGGCAAGCTGATTCGGCTTGCCGATCAGCCCGACTTGCAGCTCGGATTCGCGTTTGAGGGCGGCCGCGGCGTCGTTGCTGAGCCAAGTTTCGTCGTAGAGGCGCTTGGCGGCGCGGACGGCATCGGGTGATTTCCGCGCGATCTCGTCGGCGAGTTCCAGCGCCGAGGCCAGCGGGTCGTCACTGATCCGGGTCACCAGTCCGAGCGCCAAAGCCTCGCTGCCAGGCACAATGCGGCCGCTGAAGGTCAACTCCTTGGCAACGTCGATCGGCACGAGTCGTGGGAGTGTCTGCGTGATGGCCATGTCGGGAACCAGCCCCCACTTGACCTCCATGATGGACAGCTTCGCATCGGGTGCGGCGATCCGGATGTCGGCGCCCAGCGCGATCTGCAGACCGCCGCCGAAGCAATTGCCGTGAATCGCGGCGATGACCGGCGCCGGCACCAGCGACCAGTCATAGGCCACCCGCTGTGCGAAGTTGGCCACCCGGTCGCTGTCGCGCTCCAGCAGAACGCCGGTGCCACCGCTTCCGGACATGAAGCTCGCGACGTCCAGGCCCGAGCAGAAGCTCTTCCCCTCGCCGTGCAACACGACCACGCGAACCGAATTATCTTGCGCCAGTTGCGCTGCCGCATTCATCAAGCCCTCGAACATGGCTTGGTCCAGCGCATTGTGCTTGTCGGTGCGCACCATCGTCACCGTGGCCACGCCACCGTCCCCGATACGCACCCGGACCCTGTCTTCGCTCACTCGTGGAACTTACCGCGACGTTTAACCCGAGCCACTGCAGGGCAGGCTGGATATCGGTGCGACGCGCCCAATCCCCGCCCGATATGCGTACGCTCGAATGAACACCAACGACGAAAGAATCACGACCATGAAGGCAACGGTCACGCCCGAAGCCGCCCCCGTGATCGCCGAGATCGCCCAGCGCCACGGACTATCCCAAGAAGCGGTGTTGTCCATGCTGTTCGCGCTGCGCGCCGGCGGCGGCACCATGGCCCAGTTCTCGATTCCCGAGCTCGGCGGCAGCGGGCAATGGATGCGCGGCGGGATGACGATGGTCGGCGACATGTTCGACAACGCGCTGAAGGCGCGCGTCGACGCGCTGTGCAACGAGCTGGTTGCGCTGCTGGCCACGACCACGGTATTTCCGCCCTCGGCGGCGCACTCCGAGGCGGGGATGCTTGCGTCGAACAACTGGTGGCCCGCCGACCTCGGGGTGCCCAGCGCGGCGGGCGCCCAAAACGACGTGCGCTATGCGTTCTTCCCCGGCACTCGGCGGCTGGCGATCCAGATCGGCGGTGTTACATGGGTTTTCGACACCGGGGAGCACCAGATCGGCGGCGTGCAACAGCAGCAGGGCGGCGGCTACGGCTCGGTGGTTTTCACCAGCCAGTTGGGCACCTTCGGCGTATCGAGTTTGCGTGACCTCGGGGCGCCGCCGACGACGCAAGCCCAGTCCGCCGCACCCCCGCCGGCTCCCGCTCCACCCGCTCCGCAGTATCAGTCGCAGCAGTCCGGCCTGCCGCTGCAGTTCACACCCGAGCCGCCGCGGGCCGCGGCCGGCCGCACCCGAGCCGTCCAAGCCCACTTCCGGTCAGTCCGAGGATGCCGCGGCCATCGTCGCGGCCATCGAGTCGCTCGCCGGATTGCATCAGCGCGGCATCCTCTCCGACGAGGAGTTCGCCACGAAAAAGGCGGAACTGCTCAGCCGGCTCTGACGGCCTAGAGGGTCGCGGGGCGAATCACCACGACGGACTTGGTCCGCGAACCCTCGTCGCGCAGCAGCGCGATCACCCGGCCGGCGTCGTCGCTGGCGGCATACACACCGTCGATTCCGGCCGGTGACAACGGCCGGCCGTGGCCGGTCGCCTGCGCCTCGTCGGGGGTCAGCACCCGGCGCGGGAACACCAGCAGGCAAGCGTCGTCCAGGGTCCAGCTCAGCCGCGGCTGCGCGACGAGTTCCTCGAGTGTGCGCGCCTGGTCGAGCCCGAAGCGCCCGACGCGGGTGCGCCGCAACGACGTCAGATGCCCGCCCACCCCGAGCGCGTTGCCCAGGTCGCGGGCCAGTGCACGGATGTAGGTGCCCGACGAGCAGTCGACGTCGACGTCGAGGTCGATCAGCGAGCCGGGCCGCCGCGTAGCCGACACCTCGAACCGGTCGATGCGCACCGGGCGGGCCTTGAGGTCGACGGCCTCCCCCTCGCGGACTAATTGATAGGCGCGACGGCCGCCGACCTTGATCGCACTGACCGCCGACGGCACCTGCTCGATGTCGCCGCGCAGCGCGGCAACGGCCGTCGCGATCACCTCGTCGGTCAAATGCGAGGCCGAAATACTGTGCAGCAGTTCACCTTCGGCATCTTCGGTGGAGGTGGTCTGGCCCAGGCGGATTGTGGCGGCGTACGACTTGCCCGACGCCGTCAACAGGCCGAGGATCTTGGTGGCCCGGTCGATTCCGAGCACCAGCACGCCGGTGGCCATCGGGTCCAGGGTGCCGGCGTGGCCCACCCGCCGGGTGGAAAAGATTCGCCGGCAGCGCCCCACCACGTCGTGGCTGGTCATACCGGCCGGCTTGTCGACGACGAGAATGCCTGGGCCGGTGGGGCTTTCGGTCATAGCACGATCGCGGTGAGCACGATCCCGCGGTCGACCGACCAGCGACCGCGCAGCGCGGTCAGCGGCGGACCCGACAGCGCCTCCGGATCGATCAGAATCTGCGAGACAAACGTGCCGCCCGCCGGTCCGTCGGCCTCGAAACTGATGCGGGCGTCTTCGAAGCCCAGCCATCGCTTGGTCAGTGGGAACCACGCCTTGTACGTTGCTTCCTTGGCGCAGAACAGGATTCGATCCCAATGCAGACCGCCGGGCATTGCCTGGGGAATTTCGTTGCGCTCGGCGGGCAGGCTGATCGCATCCAGCACGCCGCTGGGCAACACGTCGTGCGGTTCGGCGTCGATGCCCACCGAGCGCACCACGGCGCTGCGCCCCACCACCGCGCCGCGATACCCCGTGCAGTGAGTGAGGCTGCCGACCACGCCGTCGGGCCAGCAGGGTTCTCCCTTGTCGCCCTTGAGGATTGGCACCGGCGGTAGGCCCAGCTCGCCCAGCGCGATGCGCGCGCAGTACCGGACGGTGATGAACTCGTTGCGCCGCTTGGCAACCGACTTGGCGACCAACGGCTCCTCTTCGGGTAACGGCGCCAGACCGGGCGGGTCGGAGTACAGCTCCGAATACGCCATCGAATGCGCCACTTCGGAGGTCGCCGGCAACACCGACGACACCAGCGTGTCCGCGGTCATCGCGATTGCCGCTGCCGCAATTTCTCCCGGAACTGCGCGGCCTGCGCCTTCATCTCGGGAGTGATCACGAAGTGCCCGCCGAAGTCGTTGAGGTAGCCCGGCGCGTACTGCGGGTCCGGCAGCACCTGACGCAGCCAGGTGTACGGCTTGCGGCGCCGCCATTCGCGCGGGTAGCCGACCGAGACTTCTTCGAAACGCACGTCGTCGTACCAGGTGGTCCGCGGGATGTGCAGGTGGCCGTAGACCGAGCAGATGGCGTTGTAGCGGGTGTGCCAGTCGGCGGTCTTGGTGGTCCCGCACCACAGCGAGAACTCCGGATAGAACAGCGCGTCGCAGGGCTCGCGCACCAGCGGGAAATGGTTCACCAGGACGGTCGGTGTCATCCAGTCGAGTTGCTCCAACCGCGCCCGGGTGATGTCCACCCGCTCGCGACACCACGCGTCGCGGGTGGGGTACGGCTCCGACGAGAGCAGGAATTCGTCGGTGGCCACCACGTTTTGCTGGCGTGCGATTTCCAGGCCTTCGGCTTTGCTCCGCGCCCCCTCTGGCAAGAAGGTGTAGTCGTAGAGCAGAAACATCGGCACGATCGTGGCCGGGCCACCGCGTTCGGTCCACACCGGGTAAGGATGATCCGGCGTGATCACGCCCATCTCGTCGCAGATGTTGACCAGGTAGTCGTAGCGCGCCTTGCCGAACACCTGCATCGGATCGCGATTGGTGGTCCACAGCTCGTGGTTGCCCGGCACCCAGATCACCTTGGCGAACCGGCGTCGCAGCAGGTCAAGGGCCCAGCGGATCTCGTCGGTGCGCTCGGCGACGTCTCCGGCGACGATCAGCCAGTCCTCAGGCGAGGACGGATGCAGCGATTCGGTGATCGGCTTATTACCCAAGTGACCTGTGTGCAAGTCGGATACCGCCCACAGTGTCGGTTGGGGGGTCGGCTGCGCACCGTTAGTCGAGTCCCGTGTCACCACGAGTAACCAGCCTAACGACCGCTGGTGGCCCCCCCGCTGCGCCGCGGCTTTCGGCCGGCCCTTCGGCGTTTGCCGCCGACCGATTAGAGCAAGTTTAGGCTTGACTGTGACCTTTCGCACGTGACTTGTAAACTCCCGGCAAAAGGGACGGCCGAGGGTAGGGGGTGTCATGTTCAGCAAGGTGCGCCTGCTCGGGGCGCTCGGTGCGGTGATGACAGCGGTCATAGCGGGCACCGTGGGCTTGCACAGCGCGCCGCCGCCTGCCAGCGGCAAGACCGTGGATCTGCGGTCCACCGCGCAGCCGATGGAAACCACTATGAAGAGCCCGATCATCGCGACCACCGATCCGAGCCCGTTCGATCCGTGCCGGGACATCCCGTTCGACGCTTTGCAGCGGCTAGGGCTGGCGTTCACCCCGCCGGAGCCCCAGGACGGGCTGCGCTGCCAGCTCGATGCGGGTAACTACCAGCTGGCCGTCGAGCCCATCATCTGGCGCACCTATGAGCAGTCCCTGCCGGCGGACGCCCTCGAGACCACGATCCAGGGACACCGCGCCGCCACGTACTGGGTGCTCAAGCCAACCTACCACAACAGCTACTGGTTCTTCTCCTGCATGGTGGGCTTCAAGACCAGCTACGGGGTGCTGCAGCAGGCGCTGTTCTACTCGACGGTTTACTCCAACCCCGAGGTCGACTGCCCGTCCACCAACCTGCAACGGGCCAACGACCTCACGCCGTACTACAAGTTCTAGCGCCGTCTTTGTGGCCGAAATGAATTCGCGCCGGCGTCAATTTTGATTGCCGGCCGGCCTTACCCTGGTGGACGTGAGCATGACATCGACCCGACCCGCCGAGCCCGCGCTGCACAGCCTGACCCAGGCCGGCGTCAGTGCCGCGGGCCGGCTCCTGGGTCTGCGGCCGGCCACCACCGGCTACACCGTGAATCGAATCGAAGTCCCGATGCGCGACGGGGCGCGGCTGGTGGCCGATCACTACGCACCGGCCACGTCCACGCCGGCCGGCAGCGTGCTGGTCCGCGGACCCTACGGGCGTGCGTTTCCGTTCTCGTCGGTGTTCGCCCGGCCCTATGCCGCCCGCGGTTACCACGTGGTGCTGCAGAGTGTGCGTGGCACGTTCGGGTCCGCGGATGATTTCGAGCCGATGGTCAACGAGGCCGCCGACGGCGCCGATACCGCCGCCTGGCTGGTCAAGCAGCCCTGGTTCACCGGCCGCTTCGCCACCATCGGGCTGTCGTATCTGGGTTTCACGCAGTGGGCGTTGCTGCAAGACCCGCCGCCGGAGCTGGCCGCGGCCGTCGTCTCCGTGGGCCCGCACGACTTCCACGCCGCGATATGGGATACCGGCTCGTTCACCACTGACTTTCTCGCGTGGAGCTACATGGTGTCCCGGCAGGAGGACCCCAGTCGCCTCCGGGCCGGAATCCGCCAGCTGCAGGCTCCCCGCAAGCTCACGCAGGCTGCCGCCGGGCGGCCGTTCGGTGAGTCGGCACGCGCACTGCTCGGCACCCGGGCACCGTGGTTCGAATCCTGGGTGGAGCACCGCGATCAGGACGACGCGTTCTGGGAGCGAATGCGGTGCGACGCCGCGCTGGATCGCGTCCAGGTGCCGGTGCTGCTGACCGGTGGCTGGCAAGACGTCTTCATTGGCCAGACGTTGCAGCAGTACGCGCACCTGCGCCGCCGCGGCGTGGACGTGGCGCTCACGGTCGGGCCCTGGACCCACACCCAGATGCTCACCAAGGGGTTGGCGACCAACGTCCGCGAGACCTTGGAGTGGCTGGACATCCATTTGGGGGGCAGCACGACAGCGAGCCGGTCCAGCAGGGTTCGGGTCTGCGTCACCGGCCAGGGCTGGCACAACCTGCCCGACTGGCCGCCGGTCACTTCGCCGCGCGCGCTGTATCTGCGGCCCGGCCGCTACCTGGACGACACGTCGCCGACCGACCTGCCGAAGCTGCCGCCGGCGACGTTCCGCTACGATCCCGCCGACCCGACACCGACGATCGGCGGTCCGCTGTTGTCCATAGCCGGCGGTTACCGCGACGACAGCCGCCTCGCGCTGCGCGACGACGTCCTGACGTTCAACAGCGCGACCCTGCTGCACGATCTGGGCGTGTACGGCAGTCCGGTCGTCGAGCTGGCACACCACGCCGACAATCCGCACGTCGACCTGTTCGTCCGGGTCAGCGAGGTCGACGCGAAGGGCCGGTCGCGCAACGTCAGCGACGGTTACCGGCGGCTGAGCGCGCCCGCGAAGACCGTCAAGATCGAACTCGACCCGATCGCGCACCGCTTCCGCGCCGGCTCGCGCATCCGGCTGCTGATCACCGGCAGCTGGTTTCCGCGCTACGCGCCCAACCCGGGCACCGGCGAACCGACGCTGACGGCCCGGCAATCGAAGCCGGCCACCCACACCATCGCCTATGGACGCTCCCGGCTGCTGCTTCCGGTCGGCCCGCTCGACCCCTCAGCCAACGGCGTCGCGAACCCGGGCGGCGACCGCGGCTAGCGAGGCTTGGTCATGAACGGGGTCGTGGACCGGCGCCGCCACGGCCGGCAGCACGGGCAGCTGCACCCAGCTGGTGCAGCCCCCGTACTCGGGCGTGCGGGTCAGACGGATAGGCTCGAGCAGCGGACTCACCGACACCACCAGCGCGGCGAGTTTGTGCTTGGGCCGGAAGTCGAGCCGGTCGGCGCGCACCGACTCGGCGGTCCAGATGTGCAAGTCTTCGATCTCCGAGAGCCGCTCGGGTCGGTTGACCGCGAGTACCGCAACCACTTTCGCGGCCACCCGGACCACCAGCCGATCCTCGGTGCTGTCGGCCGCCGCGGCGGCAAGCAGGTCGCGATGCTCGGGCCTGACGCGCTCGGCGTGGCTGTGCGCGATCGTCGGGAACAGCAGGAACTCGTTGGATGCGACCTGGAACCGCTTCTCCCCGATGCCGCCCTTGCGCAGCAACACATACTGGCGGCCATCGAGCAGTGCATGCACGGCCGCGCTCCACTCCTTGAGCGCGGGCGTCGTTGCGGTCAGCGTCATTTCGTCGCGGCGAGGCGGGCGATGACCTCGGGCCGGCGCAACGGCGGGACGGTTTTGGGTGGTTGGCGGCGCGGAGGCAGGGACTCCAACAGGCGCGTCGTCGTCTGTGTCACCTCGGTCACGGCGGCCTCAAACGCCTCGAGGTTGGCCGCCGACGGGCGGCTGACGCCACTGACTTTGCGCACATACTGCCGCGCGGCCGCGGCGATTTCCTCGACCGTGGCCGACGGCTGCAGACCACGCAGTTCGGTGATGTTTCGGCACATCCCTCAAACATAGGCGGCGTTTGGCCGCTCAGCGGCAGCAATCGGCTCGACGTTCGCCTGACGACGATGGCACCCGCGACCAGCAACACACGAATTTCGGATTTTGTTGGCGCCGGAGCTATCGGAACCGGATGAATACTGTATACAGTAGTCCTTTCGCGAGCTTCGCACACCGGCTCCCGCACCGCCGACCACGGCAGCGGACCGACGGCAAGACGAGGGAACCAATGGATTTTGGGGCGTTGCCACCCGAAGTGAATTCAGGCCGAATGTATTCGGGCCCCGGACCCGCGACCCTGCTGGCCGCCTCCGCGGAGTGGGAGGAATTGGCCGCAGAGATGCACCTCGCCGCCAGTCAGTGCGAGTCGGTGGTTGCCCAACTGATCGGTGAGTCGTGGCGGGGCTCGTCGGCGACGGCGATGACGCAGGCGGTTTTGCCGTACGCCGGATGGGTCAGGAGCACGGCCGCACGATGCGAGGACGTGGCCACCAAGGCCACCGTCGCAGCGTCGGCGTACGAAACCGCCTACGCGATGATGGTGCCACCACCGGTCATCGTGGCCAACCGCGCTCGCCTTGCGGCATTGATTGCGAGCAACCTCGTCGGGCAGAACACGCCCGCCATCATGGTTGCTGAGGCCGAGTACAGCGAAATGTGGGCCCAAGATGCGGCGGCAATGTACAGCTATGCGGCCAATTCTGCTGGTGTGTCCGGACTTTCATCCTTTGCTCCTCCGCCGAGCACAACCGATCCCGGTGAGGGGGCTTCGGCCAAATTGTTGAACTCGGCGGCATCGACACTGCGAGGACTCGCCGGCCCCGGAAACGGCGCATCGATCGCGATGGGTGCCGGGGCGCCGCTGGCATCGTCGGGGATTTCTTCCTCCCTGACGATGCTGTCGCGGCTGGCCAAGACCTCCGCCAAAAGCCCGGGTACAAGTACCACCGCCGGAATGCAGGCGGCCGCCCAACTCGCCACCTCCGCGATTACCGCCCTGCTCGACATCCCCAGTAGCACCGCGCCCGAGATCGGCACCAGCGCGCTGGGTTTCGGCTCGGACGGCTTGGGCTTGGGCACCGACATCAGCGGGTTCGCTCTCGACCTGGCCGGCTCCGGCCTCGAATTGGTCGGCGGTGACTCGCTTTTGGGTGCCGAAGAGGCGGTGCCCGCCGAACTCGGTGCGATCGGTCCGCTGGACCTGCTCAACCCATTGGCCGACCCCTGGTCGGCGGGGTTGAGCGGCGAGCCGTCGGCGGCCCTCAGTCATGCGTCCCAACTGGGAACCCTGTCGGTGCCGCCCGGCTGGGCCGATGCGCTATCGAAGGACGCGGGCAGCCAAGGCATGCACGGTGCCGCTTCGGCGGGCTACCACGGCCCGGCACATCGACACGCCGGCAAGCTCCCCGTCGGTGGCATGGTGGGCCACGACGGCGGCCGACCGGCGCACCGAGTGGGCGTGCAAACCTCCCTCATTCCACGTTCACCGATAGGAGGCTAGCCAAGTGCCATCGGCCAATGTGATGACCCACTTCACTTTTCGTCATAGCGGGCCACCCCACAGACCATGACAATGGGTACATCGGCGAGTCCTGACCCGATTACGCGACGGGAGGAGATCCGTTGATCCGACCATCGTTCGGTGACGCGTTGCGGGAATTGCTGTTCTGCACCCACCGCACCGTCGATGATGTGATGGACGCCTTCTTCGATCAGGCCTACCAGCATCGCGACAACGGAAAGTCTTACACGCGGGACGAGTTCGCCGTCCTCGCCGCGACCGCGCGCTCGGATATCGCCCACGGCGACGTGTACACGCTCGAAGAATTCCGTTTCTGGAATCGCTATGCCGCACGATTGGTCGTCGAGGTCACCAAAACCGGTGGTTCGGCCCACCATGTCGAGGTCCACGTGATCGGCCAATACTCGATCGACGGCAGATTCCTGAGGCTAAGTCAAGCTCGCATGTCGGTGCCCAGCGTGGAATTCGTTGTGGGAGACAAGCTCCGAGCCCAACCGGTTGCCTAACCCTTGATCAGCTCGCCGACGTGGGCGGCGACGGAATCCGCCAGTCCCTGCAGGTCGTAGCCGCCCTCCAGCACCGCCACCAGCCGGCCGTCACAAAGCCTCTCGGCCGAGTCCATCAGCTCGCGAGTCACCCAACCGAAGTCGTCGGCAGTCATCGTCAGCGAGCCGAGGGGGTCACGCTCGTGTGCGTCGAACCCCGCGGACACCAGAATCAACTCCGGAGCGAACTTGTCGAGCGCGGGCAGTATCCGTTGCCGAAATGCCTCGCGTAACTCGTCCCCGCCGTCGCCCGGCTTGAGCGGTGAGTTGAAGATATTGCCGACCCCGGCTTCTCCTATGGCGCCCGTCCCCGGAAAGAGTGGCATCTGATGGGTGGACGCGTACAACACGTCGGAATCGGAGTAGAAGATCTGCTGCGTGCCGTTGCCATGGTGAACGTCGAAATCGACGATCGCGACCCGCGTCAGTCCGTATTTCCGCTGCGCATGCCGCGCTCCGATGCTGATGTTGTTGAACAGGCAAAAGCCCATCGCTCGTTCGGTTTCGGCATGGTGGCCCGGCGGCCGGCAGGCCACGAAGGCGTTCTGGACCTGCCCGGTCAGCACGCTGTCGATCGCCTGCAGGGTGCCGCCCACCCCCCGCAAGACCACTTCCCACGTCGACGGCTCCATCATCGTGTCACCGCCGTCGAGGTACACATAACCGTGCTCCGGACGGGCGGCTTCCAGGTCGTCGACGTAGCGGTTCGTATGCACGTAGCGGGCCGTGGCGAGGTCGGCCGGCTCGGCGTGCTCGCGCACCAGTGAGTCGAATTGCGGCGCACTGAGTACCGCTTCCACGATGCGGTAGCGGTCCGGCCGTTCCGGATGACCGGCGGCAGTCCTGTGGTTGGCGAAACTGGGATGGTGCAGCAGCAGGGTGGACATGGCGGCGAACCTCTTTCAGGGTCATGGGCAACCAGACCGAATGATGATCTTCTGCCTGAACACCGTATGCCCCCAATTGCAGTACCGCCGAGGAGCCGGATCGCTGATCGATTTTCGGTATCAGCCAAAAGACGATTCGGTGCTTTCGCGGATCAACCGTTCGGTGACCACGGTCAGTAGCCTGGCGGCGTATTTCGTGCAGCGCGAAAGATCGGGCTCGAGTTCATTGAGGGTGCGCACCGCGCCGAAGCCGGCGGTCTGGGCCTGGGCGCGCGTCAACGTCGATACTCCGGCGATGGCGAAGGTCGGTACGCCGTGTGGTCGCGCGCATCGTGAAACGCCCACCGGGGCTTTGCCGCGCAATGACTGGCCGTCGAGGGATCCCTCGCCGGTGACGACCATCCTGGCGTCCAACAGCTTTCGGTCGAGGTCGACGAGGTCGAGGATCATTTCGATGCCCGGTCTCATTCGTGCTTGCAGCACGGCGAGCGCGGCAAATCCCACCCCTCCCGCGGCACCGGCACCCCGCGCATCACGGTAATCGGCACCGACAGCTTCTTCCACCAGGTCCGCCCATTTGGACAGGCTGCTGTCCACTTCGTCGATCTGGTCGTCGAGAATCCCTTTTTGCGGTCCGTAGACCGCGGCCGCACCAAGTGGCCCGCACAGCGGGCTGTCCACGTCGGCGGCCAGCGTGACCGTGGCCCTGCCGAGGCCGGGATGCAGCCCGCCGAGATCGAGGTGAGCGGCGTCGGCCAGACCCCGGGCACCGTGTGCGATCGGACGGCCGTAGCGGTCGAGTATCTCGACGCCCAGCGCCATCAGCATTCCCGCGCCGCCGTCGGTGCTCGCGCTGCCGCCGACACCGACGACGATGTCCCGGCAACCGTCGTCCAGCGCCTGGGCGATGACGCTGCCCAGCCCATAGCTCGTCGCCGTCACCGGGGCCGGCGTTGCCGACGGAAGCCGTTGCAGGCCACAGATATCGGCTAACTCGACGACCGCACGGCTGCCCTTGCGGGCGTATGCGGTATGGACCAGCGCACCGGTCGGCCCACACGCGGCGGCGTCGACGGGTTCGAAGCCGGCCGCCAGCACGGCCTCCAGGGTGCCCTCTCCCCCGTCCGCGACGGGGCAGAGGATCGGAGTGATCCTCGGGTCCGCGCGGCACACGCCTTGCGCCATTGCCCGCGCAGCCTGCTCGGCCGTCAACGAGCCCTTGAACTTGTCCGGCGCCAATACGACGTTGCCCTTCATGAGCAGACCATCCCATCAAGGTCGAGTCGCACACTTGCTGCGAAGGGTTGTCCGGCGGACGGTGCGGGAATCAGGCAGGGAATCAGGCAAGGGCGGGTATTCCGGTACGCGGAATGCCGCTTTCTCAACACGCTGACACGCCCGGCGCGCGGTTGTCAAAGGCTGGGCCCACGACATCCGCTGTGGTCATCGAATCCGCTTATCAAGTCTGACAATTCGGGTTGTACGACTCTCGCCGATTCTTGACAGGCATTGCGAACATCGCATTGACTCGTTTCGTATTTCGATGCGGCAATTCCGCGATACGGAAGACGGATCCGCGGCCAGGCGAAAATGGAAGGACAGCGATGGCTGGTGCGACCTATACGGTGAACTGCTCGATCCTTTTCACCGACCTGCCCGTGCTGGAGCGGCCGGGCGCGGCTCGAACGGCAGGCTTTGAAGCGGTGGAGTTCTGGTGGCCGTTCATCGAAGCGACGCCCCCGGAGCCCGACATCAAGGCCTTCGTCCGCGCCATCGAGCAGGCCGGGGTGCAGTTGTCCGGACTGAACTTCTTCGCCGGCTACATGGCCGGCGGCGACCGGGGAATCCTGTCGGATCCCGCACTGACGACCAAGTTTCGCGAAAATGTGCAAGTAGCCATCGAGATCGGCGAAAGCCTAGGTACCCGGGCCTTCAACGCCCTGTACGGCAACCGCATCGACGGCATCGCGCCGGCGGTGCAAGACGAGGTCGCGGCCAAGAATCTTGCCTACGCGGCGCAAGCCGCACAGCGCATCGGCGCGACCGTGCTCGTCGAGCCGGTCAGCGGCGCGCCCCGCTATCCCCTCGAGACGGCGGCCGATGCGGTTCGCGTCATCGACCACGTGCAAGCCGAGGCGGGTGCCAACAACTTGCGCCTGTTGGCGGATCGGTATCACCTGTACGTCAACAACGACGATGTGACCGCGGCCCTGCTGTCCAATTACGAACGGATCGGGCATATTCAGATCGCCGATGCGCCCGGGCGCGGGGAGCCGGGCACGGGTGAGATTCCGCTGGGAGAATATCTCGCCATCTTGCTGGGGCGTGACTACAGCGGCTACATCGGCTTGGAATACAAGGCTTCTCGGCCCGACACCTTCGACTGGTTGCCGCTGGCCGAACGAGGTCGCGGAGCGGTCAACATCGAATCCCTGAAGACACTGACAGGAACGAGGAATCAGTGAGCACGATCGCCTTTATCGGCCTGGGCATCATGGGCAGCCCGATGGCCTGTCACCTCGCCCGCGCCGGCCACAGCGTGATCGGTTACAACCGCTCGCCGGGTCGCGCCGCGGAGCTGATCGACGCGGGCGGGACGGAAGCGGAATCCATTGCCGACGCCGTGCAGAACGCCGACGTGGTGGCCGTGATGGTGCCCGACTCCCCCGACGTGCAAAACGTGTTGCTCTCGGAGGGTGGTGTTTTCGCCCACACCCGGCCCTCGACGCTGGTGATCGATTTCTCCTCCATCCGCCCCGATGTCACCGCCGAGCTGGCCACGCAAGCCTCCCAGCGCGGCCTGCGGCTCATCGACGCCCCGGTGTCCGGCGGTGAGCCCGGCGCCCGGAACGCGACGCTGTCGATCATGGTCGGCGCCGCCGATGACGACTTCGCCGCTGCCAAGCCGCTTCTCGAGATCGTCGGTAAGACCATCGTTCATGTCGGCCCCAACGGGGCGGGGCAAACCGTCAAGGCCGCCAATCAGCTGATCGTCGCGGGCAATATCGAACTCCTCGCCGAGGCAATCACGTTCCTGCGTGCCTACGGCGTCGACCTGGACGCGGCCGTCAAGGTGCTCGGTGGAGGCCTGGCGGGCTCGGCGGTGCTGGATCAAAAGGCCCCGAAGATGCTGGCACGCAACTTCGATCCCGGCTTCCGGATCGAACTGCACCACAAAGATTTGGGCATCGTCACCAGCGCCGCCCGCGAAGCCGGGGTGGTCATCCCGCTCGGCGCGGTCGTCGCGCAGCTGATGGCCTCCGCGCTGGCCAACGGGGACGGTTCTCTCGACCACTCCGGCCTGCTGCGCGGTGTCGAACGCCTGTCCGGACAAAAGGAAGGTGGGATCCAGTGACCCGGATGCGTACGGTCGACGCGGCCGTCAAGATCCTCGAAATCGAGGGCGCTACACAGACATTCGACCTGCCCGGCGCGGCGATCAATCCGTTTTACTCGGCGATGCGGGCCCACGGCGGAATTCGGCACCTACTGGCCCGCTACGTCGAGGGCGCCAGCCACATGGCCGAGGGCTACACTCGTGCCGCGCCGGGCAACATCGGCGTGTGCATCGGCACCTCGGGCCCGGCCGGGACCGACATGGTGACTGGATTGTATTCAGCCAGTGCCGATTCCATTCCCATCCTGGCGATCACGGGTCAGGCGCCCGTCGACAAGCTGCACAAGGAGGACTTTCAGGCAGTCGACATCGCGGCGATCGCGGCACCCGTGACGAAGATGGCCATGACAGTGTTGGAACCCGGGCAGGTCCCCGGCGCCTTCGCCAAGGCGTTTCACCTGATGCGCTCGGGCCGGCCCGGCCCCGTCCTGATCGATCTGCCCATCGACGTCCAGCTCGCCGAAATCGATTTCGTCCCGGCGGCGTACGCTCCGCTGCCGGTCTACAAGCCCGCGGCGACGCACACGCAGATCGCCAAGGCGCTCGACATGCTGGTCACCGCCCAACGCCCGGTGATCATCGCCGGTGGCGGGATTATCAACGCCGACGCCGCCGAACTACTCGTCGAGCTGGCCGAGGTGCTCGATGTCCCGGTGGTGCCCACCCTGATGGGCTGGGGCACGATTCCCGACGACCACCGGCTGGCCGCCGGCATGGTCGGGTTGCAGACCGCCCACCGCTACGGCAACGCCACCCTGCTCGAATCGGATTTCGTGCTGGGCATCGGCAACCGTTGGGCCAACCGGCACACCGGCGGACTCGACACCTACCGGCGGGGCCGCCGCTTCGTCCATATCGATATCGAACCCACCCAGATCGGCCGGGTCTTCGCGCCCGATCTCGGCATCGTGTCCGATGCCAAGGCGGCGCTGGAACTCCTGGTGGCCGCGGCGTCCAAGCGGCGGGCAGCGGGCGATCTCCCCGATTGGGCCGGCTGGGTCCACGACTGCCAAGAGCGCAAACGGACGATGCACCGCAAGACTCACTTCGACGACATTCCGATCAAGCCGCAGCGTGTGTACGAGGAGATGAACCGGGCGTTCGGCCGTAATGCACGCTACGTCACCGCGATTGGACTCTCACAGATCGCCGGCGGTCAATTTCTGCAGGTCTTCAAACCTCGGCACTGGATCAACTGCGGACAAGCCGGGCCGCTGGGATGGACGGTTCCCGCCGCGCTGGGCGTGGTCGCCGCGGACCCCACCGCGACGGTCGTGGGTTGTCGGGTGACTACGACTTCCAGTTCCTCATCGAAGAACTCGCCGTCGGCGCGCAATTCAACCTGCCCTACGTCCATGTCGTGGTCAACAACTCCTACCTCGGGCTGATCCGGCAAGCGCAGCTCAACTTCGACATGAACTACTTCGTCTCCCTGGCATTCGACAACATCAACGCCCAGGAATCCGGTGACCATGATCTGCCCAAGGGCTACGGTGTCGACCATCGTCGGGTAGCGGAAGGATTGGGCTGCAAGGCGATCCAGGTCAGTGACCCCGCGCTGATCGCGCCGGCGCTCACACGCGCCCAGCAACTAACCCGCGAACACAAGGTGCCCGTGGTGGTCGAGATCTTCCTGGAACGAATCACTAACATCGCGATGGGCACCGACATCGACAAGGTCGTCGAACACAACGAGCTGGCGACCACCATCGACGATTCACCCACCGCCGCACTGCTATTCGACTGACCCGTCGCCTGCCGTGCCCTGCCCCGCCGACCGTACCAACGGTGTCCAGTCGGTGGAACGCGCGTTCGGCGTGCTGGAGATCCTGTCCGCGATGGGCGGCACGGGCTCGCTCGGTGAGCTCGCCGCACGCGCGGACCTCCCCCAACCCACGATGCACCGGCTGGCCCGAACGTTGCTCGGCATGGGGTACCTGCGGCAGCTGCCCAACCGGCACTATTCACTGGGGCCCAGGCTGATTCGCTTGGGCGAGAGCGCGGCTGCGCTCATCGGCATGTGGTCGCGTGTGCATCTGAGCGAGTTGGTCCACCGCACCGGGGAGACCGCGAACATGGCGGTGATGGACAATGACATGGCCGTCTACGTTGCTCAGGTCCCCTCCCCGCATTCCATGCGGATGTTCACCGAGGTCGGGCGGCGGGTCTATCCGCATTGCACCGGAGTAGGCAAGGCGCTGCTGATGCAGCTCCCCGACGAAGCCCTGCGGGCGCTGGTGGCGCGAACCGGGATGCCCGCGGCGACCGAGAATTCGCATACGACGGCCGGCGGGTTACTGCAAGACATCACGTTGTGTCGTGCCCGGGGCTACGCGGTCGACGAGGGTGAGCAGGAAATCGGCGTGCGGTGCTTTGCCGTGCCGGTGCCCAACGCACCGTCCCTGACGGCCATTTCGATCTCCGGTCCCGCGGTCCGGGTCACGTTGAACTCGGCGCCGATGATTACGCCGCTGTTGAAGCGGGTAGCCCGCGACATCGCCGCCGAGTTCGACAAGGGTGCCGCCGACTAGACCCCGCGCCCGGCGGCCGCGGCGTTGCCGGCCTCGGTCACCGCGTACGAATCCGCGCTTTGCGCCATTGCTTTCACCAGCATCTCGTGGATCGCCGCGGCCTGGGCGCTGACCGACCGATACATCTGGGCGTGCACCATGAATTGCGCTGCGACAAGCGCGGATACCTCATCCGAAGCCGCGGGGAGAACGCCGCTGGTGACGCCGGCCGCGGCCGCGTTGTGGGCGTTCATCGCACCGCCGATGGCACCCAGCTGTGCGGCCGCTCCGGCCAGCGCTTCGGGGTGGACATTGACGAATGACATGTGCTGTTCTCCTCAACGCTTGGCGGCCGACAGGCCCAACGCCGCGGTCCCGCCCGCAATGGCGTAGCGCATCGCGACCGCCCTCAGCCGCCGCCGCACCACACGGGCCGCCGCCGAGACGAACTCACCCGGGAAGTCGCGCCGGCCGTCCCCACGGCCGGCCCAGTACGGCGGTTCGCCGCGGTGGATCGCCGCCTCGGCCTCTTCCACGATGCGCGCCATCGTGGTCACGGTATGCGCCGGATAGGCGCCGACGCTGGTCTCCGCGGACAGCATCACCGCGTCGGCGCCGTCGAGCACCGCGTTGGCCACATCGGAGACCTCGGCCCGGGTCGGGCGCAGGTCGGAGACCATCGAGTCGAGCATGTGCGTGGCCACGATCACCGGCTTGTCTGCATCGCGGCACAGCCGGATGACTCGCTTTTGGACCAGCGGTATCTGTTCCAACGGCATCTCGACACCGAGGTCACCGCGGGCCACCATCAATCCATCGAAAGCCTCGACGATCGCCGGCAGGCACGAGACCGCCTCGGGTTTCTCTAATTTGGCGATGACGGGCACTCGCCTGCCGACCTCACCCATTACGGCGTGGGCCGGCTTCGCCTCCTCGGGTGCGCGCACGAACGACATGGCGATCATGTCCACGCCGAGCTCGAGCGCGAATTTCAGGTCGTCAATGTCTTTGTCGGACAACGTGGGAGCGCTGACGGCGACACCAGGCAATGAGATGCCTTTGTTGTCGCTGACTCGTCCGCCGTGAATCACCTCACAGCCGACGTCCGTGCCGTTGATCTCCACCACCGCCAAGTCGATTCTGCCGTCATCGACCAGCAGCCGGTCGCCGGTTTTCACATCCGAGGCCAGACCGCCGTAGGTGGTGGACACCCGGTCGTGATCGCCCGGGCAGGCGTCGGTGGTGATCGCGACCTTCTCGCCGAGGCTCCAGACCACCGGCCCGTTGGCGAACCGGCCCAGCCGAATCTTGGGACCCTGCAGGTCGGCGAGCACCTGAACCGGCCGTCGGCCTCGATCGGCGATCTGACGGACCAGGTCGTAGCAGGCCGAATGCTCGGCATGCGTGCCGTGACTGAAATTCAGTCGCGCCACATCCATTCCGGCCTCGACGAGTTCGGTCAGGCGCGGCGCGGTGGCGGTTGCGGGGCCCAGCGTGCAGACGATCTTCGTGGTGCGCATCCCAGGTGTCCTTTCCTCTTAACGCAGGGCGGCTTGTGGTTGTCGTGGCGAAATCTCGGCACTGAGGGACGGCGCCAATCCGGTGCTACGGGCGAGCAGGCTGGTGGCGGCGTGGACCGTGCGCAGGGTCGGCGCACCGGCTCCGGTCAGGTCGGCGAGCTCGACGACCGCGAATACGATAGCATCCAACTCCAGCTCCTTGCCCGCTTCCAGGTCCTGCAGCATGGAAGTCTTGTGGTGGCCGATGTTTTCGGCACCGCGCAACCGCTTCTCGATCGAAATCTCCGGTTTGCTACCCAATCTCGCGGCGATGTCCAGGGTCTCCTCCATCAGTTGGATCACGACCCGCCGCGTGTTCGGGTCCTGGCACATCTGCACCATCGTCGCTCTGGTCAGCGCGCTGAGCGGGATGAACGCCACGTTGCCCATCAACTTGATCCAGATGTCGTCGCGCAAATCAGGCTCCACGGGACACTTCAGCCCACCGGCGATCATCGCTTCGCTCAACGCCTTACAGCGCGCGGAGAGCTCTCCCGAGGGCTCCCCGATGGAAAAGCGAGTCCCCTCCAGGTGACGAACCACGCCGGGTGCCTCCAGCACCGTCGCCGGATACACCACGCAACCGATCGCGCGCTCCGGCGACAGCAGGGCGCTCGTCGCTCCACCGGGATCGACGGCCTCGATGCGGTGTCCCTGATACGGACCCGGCAGCTGGTGGAAATACCACCAGGGAATGCCGTTCTGCGCGGCGACAATCGCCGTGTTCGGGCCCAGTAGCGGCTCGATCAGCGGACCCGACGTCGGATAGCTGTGCGCCTTGAGGCCCAGGAAGACATAGTCGACCGGCCCGATCTCGGCCGGAGAGTCCGTCGCGCGCGGATTCGCGACGAAGTCGCCGCGCGGACTGAGCACGCGGACACCATTTTGCTGGATGGCCCGCAGGTTGTCGTTTCGCGCAATCAAATGAACGTCGGCGCCGCCGCGGTGCAACGCCGCTCCCCAATAGGCACCGATGGCTCCGGCACCGACGACCGCAATCCTCACAGAGTCCCCTCTCGCATCCCGCATGCACAGAGCCGTCCGGCGACTCGGCTTCATTATTGCATACAGTATGCGCTCCGTGTATGTTGAAGCCAACGCGCTCTCGTCGAGACGTCGCGGACCGTCACCCACGCCGGATCGCGCTGAGCGCGCCCTTAGACCAGCCAAGAAAGAGGAATATGCCTGCGATCGGAGTGCCTCGCGAAACCGTCTCGGGCGAAAGCCGAGTCGCATTGGTACCCGGCGTCGTCCAACGCCTACGCTCCGCCGGCCACCATCTCGTCGTCGAGACGGGTGCGGGAGACGGCGCGTTGATCCGCGACGAGGACTATCGAAAGGCCGGGGCCGTGATCGGTGACCCCTGGTCGGCCGACGTGGTGGTCAAGGTGAGCCCGCCGACCGCGGTGGAGATCGGCCGGTTGAGGCAGGGTGCCCGCCTGATCGGCTTCCTCGCCCCCCGCACCCGACCGGAGCTCAGCGAACAGCTGCGCCGAGCGGGTGTAACCGGTTTCGCGATGGAGGCCGTGCCCAGGATTTCGCGTGCGCAGACCATGGATGCGCTTTCCTCGCAGGCCAACGTCGCGGGATACAAGGCGGTGTTGTGCGCCGCGGAATGCTCGACGCGCTTTTTTCCGATGATGACCACAGCCGCCGGAACAGTGAAGCCGGCAACGGTTTTGGTGCTCGGTGTCGGTGTTGCCGGGCTTCAGGCGCTCGCTACGGCAAAGCGACTGGGCGCGCGCACCACCGGATTCGATGTCCGCCCCGAGGTCGCCGAGCAAGTCCGCTCGTTGGGAGCCAAGTGGCTCGACGTCGGTGTCACCGCGGCGGGCGAAGGCGGCTACGCCCGCGCTCTGACGCCCAGCGAGCAGGCCGAGCAGCAAGGCCGGCTGACCCAGGCGATCCAGGGCTTCGACGTGGTCATCACCACCGCCCTCGTGCCCGGCCGCCCGGCACCCAAACTGGTCACCGCCGAGGCGGTGCGCCTGATGCGCAGCGGCAGCGTGGTCGTCGACCTCGCCGGAGAAGCCGGGGGCAACTGCGAACTCACCGTACCGGGAGAGACGGTGCGCCGGCACGACGTCACGATCGCGGCGCCGCTGAACCTTCCGGCCAGCATGCCCGAGCACGCCAGCGAGCTCTACGCGCGCAATGTCGCGGCGCTGCTGGAACACATGCTCGACGGGGCGGACCTGCGCGACTTGTCCGACGAGATCCTCGACGCGTGCTGCGTCACCAAATCCGACAACGAATTGACGGGAATCCGATGACGCTGATCGCCAACCTGGCAATCCTGACGCTGGCCGGGTTTGTCGGCTTCGCGGTGATCTCCAAGGTGCCCAACACGCTGCACACCCCACTGATGTCCGGTACCAACGCAATTCACGGCATCGTGTTGCTTGCCGGCCTGGTACTCGTCGGCCGGTCGAGCACCGACGCCTTCGACCGGCTGTTGCTGGTGATCGCCATCGCCTTCGGGGCGATCAACGTCGTGGGCGGCTTCCTGGTGACCGATCGCATGCTCGGCATGTTCAAGAAGAAGCCCAGTGTTCCGACCGGAAAGGTTGCGTCGGCGAAGTGAATGAACTCATCGCGGTTCTATACATTGTCGCGTTCGCGCTGTTCATCCTCGGCCTGTCCGGTCTGACTGGCCCGCGCACCGCGGCGCGCGGCAATCTGATTGCCGGCGTGGGCATGACGATCGCGATCGTGGCCACGCTGCTGACTCCCGGCACCAGTAACTGGTTGCTGATCGTGTTCGGGCTACTCCTCGGGTCGGTGATCGGTGTGCCGGCGGCGAAGCGGGTCAAGATGACCGCGATGCCTCAGATGGTGGCGCTGTTCAACGGCGTCGGCGGCGGCGCGGTGGCGCTGGTGTCGTGGGTGGAGTTTCGCGACACCCACGGCTACTCCTGGGCTCCGGTCTATGTGGCGATCGCCTCGCTGTTCGCCGCCATCGTCGGCTCGCTCTCGTTCTGGGGATCGCTGATCGCATTCGGAAAATTGCAAGAAGTGTTGCCAGGCAGGCCAATCGGACTGGGACGAGCCCAGCAGCCGCTCAACTTGGTACTGCTGCTCGCGGCCGTCGCCTGCGCCGGCGCCATCGGAGCCGGCCAGCGCGCACCGGTCGTCTTCATCGGTGTGCTCGTCTTCGCCGCGGTGCTCGGCGTGATGGTGGTGTTGCCCATCGGCGGTGCCGACATGCCGGTGGTGATCTCGCTCCTCAACGCGCTGACCGGACTCTCGGCCGCGGCGACCGGACTGGCGCTGGACAACACGGCGATGATCGTCGCGGGGATGATCGTTGGAGCCTCGGGAACCATCTTGACCAACCTGATGGCAAAGGCGATGAACCGTTCCATCCCCGCTATTGTCGCCGGCGGGTTCGGTGGCACCGGCGCCGGCGCGGTCGGCCCGGACGGGGGCGCCGACCAGACCGTGCGCCAGACCAGTGCCGCCGATGTGGCGTTGCAGATGGGTTATGCCAGCCAGGTGATCATCGTGCCCGGCTACGGAATGGCCGTGGCACAGGCCCAGCACGTGGTGCGTGAAATGGCCGGTCTGCTGGAGGGGCGCGGCGTCGAGGTCCGGCATGCCATCCATCCGGTAGCCGGTCGCATGCCCGGCCATATGAACGTCTTGCTCGCCGAGGCCGATGTCCCTTACGAGCAGCTCAAAGAGATGGACGAAATCAACGGCGAGTTCAGCCGCACCGACGTGGCCCTGGTGATCGGCGCCAACGATGTGACAAACCCTGCGGCACGGTCGAATCCGGCATCCCCGATCTTCGGCATGCCGATTCTCGACGTCGACCAGGCCAGGTCCGTCATCGTGCTGAAGCGTTCGATGAATCCCGGATTCGCCGGAATCGAGAACGAGCTGTACTTCAACGAGAAGACCTCGATGCTGTTCGGCGACGCGAAGGCGTCCGTCGCCGAAATCACCGAGGAACTCAAGGTTTTGTGACATCGCGGCGAGACGGGCCGCGCGAGAAGAACACGCTTGACCGCCACATCAGCGCGGCGGCAGGAAAGCGCCGAAGATCGGCGGTTAGAAAGGAATCGAGATTCAATGTCAAAAGTGGTTTGCGTCCTCTACGACGACCCGGTAACCGGATATCCCAGCGAATTCCCGCGCGATGGCCTGCCCCACCTGGACAGCTACCCGGACGGGCAAACGCTGCCCACCCCGTCGGCCATCGACTTCGCCCCGGGCGCACTACTGGGCAGCGTCTCCGGTGAACTGGGCCTGCGGCGCTACCTGGAGGGTCTCGGTCACGAGTTGATCGCGACCTCCGACAAGGAAGGCGCCGACTCGGAATTCGACCGCCACCTCGCCGACGCCGAAGTGGTTATCTCACAACCATTTTGGCCGGCATATCTGACCGCCGAGCGGATCGCGCGCGCCCCCAACTCAAGTTGGCGGTCACGGCGGGCATCGGGTCGGATCACACCGACCTGGACGCGGCGATCGACGCCGGGATCACGGTCGCCGAGGTCACATTCTGCAACAGCATCAGCGTCGCCGAGCACGTGGTGATGATGATTCTGTCGCAGGTCCGCAACTACCTGCCCTCCTACCAGTGGGTCATCGACGGCGGTTGGAACATCGCCGACTGCGTGCAGCGTTCCTACGACCTCGAGGGAATGCACGTCGGCACCGTCGCGTCGGGCCGAATCGGGCTCGCCGTGCTGCGCCGCTTGGCGCCGTTCGACGTGCACCTGCACTACACCGACAAGCACCGGCTCCCGCCGAGGTCGAAAAGGAACTGAACCTGACCTATCACCCCAGCGTGCAAGCCATGGTGCCGCACCTCGACGTCGTGACGATCAACGCTCCGCTGCACCCGGAGACCCGTGGGCTGTTCGACGACAAGCTGCTCGCGACGATGAAACGCGGTGCCTACTTGATAAATACGGCCCGAGCCCTGATCTGCGACCAGGATGCGATTGTGCGTGCGCTGGAGAGCGGTCAATTGGCGGGCTATGCCGGCGATGTGTGGTACCCACATCCGGCGCCGGCCGATCACCCGTGGCGCACCATGCCCCATCACGGCATGACACCGCACATCTCCGGCTCGTCGCTGTCGGCGCAGGCTCGGTATGCGGCCGGCACCAGGGAGATCCTGGAGTGCTACTTCGGCGGCAAGCCGATCCGTGACGAATACCTGATCGTCGACGGGGGCGCGCTGGCCGGCGTCGGGGCGCGGTCGTACACCGCGACCGCCAAATCCGCCTAGCGGCGGATCGGTTGCCGCGCTGAGCTGAAAAGCCCACGGGGCTGGCGAGCAGATCGATATTCTGCTCGCCAGCCCCGTGATTTTTTCTTGACCGTGTAAGTGCCACGAATCACGTCGCAATGTTTGCGATCTGGCATTTACCAACTCAGCCCGGCCGCATCCTGTATAAAACCTTGAGAATCGCTGCACATTTCGCGGTGCCGTAGCGGCCCAGTTGGATGTTGTGGACTGTATGCTACGTACGCAATTCTCGAGTAAACCTCGATTAACCAGGACGGGAGTGAGGGAAGACTTCATGGCCACCACCGGCGCGCCGAGCCAAGCTGGGTCGCGAATGAGGTTGGAGCGACCGGCGCCGTTGCGCGAGGCCGCCTACGAGGCGCTGATGGAGCTGATCATCACCCGTGAGCTGCGACCCGGGCAGCACTTGGTGGAGAACGAGTTGGCGGCCCAGCTCGGTGTCAGCCGCCAACCCATTCGAGAGGCGTTGCAGCGCTTGCAAAGCGAGGGCTGGGTCGACCTGCGCCCGGCCCTGGGCGCATTCGTGCACGTGCCCACCGACGCCGAGGCCGATGAGCTGTTGGGAGTGCGCACCCTGCTCGAGGCCGAGTCGGCCAGGCTGGCCGCTCGCGCCGCCAAACCGCCCCAGGTGGAACGCCTCTGGGAGCTGCACCGGACTGGAGAAAAGGCACTCGCCGGCGGCGACAAAGAGGGTCTTGTCACCGCCAACGATGCCTTCCACTCTTATATCGTTGCGATGTCGGCCAACAGCGTGCTGGCCAACCTGATCGGACAGGTCGGGCGCCGGGTGCGGTGGTATTACGAGCCCATCGCATTAGCCCGTGGCAAGGATGCCTGGGACGAACATGCCGAGCTGATCGAGGCCATCGCCGGACGCAGTGGCAAGCGGGCCGGAGACCTGATGCGCCGTCACACCGAACGCACCCGCGAGATCTACCACCAGCGGCGTCAGGAAGCCGCCGAAGGCGCCGAGGGCGTGGCCTGACCGACCGGCGCCGGAGCCGTCACATCCTTGTTTCTCCGCCGTCCCGGCTGCCGCAAAAACGCCGCGGTTACCGCTGAGAGCAGCGCGCTTGCCGCCGCCAGCCAGTAGGCACCGGTGTAGCCCCAGGCGTCAATCACGCTGGCGCCCACGCCAATTCCCAGGATCGAGCCAACCAGCTTGGCGCTGTAGACGATGCCGTAATTGCTGGCGTTGTTGTTTTCGCCGAAGTAGTCGGTGGTTAGCGTCGCGAACAGCGGATAGAAAGCACCGCCGCCGAACCCGACGAGGACCGCGAAGAAGATGAAGGCGATCTCGTTCTTGGCCAGCCCGGTGTAGAGCAGACCGATCAGGGCGACGACCGACACCAGCAGCACGACCAGCAGCGTCTGCTTGCGACCGATCCGGTCCGAGACATAGCCGGTCGCCGTGCGGCCGACGCCATTGATGATCGACAGCGCGCCCGCCGATGAGGCCACGATCATCGCGCCGAAGCCGAGGTGTTTGGCGAGCGGAACCATGTAGCTGATGCCGAACAGCGAGACACCGGTCGTGATCCCCAACGACAGCCAGATCAGCGGCAACATGCCCGTCTTGATCGCCTCCAGCGGGCTGTACTGGCGCACCGCCGGGGGATTTTTCTGCAGGCTTCTGACGTTGGCGTTGGCGTCGGCGTGCTGCAGCGGGTCGACATCGGCCGGCCACCAGTTCTTGGGCGGGTCCTGGAAATACAGGCCGCATACCGTGAGAACGATCAGCATGAATGCGCCTACCAGGTCGAGCACCCACTCGTAGGTGTTCGGGTGCAGCGCATAACTGAAGATGAAGATGAAAGGTACTGCGCCGTAGGCGAACCCGCCGCACACGAACCCGGTCTTGGCGCCGCGCCGCTCGGGATACCACTTACCGACAATGGTGATTCCCGTCGAGTACACCAACCCGACGCCGCAGCCACCGCATACCGCGAATCCGAGGAAGGCCACGACCAGATTGCTGCTGTGCGCGACGGTGACGAAACCCAGCGCGGACAACACGGCGGCGGCCAGCATGGTGGACCTGGCCGAGGTGATTCCCTTCTCCCTCAGCCGGCCGGCGGGATAGGCGACGGCCGCCTGAAACACCGCCCACACCGAGAGCAGCCAGAAGGTTTCGGACAGAGTCCAGCCGTGGGCGTGGCGCAGGATGTCGGCGGCGGCGCCGTAACCGTATTCAAAAACGCTGACTGCCATCATCGCGATCCACGGCAGCCAGACCATCGAAGCCCGGGATCTGCCGAGCAGGTCGCGATCGGTTTCGCCGACGCGATAGACGCGACCGTTCGCGTCGATCACCTCGCGATAGGAGGTGAGAGTTGAAGACATCGTTGACTCACTTTCGGAAAAGGGCATGACGGGGTGGCTCGATGACTGCTCGCGTCCGACGACGCGGCAACCATCGAGTTGACGGTTTGGTTTCTGGCTTCGGGGGAAGTTCGGATCCGTAGTGTCTAAGGCGGTGCACGGCCGGCGATTTCGCCCGCACATCGCAGCCCGTTGGCCACGCCCGACATCTGAAGCCGTGGCCGGCCAGTCATGATCCGCCTCGGTCGTTCACCGAGTTGCGCGCGGCCCTCTCCCACAACCGGGTCCTTCTCCACCGAGCCGAGGGGTCTCTAGACGAGTCTCATGCCAGTGCCAGTTCAGATCACGCCGGCGCTTCTGAAGCGCTGCAACTCATCTGGCGAATAACCGAGTTCCTCGCAGATCTCCTCGGTGTGCTCGCCGAGCAGCGGTGAACGCACCACATCGACGGGTGAGTCGGACAGCCGTAGCGGGCTGCCGACGGTCTTGAACGCACCGCGCTCGGGGTGCTCGACGGTCACGATCGCGTCCAGATCAGCCAGTGTCTGGTCCTCGATCAGCTCCTTGGTGCTGAGCACCGGGCCGCAGGGCACGTTGAGAGCATTGAGCGCCTCCATGGCCTCCCATTTGGTGTGCCGTTGACTCCAGTCCTCGATCAGAGCAAAGACCTTGTCCAGCTTGGGTAGCCGGTCTTCCTGCCGGGCCCAGTCCGGATGATCGGCGAGGTCGGGCCGTCCGATCAGCTCGGCGAGCGGCGCCCATCCGGCGGGCTGAACGATGACGTAGATGTAGTCGTTGGGGCCACCGCCTTTGGTGCGAACGGCCCAACCGGGTTGGCCTCCCCCGGACGCGTTGCCCGACCGCGGCACCTCGTCGCCGAAGCGCTCATTGGGGTATTCGTGTAGCGGGCCATGCGCCAGCTGCTGCTGATCGCGCAACTTCACCCGACATAGGTTGAGCACGGCGGCCTGCATCGCGACCTCGACACGCTGGCCACGGCCGGTGTTGGTGCGCTGGAACAGCGCGGCCAGGATGGCGGCGACGAGTTGAATCCCGGTGCCGGAGTCGCCGATTTGTGCGCCCGTGGCAGTGGGCGGCCCGTCCTCGAAACCCGTGGTGGCCATGGCTCCACCCACCGCCTGGGCGATGATTTCGTAGGCCTTGAAGTCGACGTACTTGCCCGGGCCGAATCCCTTGATCGACGCATAGATCAACCGTGGGTTGATCTGCTGCAGCCGAGCCCAACTGAAACCGAACCGGTCGACGACGCCGGGGCCGAAGTTCTCCACCAACACATCGGAGCGCGCTACCAGTCTGCTGAAGATCTCCTGACCGTCTTCGCTTTTCATGTTCACCGTCACACTGCGTTTGTTGCAGTTCAGCATTGTGAAATAGAGACTGTCCACCTCGGGGAGGTCGCGCAGCTGGCCCCGAGTGACGTCTCCGCCGTTTGGTGTCTCGAGCTTGACGACGTCGGCGGCCAACCAGGCCAGCATCTGCGTCGCAGAGGGACCCGACTGCACGTGAGTCATATCGAGCACCCGAACGCCGTCTAATGCCTTACCCATGAGATCTCCCCTGAGGTGTGTCGTTATGCCTGAAAGGTCGCGTCGTGCCGGGCACCGAGAGCTCCACTGCCCGTGTGGATTCGGATCAATGGCCGGGAGGCGATGCCCACCACTACCTCAGCTTTCTGCGCCTGCTGCCCGTCCGCTTCGCCGCACAGCAGGAGACCGCGAAGCAGCGGATGTGGCTGCAACGGCCGGAGCGTTCGTTGCCTTCTGCAGACTGTATACCGTATACGAACAGTGTCCCCAATCACAGGCGAATTGTCTAGCGCCGTACCTTCGCCAATACCTATCAGACACCGGCACCGATGGAATGGACGTCGCCAAGCCCCGGCGGGCAACGAATTAGCCGAACAAAGTTGTTTGCCGAATAATGTTGCGCCAGCTCCGCTCACGAGCCGAAAGCCCCTCATTCTCGAGGTCGCTCCCCTGCCCCTGGACACACAGTGTGATCAGTAGTACAACAAATGCATACTGTATGTATAGGAGAGTTATGATATCCGGCGGTGAGGGAAACTCGGGCCTACAAATTCGAGCACATGGCTGCTCGTACCGTGTCGGCGAACGCCCGCACGACATCATGGCGCGCTCGAGAAGCTGGATGCTGTGGCTGCCATGGACGGCGATGGCCGGTATCAGCGTGCTCCAATTCGGCTACGGTGTCGCGGTTATCGCCGTTCAGCAGCCGCATCACCCGCTTTCCCCCGGCGCCTTCTGGGTACTGGCGTTGTGGGTGCTCTTCCAGGCGGGCGCCACCGCGGCCACGCCACCGCTGAGACGGCGGTGGAAAATTCACCCGTCGGCCGCGATGTCGATCGGCGCTGTCTTGTCCGCCCTTGGCCCGCTGACGCTTTCGTGCACGGGCAATCTCGCACTCGCGGTGCTGGGCTACTCCGCGTTGTGCGGTATCGGCGCCGGGATGGTTTACGCCACTTGCCTTTCCACTGTTGCCCATTGGTATCCCGAGCAACGGGGTGCGAAAGTCTCGCTGGTGTCAGGCGGGTTCGGTTGCGGCGCGGTCCCGTTCGTCGTGTTGTTCGCTTTCGCACTCCACCCCCACAACATCGGGCCGGTGTTCACCGCGGTCGGGGTGTGTGTCCTCGTCGTAGTGACGTTGTGCGGCGCCCTTTTTCGCGACCCACCCGCAGACTGGTGGCCGGCTGAGGTCGACCCTCGACTGTGGGGCTTCGACAAGCGGATAAACCGCAGCCTATGGGGCAATGCGCCGGCGATACGCCAGTATTGGCCCAGTGAGGCCGCACGCACCTCGGCCTTTTGTGTCGTCTACGCCATTGCGGTGGTGGCATCGGCCGCGGCGCTGTTGAGCATCGTCTACGTGCCGGCCATCGCCATAACCCATGGCTTGTCGCTGGCCGTCGGCGCGATCGCCGTTGCGGTGCTGGCACTGGTCAACGGCGGGGGACGTATCATCGCGAGCCGGTTCTCGGACCGATACGACAGACGTCAAACGTTGAGTCCCGCACTCGGAGTCGAGGTTTTGGCGCTGGTGGGCCTGGCGTACTCGGCCTCGGCGGGCTCCACCGTCGGATTCGTCACCTTTGCCGCGCTCGGCGGGCTGGCCGGCGGCGCCTTCTATTCGCTGTTCATCAATCTCGTCGCCGACTACTTCGGCGAGCGCAGCGCGGTCGGGAACTTCGGGCTGCTCTACAGCGCCAAGGTCTTCGGCGGTCTGATCGGGGTGGGCCTGCCCGCGCTGTCGCTGCCTGCCGGACGGCTGGGAGCGGCCTTCGTCGCCGTCGGCTTGCTCTGCTGGTGCGCCGCCATCGCACCACGGTGGCTTCGGCGCCCCGGTTATCCCGTTTGCCGCCTGTCGAATTGACACATTCGGCACGTGGCAACGAAATGGCCCCAGGGAACGAATCCCTGGGGCCATTCCCGCCGTGACCCGGCGATTTGAGGGGCTCGGCCCGCCCCTCACTAGATGACTATCGCTTCCTTCCGCCATCCGGCGATGGTGTCCGAGTCATAACCCAATTCGGCCAACACCTCGTCGGTGTGCTCACCCAGCAGCGGTGCACCCTTGATCTCGGGCTTGAAGGAGGAGAACTTGATCGGGCTGCCGACCGTCAAGAACGTGCCGCGCCCCTTCTGCTCGACCTCGACAATGGTCCCGCTCTTGCGCAGATCCTTGTCCTCGGCGAGATCCTTCATGGACATCACAGGCGCGCACGGCACCTCCCACTCGCGCAGGATGTCGACTGCTTCCCACTTCGTCTTGTCCGCCAGCCACTTCTCGATCTCGGCGAAGATGTCGAAGAGTTTGTCCTGACGGGCCCGCGCGGTGCTGTAGCCCGGGTCGTCGACCCACTAGGGGCGACCGATGGCCTCGGCAGTGCGCTTCCAGTTCTGCTCTTGGATGGTGAAGTAGATGTAGGCGTTGGGGTCGGTCTCCCAGCCCTTGCACTTGACCACCCAGCCGGGCTGGCCGCCACCGCCGGCGTTGCCGCCGCGCGGCACCGCGTCGCCGAACGTGCCATTGGGGTACTGCGGGTACTCCTCCAGGTAGCCCACCCGCTCCAGGCGCTGTTGGTCGCGCAGCTTGACCCGGCACAGGTTGAGCACGGAGTCCTGCATGGACGCAGACACCTTCTGGCCCTTGCCGGTCTTGTCGCGCGCGATCAGTGCGGTCAAGATGCCGATCAGGAGGTGCATACCGGTGTTGCTGTCGCCGAGGGCGCCCCCGGCCACGGTCGGCGGCCCATCCCAGAAGCCGGTGGTGGAAGCGTTGCCGCCGGCGCACTGCGCGACGTTCTCATAGACCTTGAGGTCGTTCCACGACGAGTCGTCGTTAAAGCCCTTGACCGAACCGAAGATCAGCCGCGGGTTCCACTCCTGGATCTTGTCCCAGGACAACCCCATTCGGTCCATCGCCCCTGGAGCGAAGTTCTCCACCAGCACATCGGCCTGGCGGATCAGCTTCTCCATCACCTCGACACCTTGCGGAGATTTCGTGTTGATCGCCAGCGAACGCTTGTTGCTGTTGAGCATCGTGAAGTACAACGCGTCGACATCCGGTATGTCGCGCAACTGATTACGCGTCACATCGCCACCAGTGGTCCGCTCGACCTTCAGGACGTCCGCTCCGAACCAGGCGAGCATCTGGGTGCAGGCGGGCCCCGCCTGCACCCCGGTGAAGTCGATGACCTTGATGCCAGACAACGGCAGTTCGCTCATCACAGATTTCCTTTCTTTCTCGTGCTTTCGAGTTGTCTTATATCGACGTCTTGCCTGGTAAGCAGGCATCCCAGCGCACTTTCAGCCCGGGTTGGTGATCCCCTTGGGATTGAGGTGAGCGATGTTGCCACTCTCGGTCCCGTCCGACGGATCGATCAGGCAATCGATCAGTGCCGGCCGCCCCGACGCCAGGGCCTCCCGCAGCGCCGCGGCGACCTCGTCGGGCGTTTCGGCCCGGTAACCCGCACCGCCGAAGGCCTTGATCATGAACTCGTGGTGGGCCTCCAGCGCCGTCGGCGCCGGGTCGTCTGATCCCGAGTTCTCGTCACCGCGATACACACCGCTGTTGTTGAGGATGACGGTGACGATCGGCAGCTTGTAGCGGCAGATTGTCTCCAATTCCATTCCGCTGAAACCGAAGGCGCTGTCACCTTCGATCGCCACCACGGGTTCACCGGTCTCCACGGCGGCCGCGATCGCATACCCCATCCCGATGCCCATCACGCCCCAGGTCCCGCTGTCAAGGCGCCGGCGCGGCCGGTACATCGCGATCGTGCTGCGCGCCAGGTCGAGTGCGTTAGCCCCCTCGTTGACCACACATACTTGCGAATTGTCTTGCAACACATCGCGGATCGCCTGCAGTGCGCCAAGGAATTTCATTGGCGCAGCAACGCGGGCGGCGGCCAGACGGTCCGCCATCTTGGCGACATTTTGCGCCGCCTTGGCTGCCAGTTCCGCACGCCATTGTGCCGACGCGCTGATCTGACCCGGCTTGGCGCGGTCCACCAGTGCCTGCATCACCGAACCGATATCGCCGACCAGCGGGGCCGCGATCGGCTGATTGCTGTCCATCTCGCTGGCTTCGATGTCGATCTGGATGAACTTGGCGCCCGAATTCCACTGCGGCGCATCGCCATGTCCGAGTAACCAGTTCAGCCGCGCCCCCACCAGCAGGACGACATCGGCGCGGCGCAGCGCCAGCGATCGGGTCGTGGCCACCGACTGCGGGTGATCGTCGGGCAGCAGCCCTTTGGCCATCGACATCGGCAAGTAGGGCACCCCGGTGCTTTCCACGAATTCTTTGATCTGCTCGTCCGCCTGTGCGTATGCAGCGCCTTTGCCCAGGACGATCAACGGTCGCTGGGCGGTGGCGAGCAATTCGATCGCCGCATCTACCGAGTCGAGGTCGGGCAGTTGGCGTGGCGCCGGATCGACCACGCGCCAGAGCGTTTCGGCAGCGGACTCGGCGTCGAGAACCTCGCCCAACACGGCTGCCGGGATGTCTAGGTAGACCCCACCGGGACGCCCGGAAGCCGCCGTGCGAATTGCCCGCGCCACACCACGGCCGATGTCCTGGGCCCGAGACACCCGGTAAGCCGCTTTGACGAAGGGTCGGGCCGCGGCAAGCTGATCCATTTCCTCATAGTCGCCACGCTGCAGATCGACGAGATGGCGCTCACTTGAGCCCGAAATCTGCACCATTGGAAAGCAATTGGTCGTCGCATTGGCCAGCGCCACGAGTCCGCTGAGAAATCCGGGTGCTGATACCGTCAAGCAGATGCCGGGCTTCTGGATCAGGAAACCGGCGGCCGCCGCGGCGTGTCCCGCGGCGCTCTCGTGACGAAAACCGATGTAGCGGATACCCGAGGCCTGCGCGGTCCGCGCCAAGTCGGTGATGGGAATGCCCACCAGCCCGTAAATGGTGTGCACATCGTTGAGCCGGAGCGCGTCGACCACCAGATGTATCCCATCGGTGAGGGCCCCGGCGTCTCCAGCCTCGGTGTCTTCGATGGGAGCGGCGGTCATTACAACTTCTCTTTCCGGCGGTAGACGCCTTGGTCGAATTTCTTTCTCGCTCTTCACTTTTCCTCAATCTCAAAGCCACGTCCAAGACCTGATGGCACTCATCAGATAACTGGGAGTTATCACGGTCCGCTGCGGTCCGGAGTTTCAGACAACTCGGTTATTCGCGAAGCGATCAGGCCACAAAAGATCCCCTCACCGCGGTACTCGCGACGGTCGCGCCCGCATCGAATTCACCGTCCACGTCTTGGCCCGGGTAGGTAAAATCCTCGCGGCCAAGGGGTGCGCCCACCGCCACGTTCAAAAATGCCCTTGCCGCAGCAGAACCCGGAGCAGAGGCATGGATCGCGATCGCGATCGGCGCCCGTTGATCCGGCTCGACCAAGCGCAAACCCCGCATTGCGCCGGTCATCGGCATCGAACGAAACCACGTGTGCGGCACCACGCTTGCCCACGCACCCGTGGCGACGTGAGCGTAAAGCGATGCCATCGAGTCGGTCTCGATCTGCGGTACCACCGCGGCGCCGACGTCGGCGAAAGCATTGTCGATGAATTGCCGAAATCCGACGTCCGGCGCCAGGAGCGCAAGCGGCAGCTGGGCCGCTTCCGACCAGGTAATGCTGGTCGCCGCCGACACCAGCTGCTTTCCCGCCACCAGCAGCACGCACTGTTCCTCGTAGAGCGGCACCACTTCCAGGTCCGAGCGCTCGTGCGCATCGAAATGCGCAATGGCGGCGTCGAGCTCGAAAGAGCGCAGCTGGCGCACCAATTCTGTGGTCGGAAAATGGGATGTGACCTTCACCCGGGCCAGTGGGTGCAACGAACAAAAGGCCGCGATCGGCAGCGCCGTCATCGTCGATACCGCCCGCCCGGACCCCAATCGCAACACGCCCGAAATGCCCGACCGCAATGCGGCCGCTTCGGCTACCAGACCGTCGTGAACCGCGAGAACCCTTTTGGCCCACACGACAAGCCGTTCACCCTCCACCGTGAGACCCTCGAAGTTTCGTCCGCGATTGATCAACATGACGTTGAGTTCGCGTTCCAGCTTCGCAATGGATGCCGACAGCGCCGGCTGGGAGACGTAGCACGCCTCGGCCGCGCGCGCGAAGTGTCGCTCCCTCGCCACCGCAACGAAGTACTCGAGTTGACGTAGCAGCATGAAGGCTCCTCCTCGCCGGCCGACCCAGCCCGCTGATGGCCAGTCGTAAACGACTCAGCAGACTGTATGCAGTATGCATTATTCATTAGACTACTCGCCAGTAGGAACCCCGTTCAGCGATGAGGCTCACTCATCGCGGTTCGCGACATAGAAAGGGAACAAATGTGAACAGCCCGGATTCACGCGTGGCACCGCACGCCGCGGACACCGACATGAGTGCGGAATGGCTTGCCCAGGCGGTCGTAGCCGCGACGCCGGAGGCGCTCGTGGTGTGCGACGCGAGCGGGACGATCCGGTTGTGGAACAACGGGGCGCAGCGCGTTTTCGGCTACTCCCCGTCCGAGGCGATGGGACAGAGCCTCGACATCATCATCCCGGCAAAGCTGCGGAAACGACACTGGGACGGCTATCACCAAACGATGGCCACCGGGCAAACCCGTTACGGCGAGCAACTGCTGAGCGTGCCCGCTACGCACCGGGACGGGCGCCGGCTGTCGATCGAATTCAGCGTCGCCCTGCTGCACCACGACGACGGTCGCATCGTCGGAATATCCGCGATCATGCGCGAGGTGACCGAGCGCCGCGACGCGGAGCGGGCGCTGCGCGGCCGGCTTGCCGAACTCGAGGCGCGCCTGGTCGACCTCGAGAGCGCGACCACTTGATCTCCGGTGCCCGGCCGACCGCATCGGTGTCCGTCGCGACCCTCTACGGTGATGCCATGAGCGACGACATTCTGTTGGTCAGCACCGACGAGCGGGTGCGCACCCTGACCCTGAACCGGCCGCAGTCGCGCAACGCGCTGTCCTCGGCGCTGCGGGATCGGTTCTTCGCGGCGCTGGCCGAGGCCGAAACCGACGACGACGTGGACGTCGTGATCCTGACCGGGGCCGATCCGGTGTTCTGCGCCGGACTGGATCTCAAGGAGCTGGGTGATTCGACGGCTCTGCCCGACATCTCGCCGCGGTGGCCGCCGATGACCAAGCCGGTGATCGGCGCGATCAACGGAGCCGCGGTCACCGGCGGGCTGGAGCTGGTGCTGTACTGCGACGTCGTGATCGCCTCGGAGCAGGCACGCTTCGCCGACACCCATGCCCGGGTCGGCCTGCTGCCGACCTGGGGACTGAGCGTGCGGCTGCCGCAAAAGGTGGGTGTCGGCCTGGCCCGGCGCATGAGCCTCACCGGCGATTACCTGTCCGCCGCCGACGCGCTGCGGGCCGGGCTGGCCACCGAGGTGGTGCCGCACGACCAGCTGCTACCCGCCGCCCGCCGCGTGGCCGCGTCGATCGTCGGCAACAACCAGGACGCGGTGCGCGCACTGCTGAGCTCCTACCATCGCATCGACGAGTCCCAGACCAGCGAGGGCCTGTGGCTGGAAGCCATGGCGGCCCGGCAGTTTCGGACCACCGGCGACGACATCGCCGCCAATCGCGAGGCGGTGCTGCAGCGCGGTCGGGCGCAAGTCCGCTGACGGCGGTCCGCGCAATCACCGCGATGACGGAATTCAGCCGGCGCCGGGCAAATGGAAATGGCCCGGCCGCGGACCGGCCATCGCGCCGCAATTTCGCTTTATATGCCGTTGACCTGTACCGCGAAAATTTTTGATCGCCAGCCGCGCCAATAGACAATACGATCCCAAGAACGACCCGAAACTATTCACCAGAGCAGGAGGAATCGATGCGCATTATCGTCGACCTCACGATGCGGGTTCTCGGCGTCCTGGCCCTGGTCACCGCGTCGGCGATGGTATCCGGGCAGCACGCGGCCGCACAGCCGCCGCCGCGTTTTCCCAATCTCGACGGATTTACCGCGGTTGCGGCCGACGGATATCTGACGACGTCGCTGCCGGGCAGCTCGCCCCGGATTAGTTTCTCGGCACCGAACTCGGTGGTGTGCGACTTCTATGGCGGGCCGGCGCCCGTGCCGCAACCATCACAAGACATTAAGTGCAATGGCGAAGTGCCCGGAATAGACGACGTTCTCTTTCCCGGCGGCGGGCACCCGAGACCGGGCGACTGCGTGGAGGGCGCGGTGAATTTCAAGGGGCCCGGCTACGAATTGAGCCGGATGTCCTACAGCGGATGCGGCGGCAACCCGGCCGCATTGCCCTATGCCGGTAAACCATTGGCCGCCGGGCAGAAATTGTCCTACCTCAACGTCACCTGCGCGGTGGGCGCCGACAACCTGATCGCCTGCCTGGATACCACCAGCGGGGACCACGGATTCGTCCTGCAGTCGGTGGGAAGCTGGGCGTTCTAGCCCAGCGCTAACCAAGCGCAGTACGCAGCGAGGCCACCGCGTCGTCGATCGACCCGGAGGTCGAGTAGCCGGCGGCCAGCCGGTGACCACCGCCGCCGAACACCGACGCGACCGCGGCCAGATCCACGTCGGCCTTGGCGCGCATCGACACCGACCACTGTTGCGGGTCAACCTCTTTGAACACCGCGGCCACCTCGGCCTGCTGCGTGGTGCGCACGATGTCGACGATGCTCTCGACTTCCTCCGGACGCGAGTTGGTCCAGTCCTGGTTGTCGACGACCGCGTAGACCAGCCCGCGCCCCTCGACCGCGTCCGGCACCAGTTGCGCCGAGCCCAGCACCCGGGACAGCAGCGGTAGCCAGACGAACGGGTGGGTGTCCATCAGCGTTCGGCTGATCTTGGCGTTGTCCACGCCGAGTTCGACCAGCCGGGCGGCTAGCCGGAAGGCGCGGGCGCTGGCCCAGCGGAACGAACCGGTGTCGGTGGTCAGGCCGGCGTAGATGCAGTGTGCGACGTCGCGGTCGATCGACTTGCCCCAGGCATCGAGAAGTTCGGCCACCAACAGCGTGGTGGAGTCCGCCGACGGGTCGACGTAGTTCGCGGTGCCGAACATCTCGTTGGAGGCGTGGTGATCGATCACCAGCAGCGGCTGCTCCGGCCCGAGCACGTCGCCGAGCGCGCCGAGCCGTTTTTTGCTCGGAACATCCACCGTCACAACCAAGTCCACGTCGCGGCGCATCGCGTCGGGGGTCACCAGCAGCTCGCACCCTGGCAGCGAACGCAGCGACTCGGGCAGGGTCGACGGAGCGGCGAAGCTGACCTCGACCTGCTTGTCGCTCCGATCGAGCACCGCGGCCAGTGCCAATCCCGCGCCGATCGTGTCGGCGTCGGGATGGACGTGGCAGATCACCCCGATTGTCGTTGCCGCCGAAAGCAATTCGGCCGCAACGATCGCGTCGACCCGCGTCCCCGCGCGGGGGGCGCGGGCCAGCTCAGTCTTGGGGTCGATGGTCGTCACCGGTGTCCCCAGCGTCGTGCCCGCCCGCTGCCCCCGTGCTCTCACGGTATGGGTCGGCCTCCCCGGCCGGCTTGGCTCCCACCCGAACTCGCGCCAGGTCCGCGTCGGCGGCGCGGGCACGCGCCAGCAGCTCGTCCATCCGCGCCACGGTGGCCGTGGTCGTGTCCCGGGTGAACGTCAACGTGGGAGTGAACCGCACGCCGGTGCCCGCACCGACCATGGTGCGCAGCGTTCCCTTGGCCCGGTCCAGCGCGGCGGCGGCCGCCTCGTAGTCGGGCTCGTCGTCCAGCGTGGGTCCCATCACCGTGTAGAACAGCGTCGCGTCATGCAGGTCGGCGGTGACCTTCGCATCGACGATGGTCACCCCGTCCAGCCCCGGATCCTTGATCTCGAATTCGATCGCCGAGGCGACGATCGTGTTGATCCGTTTGGCCAGCCGGCGCGCCCGCCCGGGGTCGGCCATCAGACGCGCTCTTTCTCGACGCGTTCGAAGGACTCGATGACGTCGCCTTCCTTGATATCGGAATAGGTCAGCGTCATACCGCATTCGAAGCCGTCGCGAACCTCGGTGACGTCGTCCTTCTCGCGGCGCAGCGAGGAGATCGTCAGGTTGTCGGCGACCACGATGTTGTCGCGCAGCAGTCGGGCCTTGGCGTTGCGGCGCACGATTCCGGAGGTAATCAGGCAACCGGCGATGACACCGACCTTCGAGGACCGGAAGATCGCCCGAATCTCGGCGCGGCCCAGCTGGTTCTCCTCGTAGATCGGCTTGAGCATGCCGCGCAGGGCCTTCTCGATCTCGTCGATGGCCTGGTAGATCACCGAGTAGTACCGGATGTCCACGCCTTCGCGGTTGGCCAGCTCCGTCGCCTTGCCTTCGGCACGCACGTTGAAGCCGATGATCACCGCGTCCGAGGCCGACGCCAGGTTGACGTTGGTCTCGGTGATGCCACCGACACCGCGGTCGATGACGCGCAGCTCCACCTCGTCGTCGATCTCGATTCCCATCAGGGCCTCTTCGAGCGCCTCGACGGTACCGGCGTTGTCGCCCTTGAGGATCAGGTTCAGCTGGCTGGTTTCCTTCAGCGCCGAGTCCAGGTCCTCCAGGCTGATCCGCTTGCGCGACCGTGCCGCCAGCGCGTTGCGCTTGCGGGCGCTGCGCCGGTCGGCGATCTGGCGGGCGATGCGGTCCTCGTCGACGACCAGCAGGTTGTCCCCCGCACCGGGCACCGAGGTGAAACCGATGACCTGCACCGGCCGCGACGGCAGCGCCTCGTGGACGTCCTCGCCGTGCTCGTCGACCATCCGCCGGACGCGGCCGTACGCATCGCCGGCGACGATCGAGTCACCGACGCGCAGCGTGCCGCGCTGGATCAGCACGGTGGCAACCGGTCCGCGACCGCGGTCCAGGTGCGCCTCGATCGCCACACCCTGGGCCTCCATGTCGGGGTTGGCCCGCAGGTCCAGCGCGGCATCGGCGGTCAGCAGCACCGCCTCCTCGAGCGCCTCGATGTTGGTGCCCTGCTTGGCCGAGATATCGACGAACATCGTGTCGCCGCCGAAATCCTCTGCCACCAAACCATATTCGGTAAGCTGGCCGCGGATCTTGGCCGGGTCGGCGCCTTCCTTGTCGATCTTGTTGACTGCCACCACAATCGGCACGTCGGCCGCCTGCGCGTGGTTGATCGCCTCCACCGTCTGCGGCATCACGCCGTCGTCGGCGGCGACCACCAGGATCGCGATGTCGGTGGCCTTGGCACCGCGGGCACGCATGGCGGTGAACGCCTCGTGACCCGGGGTGTCGATGAAGGTGATCAGCCGCTCGCTGCCCTCGAAGTCGACGGCGACCTGGTAGGCACCGATGTGCTGGGTGATGCCACCGGCCTCGCCCTCACGGACGCTGGCGTTGCGGATGGTATCCAGCAACCGGGTTTTACCGTGGTCGACGTGACCCATCACGGTCACCACCGGCGGACGGGTCTGCAGATCGTCCTCGCCGCCCTCGTCCTCGCCGTAGGTGAGGTCGAACGACTCCAGCAGCTCACGGTCTTCGTCCTCGGGACTGACGACCTGGACGACGTAGTTCATCTCGCTGCCCAGCAGCTCGAGCGTCTCGTCGCCGACCGACTGGGTGGCGGTCACCATCTCGCCGAGGTTGAACAGCGCCTGCACCAGCGAGGCCGGGTTGGCGTTGATCTTGTCGGCGAAGTCGCTCAGCGATGCGCCACGGGCCAGCCGGATGGTTTCGCCGTTGCCGTGCGGCAACCGCACCCCACCGACGACCGGGGCCTGCATGTTCTCGTACTCGGCGCGTTTCGCCCGCTTCGACTTGCGACCACGGCGCGGCGCGCCACCGGGACGGCCGAACGCACCGGCCGCACCGCCGCGCTGGCCGGGACGGCCCTGGAAGCCGCCGCCACCGCCGGGCGCGGCACCGACGCCGCCACCGCCGCGGTAGTTACCGCCGCCGCCACCGCCGCCGGGACCACCGGGGCGGCCACCACCGCCGGGACGGGGACCGCCGCCGGGACGGGGGCCGCCGCCGCCGGGACGCGCCGATCGTTGGAAGCCACCGGCGCCGCCGGGACGCGGCGGCATGCTGCCGGGCGATGCACCGCCGCCCGGTCGGGGCGCGCCGGGCCGGGGCGCACCCGGGCGTGGCGCCTGCGGACGCGGAATGGGCCGGTCAACGGGCTGCGCCGACGAGAACGGGTTGTTGCCGACGCGCGGGGTGCGTGCCGCCGGCTTCGGGATCGGGCCGGGCCGCGGGCCGGGCGTCGCACCGGGCGACGGCGGCTGCTGGCCGGGCGCCTGACCACCGGGTGCCGGCGGTTTCGGTTGCCCGGGGGACGGAGCCGAGGGACGCGCGGGCGACGGCGCGGGCCGTCGGGGCGCGGGCGTCGGCTCCACGGGCGTGGGGGTCCCGGCTGCCGGGGCAGGCTTGGCGACGGGCGCCGGGGCGGCGGTTTCGGCGGGTTTCGCCGGGGCGGCGGTCGCCTCACCGTTGCCGGAGGGCTTCTGAATCGCCTTGTCCAGGGCCCGGTCGAGCGCGCGGTCCGGGCTCTTCGGGGCGCTCTTGGCGCCGGCCGCGGGCTTGCCGCCACCGAACGACTCGCGCAGCCGGCGAGCAACCGGGGCCTCTACGGTCGACGATGCGGATTTGACGAATTCGCCCTGTTCATTCAGTCGGGCGAGAACTTCCTTGCTGGTGACACCGAGTTCCTTAGCCAACTCGTGTACGCGGGCCTTACCTGCCACTACATCTCCTGTCTATGAGGCGACAGCAGCGGGCCGCGCCTCGGGTTTAGCTATGACGCATGGTCATCGGGACTTCACGGTGTGCTCATGTTCTTCGCTACCTGTTCTGTTGCCGGGCGAGTCGAGCACCTTTAAGTGCTCGACCAACGCGGATGTGTCCGGTGGACGGTCGATGCGCAGCGCTTTGGTGAAAGCCCGCCGCCGAATCGCTTCGTGTACGCACCGCGACGCGGGATGCAACCACGCACCCCGCCCCGGCAGAGGCGTCGCCGTGTCAACGAGTACGGCGTATTCGCCGTTCCCGGTAGACACCGCCACCACTCGGAGCAGTCCGACGGCCAACTCTCGCTTTCGACACCCGACACACGTCCGCACAGGTCCACTCGTTCTGTCCCGGTGAGGGTGCGCCGCGCCCGAAGGCTCGCGCTGGATCACGGCTCAGTCTAGCGTCACGGAACCGATGGTCAGAACCACCCGCAACCGCACTGTAACGTGCGCGCCCGATCGCGCTTGCGGCCGCGAAAAACCGGCTTCGCCAAACTCAAAGCGCACCGGTGACGTCGGGCTAGTGATCGTGGGCCACCGGATGGCTGGCGCCGTGCTCCGGGTGGTCCTCGGACGGCCCCCCGGAACCGGTGGGCGAATCGCCGCGAATGTCGATGCGCCACCCGGTCAGCCGGGCGGCCAGCCGCGCATTCTGCCCCTCCTTGCCGATGGCCAGGGACAACTGGAAGTCGGGCACCACCACGCGGGCGGCGCGGGCGGTCTGGTCGATGACCGACACCGACACCACCTTCGCCGGCGACAACGCATTGGCGACGAACCGGGCCGGGTCCTCGTCGTAGTCGATGATGTCGATCTTCTCGCCGGACAGCTCGCTCATCACATTGCGGACCCGCTGCCCCATCGGACCGATGCAGGCACCCTTGGCGTTCAGGCCTTGCACCCGGGACGCGACCGCGATCTTGGAGCGGTGACCCGCCTCGCGCGCCACGGCCACGATCTCCACCGACCCGTCGGCGATCTCCGGGACTTCCAGCGAGAACAGCTTGCGGACCAGATTGGGGTGGGTGCGCGACAGCGTGATCATGGGCTCGCGCGAGCCTCGCGTCACGCCGACCACGTAGCAGCGCACCCGGTTGCCGTGCTCGTAGCTCTCGCCGGGGACCTGTTCGGCCGCCGGGATGACGCCCTCGGAGGCCTTGGTTTCGCTGCCCATCCGCACCACGACCAGACCGCGGGCATTCGCGCGGCTGTCACGCTGGATCACGCCGGCAACGATTTCGCCCTCGCGGGTGGAGAACTCGCCGTAGGTGCGCTCGTTCTCCGCGTCCCGGAAGCGCTGCAGCATGACCTGACGTGCGGTGGTCGCCGCGATGCGGCCGAAACCCTCGGGGGTGTCGTCCCATTCGCTGATGACGTTGCCGTCCTCGTCGACCTCGCGGGCCATCACCTTCACCACGCCGGTCTTGCGGTCGATCTCGATCCGCGCGTCGTTCTGGTGACCCTGGGTGTGCCGGTAGGCGGTCAGCAACGCGGACTTGATCGTCTCGAGCAGCTCGTTGACCGAGATGCCCCGGTCCACCTCGATCGCGTGCAACGCGGCCATGTCGATGTTCATGTTCCGGCCTCCGCTCCCCGGGCCTCACCCGCACCCGCCAAATCCAGCTCGGCCGCCGAAGGCGACGAAAATTCCACCTGGACAACAGCTTTCGCAATCTCCGCGAGCGGGACCTCGCGCACCGCCCAGCCGCGGCCGTCACGGACCACCAGTGCCACCGCGTCCGCGCGGGTCTCCCCCACCCGGCCGGTCAATTGTGAACCGTCCGACAATGACAGCTCGACCTTGCGGCCGCGCGCCCGGCGGAAGTGCTTCTCGGTGGTGAGCGGGCGATCCACGCCGGGCGAGGAGACCTCGAGGACGTAGCTGTCGCCGACGCTGTCCAGGCCGTCCAGCAAAGCCGAGGCCGAACGTGAGAGGGTCGCTACGGTGTCCAAGTCCAGTGCGGTATCGCCATCGGCAATCACTTTGATTCGGGGCGGACGCGCCCGGGAATCGATCACCACGTCTTCGATTTCATAGCCAGCGCGCGCGAACTCACCACCGAGTAGCTCGATCACCTGCGTCTGCGACGGTAGGCCGGTGGTCACGGCGAGCTCCTCATCTTGAGTTGTCCGGTCATCTGGCTGATGTTGCCGCCCAGCCATCTTGGGGCGGCTTCCCGCGTCCCGGTGGAACACATAGCTGCCGTTCCGCCAGAACCAGCTACTAACGATACGCCAGGAATCGGGTCTGACGAGGTGATCGCGTAGGTCGAGGTCCACCGCGACAGGCCCGGCCTGCGGCCAATGGCAGGATGTTGTGCGTGCCTAGCGCTGTACCCGTCACCAGCAGGCGGGGTGTGCTCGCCGGGGGTGCCGCGCTCGCCGCGCTCGGGGTGGTCGCATCCGCCTGCGGTGAGTCCCCGCCGAAACCCCCCGCGGTCGAACAGCTGCTGGGTCCGTTAGACCAGGCCAGACACGACAGCGTGCTTGCGGGTGCCGCCGCCGCGGCCGTCGGCGTCGCGCCGCAGATCGCGGCCGCACTGTCGGTGGTCGCGAACCAGCGCGCCGCACACGCCCGCGCACTGTCCACCGAGATCGCTCGGGCGGCCGGCAAGCTCACCGCCTCATCGAGCGAAACGACCAGCCCCAGCCCCAGCCCGGCCGCGCCCGCGGGGCCAGCGCCGCCGCCTCCCCCGGTGTCCGACGTGATCAGTGCGCTGCGCGTCTCGGCGGACAATGCCACCCGCCTGGTCTCCTCCGAGTCGGGCTACCGCGCGGGGCTGCTCGCCTCGATCGCCGCCTCGTGCACGGCGTCCTACCTGGTTGCGCTGGTACCCGGGGGGCCGTCGATATGACCTCGGGCCAAGACGCCGACAACGCGGCGCTCTGCGACGCGCTGGCCGTCGAGCACTCGACCGTCTACGGCTACGGCATCGTCTCGGCGTTGTCACCGCCCAGCGTCAACAACCTCGTGTTGGAGGCGCTGCTGCAACACCGCCAGCGCCGCGACGACGTGATCGCGATGCTGGCCGCCCGCAAGGTCACCCCGCCGCCCGCCGCCGCCGGTTATCAGCTACCGCTGCTGGTGGGTAGTCCGGCCGACGCGGCGCGCCTGGCGGTGCGGATGGAGAACGACGGCGCGACGGCATGGCGCGCGGTCACCGAGCACGCCGAGACCGCCGAGGACCGCGCGTTCGCCGCGACGGCCCTGACGCAGAGCGCGGTGATGGGTGCGCGATGGAGCCGCGTCCTGGGCGCCTGGCCGATCACGACCAGCTTCCCGGGCGGCAACGAGTAGCGGCGTGGCGATCGCAAACGCGGCGAAGCCGGGTATAGCGGGTCGCCACCATCGAACACCTAGCCGGTCAGCGCCGCCACGATGTCGGTGGCCAGCGAGGTGCCGGCCACCAGCTCTCGAGTCTGCCCGCCGAACCGGTCGCGCAGCTCCACCACGCCGTCGGCCCAGCCCCGCCCGACCACGACGACCCAGGGCATCCCGAGCAGCTCGGCGTCCTTGAACTTGACCCCGGGCGAGGCGGTGCGGTCGTCGAGCAGCACCTCGAGCCCCAACCGATCCAGGTCGGCGGCCAGCGCCGTCGCTCCCTCGCGCGCCTGCGCGTCCTTGTTGGCGATCACCAGGTGCACGTCGAACGGCGCGATGGACGCCGGCCAGCGCAGGCCCAGCTCGTCGTGCTGCTGCTCGGCGACGACGGCGACCAGTCGCGACACCCCGATGCCGTACGAACCCATCGTCAGTCGCACCGGCTTGCCATCCTCGCCGAGCACGTCGGCGGTGAACGCGTCGGTGTACTTGCGGCCCAGCTGGAAGATGTGCCCGATCTCGATGCCGCGCGCCATCACCAGCGGGCCGGCCCCGTCGGGAGACAGGTCGCCTTCGCGCACCTCGGCGGCCTCGATGGTGCCGTCGGCGGTGAAGTCGCGTCCGGCGACCAGGCCGACCACGTGGCGGCCCGGCTCGTCGGCGCCGGTGATCCAGCTGGTGCCGTCCACCACCCGCGGATCGACGAGGTAGCGAACCTCGTTGTCGCGCAATGCTTTCGGACCGATGTAGCCCTTGACGAGGAATGGGTACTTGGCGAAGTCCGCGTCGTCGAGCAACGCGTATTCGGCCGGCTCCAGCGCAGCGCCGAGCCGTTTGTCGTCAACCTCGCGATCTCCGGGCACCCCGATGGCCAGCAGCTCCCACTCGCCGCCGGGCTGGCGGATCTTGAGCAGCACGTTCTTCAGCGTGTCGGCCGCGGTGACGGTGCGGCCGAGACCGGCGCCGTTGGCCCACTGGACCAGGGTGGCGATGGTCGGGGTGTCACCGGTGTCGTGCATGACGGCCTCGGGCTGCCCGTCGATGGGCGTGGCCTCGGGCTGGGCGGTGATCACCGCCTCGACGTTGGCGGCGTAGCCGGATTCCACGCACCGGACGAAGGTGTCCTCACCGATCGGACTCTCCGCCAGGAACTCCTCGGACGCGCTGCCACCCATCGCGCCCGACACCGCCGACACGATGACGTAGCGGACCGCCAGCCGGTCGAAGATGCGCTGGTAGGCCTCGCGGTGCGCGTGGTAGGCCGCTTTGAGGCCGGCCGCGTCGGTGTCGAAGGAATAGGAGTCCTTCATGACGAACTCGCGAGCCCGCAGGATGCCGGCCCGCGGCCGCGCCTCGTCGCGGTACTTGATCTGGATTTGGTACAGCGTCAGCGGGAAGTCCTTGTAGGAGCTGTACTCCCCCTTGACGGCCAGGGTGAAGAACTCTTCGTGGGTGGGGGCGAGCATGTAGTCGTTTCCGCGACGGTCCTGCACGCGGAACACCCCGTCGCCGTATTCGGTCCAGCGATTCGTCGTCTCGTACGGCCCACGCGGCAGCAGCCCGGGAAAGAGGATCTCCTGGCCACCGATCGCGTTCATCTCCTCGCGGACAACGCGTTCGATGTTGCGCAGGACCCGCAGCCCCAGCGGCATCCAGCTGTACAGGCCGGGCGCCACCTGACGGATGTATCCGGCCCGCACCAGCAGCTTGTGGCTGGGCACTTCGGCGTCGGCGGGGTCGTCGCGCAGCGTGCGCAGGAACAGCTCGGACATCCGGGTGATCACAGCGGGCCAGCCTAGTAGGTCTGTGGCGCGCGGCCGGTTCGCGGCTTGCGCCGAGGCTGAAGATTCGCAGGCAAAGTACGAATACAGGCCTGCAGAACTACAGGCTCGGTGCGATGCGACCGCCGCCGGGAGCTACAGCTCGCCGGCGTCGATGGCTTCCTTGACCTCTTGGGCGTGCGCGACCTGTTCCGGGGTGTACCCGATGAACAGGGCGGCGGCGCCGACGATGACGGCCGTTCCGGCCACCCACAGCAGTCCGTAGGTGTAGCCGTGGTCGAGCGCCTGCAATTGCGCGTCGTTCATCACCTTCACCGGGCCGGTGGTGCCGCCCAGGTACAGCGTGCGCGAGGTGATGACGGCCTGGATCACGGCCAGCACCAGCGGCCCGCCCAGGCTCTGCAGCATCAGCGTCATGGCCGACACCGGACCGATCTGGTCGAACCCGACCCCCGCGATCGCGGCGAGCGTGAGCGGGACGACGACCATGCCGATGCCGATTCCGCCGACGACGATCGGCAGCACCAGGTTCGGGAAGTAGGGCACCCCGCGGTGCATGAATGCCCAGCCGTAGATCATCGCGAGCAGCAGCAGCCACCCGCCGCCGATCGTCAGCACCCGCGGCGAGAACCGCGACACCAGTTGCGAGGAGATGCCGAGGCCGATTCCCATCGCGATGACGAACGGGATGAATCCGACGCCGGCGCGCAGCGCGCTGTAGCCCAGGATGTCCTGGACGTACAGGCCGATGCAGACGGTGAGGCTGAACATCACGCCGCCGGCCAGCAGGATCGCGGCGAACGTGACCAGGCGGTTGCGGTCGCGGAACAGCTGGAACGGCACGACGGGATTTTCGGCGGTGCGCTCCACGATCGCGAACGCGATCGCGGCGGCCACGGCCACCGCGCCCGAACCGAGGGTGATCGCCGACATCCAGCCCTTTTCCGGGCCCATCGAGAAGGCGAAAACCGCGGCGGTGCAGGCCAGAGTGGCCAGCATGGCCCCGGTGGCGTCGAGCTTCATCCGTTCCCGGTTGGTCTCGCGCAGCGCGGTGCGGGCCAGGTAGATCATCACCAGCCCGATCGGCACGTTGACCAGGAACGCGAGCCGCCACGACCACTCGGTCAGCGCGCCGCCGACGACCAGACCCATCACCGAACCGATCGCGGTCATCGCGGCGAACACCGCCGTGGCCGCGTTGCGCGCCGGACCCTTGGCGAACGTCGTGGCGACCAGGGCCAGACCGGTCGGCGACGCGATGGCCGAGCCGACACCCTGCGACAGCCGGGCGATGACCAGCGTCACCTCGTCCCAGGCCACCGCGCACAGCACCGAGGAGATCGTGAACAGCGTGACGCCGACGATGAAGGTGCGTTTGCGCCCAATGGTGTCGCCGAGGCGCCCGCCCAGCAGCATCAGCCCGCCGAAGGTGAGCACGTAGGCGGTGATCACCCAGCTACGGCCGGCATCGGAGAGGCTCAACTCGTTTTGAATCTTAGGAAGCGCGACGATCGCGACGGTGCTGTCCATCGTTGCCAGCAGCTGCATACCACCGATGGCGATCACGGCCGCGATGAAGCGGCGCGACGGCAACCAGGCCGGGTAATACCTGCTAGTGCGGGTGGCGGCGGTCGCGGAAGCAGTCTCAGACGGGCGCTCGGTGCGCTCCGATGCCGGACGATCGGCGCGCGCGGCGGTCCAATTCCGGGCCGCGCGCTCGGTCTCGTTGAGGGCCGTCATAACGGGTTACCTTACAGTAATCTTAAGAATCGTTTAAACCGCGAATGCCGCCACGGGCCCGATCACGATGATCGCGGGAGGTCTGATCCCCTCCGCCCGAACCTTCTGCGGCGTGTCGGCAAGCGTGGCACGCAACGTATGTTGCGCCGGCGTCGTCCCGTGCTGAACCACCAATACCGGCGTATCCGCAGGTCGGCCGCCTTTTAGCAGTTCGTCGACGAACAGCTCGATGCGTTCGACGGCCATCAGCAAAACGATCGTGCCCGACAATGAGGCCAGTGCATTCCAATTCACTAACGATTCGGGATGCCCGGGTGCCAGGTGGCCGCTGACCACCACGAACTCGTGATTTACCGCCCGATGAGTGACCGGAACACCGGCCAGTGCGGGCACCGCTATGGCGCTCGTCACACCGGGGACCACGGTGACCGGAATGCCGGCGTCGGCGCACGCGATCACTTCCTCATAACCGCGGGCGAACACGAACGGGTCGCCGCCCTTGAGGCGAACCACGAAGCGTCCGGCGCGGGCCCGCTCGATCATGACGTCGTTGATCGCGTCCTGGGCCATCGCGCGGCCGTACGGGATCTTGGCGGCGTCGATGACCTCGACATGCGGCGCCAGCTCGGCGAGCAGTTCGGGCGGGGCCAGGCGATCGGCGACCACGACGTCGGCCTGGGCGAGCAGCCGGCGGCCACGGACGGTGATCAGCTCGGGGTCGCCGGGACCGCCGCCGATCAGCGCGACCCCGCCGCGCACCACATCGGAACTCACCGGGCTTTCCGGTGTGATCAGCCCCTGCTGCAGCGCCTCGCGGATAGCCGACCGGATCGCCGCCGACCTGCGGTGCTCACCGCCGGCCAGCACCCCGACCGACAGCCCGGCGTACTCGAACGACGCCGGGGTCACCGCGGTGCCCTCGATGGCGATGTCGGCGCGCACGCAGAAGACCTGACGACTGTCGGCCTCGGCGACGACGGCCTCGTTGACCGCGGCGTCGTTGGTGGCCGCGATCGCGTACCAGGCTCCGTCGAGGTCACCGTCGCGGTATTCGCGCACCGTCAAGGTGATTCCGCTCATCGCCTCGACGGCGGGCGTGGCGGTGCGGGTGATCACGTGGACGTCGGCGCCGCTGGAGATCAGCAGCGGCAGCCGGCGCTGGGCGACCGAGCCTCCGCCTACCACGACGACCTTCTTGCCGGTCAGCCGCAATCCGACGAGGTAGGGGCTCTCGGTCACCCGGCAAGCCTAGTAGTCCCCACCCACGCGCCCCTTCCGCGACGCGAGTCTAGCCGCGCTGTGACTTTCCGTTCGATTTTTCGCAGAGGGGTTAGGCTCGCGAGCCCTCGGCACGGCGATCATGCCGGGCCCGGCGAGCGCGCCGCTCGCGCCACGAAGCGCGCCACCGCATCCGGGACGGCGGCGGGGTGCGTGTGTAGATACGACGCGTGCACGCCGTTGTGCACGACGCCGTCGCGCATCGGCGCCGCATCGTGGTCGGCGCCCCGGTAGACCCAGGCGGGTTGGTAGCTCTCGGTGAAGGTGATCACGGTCCGGTGGAATTCGTGTCCGACCACCCGTGCCCCGGCGGGATACAACGCCGAGTCGGCCACCGCGACCGCGTCGCGATACGCCAACTTCAGCCGTGGGGTGAACCGCGCCGATCCGCCCAACACCCCGCACATCGGGTACCCGTCGAGTTCGGAAGCCAGATAGATCAGGCCCGCGCACTCGGCATGCACCGGCGCACGCCCCGCCGCTAAGTCGTGAATCTGTTGTCGCACCACATCATTGGCGGACAGATCGGCGGTGAACTGTTCGGGGAAGCCGCCGGGCAGCAGCACCGCGTCGGTACGATCGGGCAACACGTCGGCCAGCGGGTCGAACTCGACCACCTCGGCCCCGGCGGCACGCAGCAACTCGGCGTGTTCGGCATAGCCGAAGCTGAAGGCCTTGCCGGCCGCCATCGCGACCGTGGCACGACCCGCCGTTTCCCCCACCGCTTCCATCGGATCCCACGGCGCGACGTTGACGCCGCTTCGTGCCACCGCCAGCACAGCGGCCAGGTCGACGTGCCGCGCGACCAGGGCGGTCATCGCCTCGACCGCCAGCCGGGCCCGCCGTCCGTATTCGACCGCGGTGACCAGGCCCAAATACCTTGTCGGCAGCTCTAATTCGGCGGCCCGCGGAATAGCGCCCAGCACCGGGACGCCGGTATGCTCGCAAGCCTGTCGCAGCACCTGCTCGTGCCGGGCCGATCCCACCCGGTTGAGAATCACGCCGGCGATCCGGGTTGCCGTGTCGAACGTCGAAAAGCCGTGCAGGAGTGCGGCAATGCTGTGACTTTGACCGCGCGCATCGACCACCAGGATCACCGGCGCGCCCACCAGGGCGGCGACGTGGGCGGTGGACCCCGGTGGCGGGGACGACGCTTCGGGCCCGATCCGCCCGTCGAACAGTCCCATCACACCCTCGATCACCGCGATGTCTGCACCGGCGGCGCCGTGCGCGTAGAGGGGACCGACGAGCGCTTCGCCCACCATCACCGGATCGAGGTTGCGTCCGGGCCGGCCCGCGGCCAGCCCGTGATAGCCGGGGTCGATGAAGTCCGGGCCCACCTTGAACGGCGCGACGGTATGCCCCGCCTGGCGCAACGCGCCGATCAAACCCGTTGCGATCGTGGTCTTTCCGCTGCCCGAGGCGGGCGCGGCGACGACGACCGCGGGGGCATTCACCACTCGATGCCCTTCTGGCCCTTGCGCCCCGCATCCATCGGATGCTTGACCTTGGCCATCTCGGTGACCAGGTCGGCGGCCTCGACCAGCCGCGGCGGGGCGGCGCGTCCGGTGATCACCATGTGCTGATGACCGGGCCGGGCCGCCAACACCTCCACCACCTCGTCGGCGTCGACCCAGCCCCACTTCAGCGGGTAGGTGAACTCGTCGAGCACATAGAAGTCGTGACGCTGCTCGGCGAGCCGGCGCGAGATCTCCGCCCAGCCGTCGGCGGCCGCGGCCGCGTGATCGTCCTCGCTGCCGGATTTACGCGACCAGGACCAGCCGCTGCCCATCTTGTGCCATTCGACCGCGCCCCCGACGCCGTGTTCGTCGTGCAGCTCGCCGAGCCGGCGAAAGACGGCTTCCTCCCCCACCTTCCACTTCGCGCTCTTGACGAACTGAAACACCGCGACGTCCAGGCCCGCGTTCCACGCGCGCAACGCCATTCCGAACGCGGCCGTCGACTTCCCCTTGCCGTCGCCGGTGTGCACCGCCAGCAGCGGCAGGTTGCGCCGGGCCCGGGTGCTCAGTCCGTCGTCCGGAATCTGTACTGGGGTTCCCTGCGGCATCGGCGTCTCCTCGATCAGGCCACGCTGCGGACGGCTCGCGTCAGATGGTCGGCGTGCAGTTGCTCCAGCCGCACGGCCGGTGCGCCGAGTTGGCCGGCCAGCTGCGCGGCCAATCCCAGTCGTACATAGGACGTTTCGCAGTCCACCACCACCGCAGCGGCGCCCTCGGCGACCAGTCGCGACGCCGCGATTCGGCTGCGGCCCAACGGGTCCGGGCCCGCGGTGGCCCGGCCGTCGGTGAGCACCACCACCAGCGGACGCCGCGCCCGGTCGCGTGCCCGTTCCCGGACGATCAGCTCGCGCGCGGCCAGCAGGCCCTCGGCCAGCGGGGTCTTGCCGCCGGTGTCGAACCGGGCCAACCGCCGGGCCGCGATGTGCGCAGACGACGTCGGCGGCAGCAACAACCGCGCTTGCTGCTGCCGGAAGGTGATCACCGCGACCTTGTCGCGCCGTTGATAGGCGTCGCGCAGCAGCGACAGGGTGGCACCGCTGACCGCGGCCATCCGGTCGCGGGCGGCCATCGACCCGGACGCGTCCACCACGAAGATCACCAGGTTGCCTTCGCGTCCCTCGCGGACCGCGCGGCGCATGTCGTCGGGGCACGGGCGCAGCGGCCCGGCCCCGGCGCGCTCGGCGGCCGACAGCAGGGTGGCGAACAGGTGCAGTCCGTGCGCCGCGGGATCGTTGACGTCGGCGGCGGCCACCACACTTCCGGCGCGGTTGCGGGCTCGCGAGCGTCGTCCGGGCGCTCCTTCGCCGACGCCGGGCACCGTCAGCGCCCGGGTGCGAAAGGTTTTCGACGGCGGGGCGCTGGGTCGCGTCGCAGGCGGGCGCATCTTCGCAGCAGGAGGTGAATCCTGTTGTGAGGCAGCATCGTTGACGGACTGACCGCCGCCGGGCGGATCCGGCTGGCCGCCGCCGGGCGGATCGGGCTCGGGCTCGTTGCCCGCCCGCTCCAGCGCCTGATCCAGCTGCTCGCGGTCGATACCCGGGTCGTCGAATGGGTCGCGGCGGCGCCGATGCGGCAGCGCCAGTTCGGCCGCCACCCGAATGTCGCGCTCCTCAACCGTGAGCGCATCCCGCCACGCGGCGTGGGCGACCGCGGTGCGGGCCACCACCAGGTCGGCTCGCATCCCGTCGACGTCGAACGCTGCACACAATGCCGCGATGCGCCGTAACTCATCGTCCGGCAACACCACATCGTCGACGAGCGCGCGCGCCGCCGCGATCCGCTGGGCCAGCTCAGCGTCGGCGGCGGCATAACGCGTGGCGAACCCGTCCGGGTCGGCCTCGTAGGCCATCCGCTGCCGGATCACCTCCACCCGTACGTCGACGTCACGCGAGGCATGCACATCGACCGTCAGACCGAACCGGTCGAGCAGCTGCGGGCGCAGTTCGCCTTCCTCCGGATTCATCGTGCCGATCAGGACGAACCGGGCCTCATGCGAATGCGAGATGCCATCGCGCTCGATGTGCACCCTCCCCATCGCGGCGGCGTCGAGCAGCACGTCGACCAGGTGATCGTGCAGCAGGTTGACCTCGTCGACGTACAACACGCCGCCGTGGGCACGCGCGAGCAATCCGGGCGAAAAAGCATGCTCGCCGTCGCGCAACACTCGCTGCAGATCCAGCGAGCCGATCACCCGGTCTTCGGTTGCGCCGAGCGGCATTTCGACGAGGCCCGATCCGTCGCCGTTACTTCCGGTCGCCGCCGACAGCAGCGCGGCCAAGCCGCGGACGGCCGTCGACTTGGCGGTGCCCTTCTCGCCGCGGATCAGCGCGCCACCGATTTCCGGGCGCACCGCACACAGCAGCAGCGCCAGCCGCAACTGATCGTGACCGACGATCGCGCTGAACGGATAGGGCTTCACGGCTTCGCCGTGACGCCGGAGCCGGGCCGCAGCATCGGGACGTGCGGAACGCCGTCGTCCAGGAAGTCGTCGCCCTCGCGGACAAAACCGTGCTGCGCGTACATCTCGGCCAGATAGGTCTGCGCGTTGATCCGGCACGGATAGTCGCCGACCTCGGCGAGCGCCGCCCGCAACAGCCGGTTGGTTTGGCCCTGCCCGCGGACGGCCCGTTTGGTGCACAGCCGCCCGATCCGGAACACCTTCTCGCCCCCGGCATGCTCCTCCATCAGCCGCAGCGTGGAGATCACCTCGCCGTCATGCGTTTCCAGCCAGAAGTGCCGGGTCTCGGCGAGCAAATCGCGCCCGTCCAGCTCCGGATAAGGGATGGCCTGCTCGACGACGAATACCTCGACACGCAGCTTGAGCAACTCGTAAAGAGTTTGCGCGTCAAGGTCTTTGGCCCAGATGCGGCTTAGCGCTTCGGTCATGGGCGCCGCTCCTCCTCATCGCTTCGTCCCCCGCACACGGGCGGTACCCGCACTGGATCGTCGACGTCGCACGCTATTGGGCGCCGCTTCCTGCTGATCACTGTTCGCATCGCTGCCCGGCCCGGTTCATGAGGCGTTCAACTGTAATACCTTGGCGCTCCACGTTCTCACCTCGTCGTAGAGCGCCGGTTCGGTCGATAGCTGGGTTCCCAACGAGGGCACCATCTCTTTGAGCGTGGGCAGCCAGGACTGGTAGCGGTCGGCAAAGCAACTCGCCAGCACGTCGAGCATGATCGGCACGGCAGTCGAGGCGCCGGGCGAACCACCGAGCAATCCGGCGATGCTGCCGTCGCCAGCGCACAGGACGGTGGTGCCGAATTCGAGCGCTCCGCCCTTTCCCTTGGCCCGCCGGATCACCTGCACCCGCTGACCGGCCACCGTCAGCTGCCAGTCCGAAGGCCGGGCAGCGGGCGCGAATTCGTGCAGCGCCTGCATCCGGTCGCGTTCGCTGAGTCGCAGTTGACGGATCAGGTAATCGAGCAGCGTCATCTCGGTGATGCCGACCCCCAGCATCGACACCACGTTGTCCCGCCTGACCGATCGGGGCAAGTCGCTGAGGTGACCATGCTTCAAGAATTTAGGCGACCAGCCGGCATACGGCCCGAAGACCAGCCACGACTTGCCGTCGACGAACCGCAGGTCCAGATGCAGCGCCCCCAGCGGCGGTGCCCCCGGCGCGGGGGTGCCGTAGACCTTGGCCCGGTGCGCGGCGATCAGGTCGGGGTTGTCGGTGCGCAGGAACCGCCCGCCGATCGGGAAGCCGGCGAAACCCTTGACCTCGTCGATGCCGGATTTCTGCAGCAACGGCAGCGCGTCACCGCCGGCGCCGACGAGCACGAATTTTGCATTCAGCTTGCGTTTTTCGCCGGTGCGGCGATTCGCGATCCGTAGCGTCCAGCCGCCGTCGGATGCCCGGGTCAGGTTGCGGACCTCGTGACCGAACAGCGCGGTGGCACCACCCTGCACGCAGTAGCCGATCAGTTGCTTGGTCAGCGAACCGAAGTCGACGTCGGTGCCGTCGGGGGCCCAGTTGAGCGCGACCGGCTCGGCGAAGTCGCGTTCGGCGGCCATGAACGGCAGCCGGCGGGCGAATTCGTCCGGGTCGTCGATCAATTCCGTTCCGGCGAACAGCGGGTTGGGTGCCAGCGCCTGCTGGCGCCGCCGCAGATAGTCGACCCGCTGCGCGCCGTGCACGAAGCTGACGTGCGGGACGGGGTTGAGGAACCGTCGATCGGTGAGGATGCCGTTCTCGACCGCATAGGCCCAGAACTGGCGGGTCACCTGGAATTGCTCGTTGATCGACACCGCCTTGGCGATGTCGATCGAACCCTGCGAGCCGGGGCGCTCCGGGGTGTAATTCATCTCGCATAGCCCGGCGTGCCCGGTGCCGGCGTTGTTCCAGGGGCTGCTGCTTTCGGCGGCGACGGCGTCGAGGCGCTCGATCACGGTGATCGACCAGTCCGGCTCCAGCCGCCGCAGCAGTGCGGCCAGGGTGGCGCTCATGATGCCGGCGCCGACCAGCACGACGTCGGTGCGCGCCGTTGTGTCTGACACCGAAATGCCGGCCCTTTCTGGTCCTTACCGGGTTCCTACTTGGCCCTTCTGCGTCTTTTCCGGGCCGGTTATTCAGGCTATCCCGACCGGCGCGACCGCACCGACCTGAAGCAGCGGCGATCAGCAAAAGGTGCGTCACGCTAAGCTGACCTGGTGACTGGCTGGGTGCCCGATGTCCTGCCTGGCTACTGGCAGTACACCATCGCACTGGGACCCGATCCCGCCGGCGAGGGCGACATCGTCGCAACCCTGATCCGGCGTGGCCCCGAAGCCAGTGCGGCCGGCGGTCTCGAACACGCGGTGCTGACGGTGCACGGTTACACCGACTATTTCTTCAACACCGCGCTGGCCGATCACTTCGCCAACCGCGGTTTCACCTTCTACGCGTTGGACCTGCAGAAGTGCGGCCGGTCGCGGCGCGACGGCCAGACCCCGCACTTCATCACCGATCTCGCGCAGTACGACACCGAACTCGAACGCGCCCTGGCCGTCATCCGCGAGGCGGCGCACGACGTCCGGGTCCTGATGTACGGCCATTCCGCCGGCGGCCTGATCGTGCCGCTGTGGCTGGATCGGTTGCGACGGCGAAACGCCATGGCGCACGCGGGCATCGGCGGCTTGGTCCTGAATAGCCCGTTCCTGGATCTGCATGGCCCGGCGGTGCTGCGCCTGGGAATGACGTCGGCGATGATCGCCGGCCTGTCGCGGGTGCGGTCCAAGGTCGTGTTGCGCGGCACCCGCAAGGGCGGATACGGCACCTCGCTGCACCGCGACTACGACGGCGAGTTCGACTACAACCTGGAATGGAAACCGTTGGGCGGCTTCCCGATCACCGCGGGCTGGCTGAACGCCGTGCGCCGCGGCCAGGCCCGGCTGCACCGCGGCCTCGACGTCGGGATGCCGAACCTGATCCTGCGCTCGGACCACAGCGTGACCGAAACCGAAAATCCGATCGACATGCAACGCGGCGACGCGGTCCTCGACGTCACCCAGATCGCAAGGTGGGCCGGCTGTATCGGGAATCGCAGCGCAGTCGTCCCGGTGATCGATGCCAAGCACGACGTGTTCCTGTCGCTGGAGGAGCCGCGTGCGGTCGCCTACCGGGAACTGGATCTGTGGCTGGACGGCTACCTGCGCACCACGAACACCGACGCCTCGGCATCGTTCGGAAAGGGGTGACGGAGTGGAGACCTACGACATCGCGATCATCGGAACCGGTTCGGGCAATACCATTCTCGACGACCGCTTCAACGCCAAGCGAGTGGCGATCTGCGAGCAGGGCACCTTCGGTGGGACCTGCCTGAACGTCGGATGCATCCCGACCAAGATGTTCGTCTACGCCGCCGAGGTCGCCCAATCGATCCGGGAGGCGTCGCGCTACGGCGTCGACGCGCACATCGATCGGGTGCGCTGGGACGACATCGTCTCGCGCGTCTTCGGGCGCATCGATCCGATCGGCGTTGGCGGCGAGGACACCGCAACTCCGAACCCAACATCGATGTGTACAAGCAGCACACCCGATTCGGTCCGGTCCAGTCCCACGGGCGCTACCTGCTGCGCACCGACGCCGGCGACGAGTTCACCGCCGATCAGGTGGTGATCGCCGCGGGGGCACGGGCGATCATTCCCCCGGCGATCCTCGAGTGCGGCGCCCGGTACTACACTAGCGACACGATCATGCGAATCTCGGAATTCCCAGAGCATCTGGTGATCGTCGGGGGTGGTTTCGTGTCGACCGAATTCGCCCATATCTTCTCCGCGCTGGGCTCGCGGGTCACGCTGGTGGTCCGGGGCTCTGCCCTGCTGCGGCACTGCGACGACACCCTGTGCAAACGCTTCACCCGCATCGCGTCCAACAAATGGGAACTGCACACCCACTGTAATGTGATGAGCGCCGAGAACCGGGGCTCGGGCATCGCGGTGCGACTCGACAACGGTCACACCATCGACGCCGACGCCCTGCTGGTCGCGACCGGCCGGGTCTCCAACGCCGATCAGCTCGACCTCGAGCAGGCCGGTATCGCCGTCGAGGACGGCCTGGTGGTTGTCGACGAGTACCAGCGCACCACGGCGCGTGGGGTTTTCGCGCTCGGCGACGTCTCGTCGAAGTATCAGCTCAAGCACGTCGCCAACCACGAGGCGCGGGTGGTGCAGCACAATCTGCTCTGCGACTGGGACGACACCGCGGCGATGACCGTCACCGACCATCGTTACGTGCCGTCCGCGGTGTTCACCGATCCCCAGATCGCCTCCGTCGGGCTCACCGAGAACGAAGCCATCGCACAGGGTTTCAAGGTTTGGGTGAAGGTGCAGGACTACGGCGACGTCGCCTACGGCTGGGCGATGGAGGACACCACCGGGATCGTGAAGCTCATCGCCGAACGCGAGAGCGGGCGCCTGCTGGGGGCGCACATCATGGGGCATCAGGCCTCGTCGATCATCCAGCCGCTGATCCAGGCGATGAGCTTCGGGCTGACCGCCCCGGAGATGGCCCGCGGGCAGTACTGGATCCATCCGGCACTGCCCGAAGTGGTGGAGAACGCGCTACTGGGCCTGCGCTGAGGCGGCGGGCTCGCCGGCCTGGCACTGCGGGCAAAGTCCACGCAACGTCAGACCGGCCCGCTCCGACAGGGCGAACGCACTGCCCTCCATCGCGTGTTCGAGCGCGGAGCTGAGCTGCCGCGCGGGCACTTCGATGATCGCGCCGCACCGCGTGCAGACCGCGTGGTGATGCGGGGCGGTGGCCAGCCCGTAGGTCGTGACGCCGCCGTCGAGGGTCAGCGCGTGCAGCACCCCCTGTTCAACCAGGGTGGTCACCGTGCGGTAGATGGTGGCCACGTCGGGTGGCTGACCGCCGACGGGCAGCGTGTCCCGTACCCGCTGGTGGATCTCCGCGACGGACAGATGTCCACTGACGGGTTCGAGCACCGCCAGCACCTGAATCCGCGACGTCATCCTGCGCAATCCGCGGGAGCGCAGGAAGTCGCCGATGCGTTCGGTGACCGCGGGGTCGAGGGCCGACGGATTGGACGTCACCCACTCAGTCTTGCGCCGGACATCCCGGATTGCCAGTCGCGTCCGTCACCCAGCGGGTAGGCCGTCCTGCGAATCACTTGCATCCAGTTCGCGCCGGAACTTAAGGTCTAGGCGATGGCCAGTACTGTGTTCCGGGTGCCACGGACCAGATTGAGCTTCCCGACTCCCGAGAGCACGCCCTAACCCGGTTCCACGGGTATTCGTCGCGGCCGCGCGGGTGTAGAAACGAATTCATGGGCCCACGCCCGACGCCGGTGACCGGCGATGCATGAGCTTTCGCTGTGCGAGGCGATCGCCGGCCTGGTCAAGACACACGCTGACGGGCGGCACGTCGACGTGGTCCGGGTCCGCATCGGCGCGCTTCGCCAGGTGGTTCCCGATTCGTTGTCGTTCTGCTGGACCCTGGTTCGGGAATCGGAGAACATGCCCGACGCCGAGCTGGAACTCGAGTGCATCGGCGCCGAGGTGCGCTGCCGCGCCTGCGGCCGGGACTCGGAGATCACCTCGGCCTGGTCGATTTGGTGTCCGCGCTGCGACAGCTCCGACGTCGAGGTACTGCACGGCAACGAGTTCCTGGTGACGTCGCTGGACGTCTCGTGAATAGGGGGCCTCGGAGCTGCTAGGCGTCGTGCGGCGCCACATCGAAAGATGTTGAGTATGGGTAGGTTTCATCGGCAGTGCGCGCACCGGCGCCGGCATGGGCACCTGGCTCGGTTGGCTGAAACGATTCGCCGAAAGCGTCGTGGACCGAACCGCGGGACCGTCTTGCAGATCATTTGCAAGACAATACCGTTGCCCATGGTGGGCCGGGCCTACTCCACCTCGTAGTACTTAGCCAAACTCAAAGCTTGGCGGGGTTGTCGTCGACATCTCGAAAGCTCTTGCCGCACAGCGTAAATAGGTCAACGTGCCGGCAGGGAGAATGTTTGTTTTACTGCCGGTCAAGGGAGAAACGTTGACAACCCCGGAGGGCGGGAGTAGACCCAAAACCAGCGCTGCGCAAGTGGGCCGACGGTCGACTCCGGCGGCGCAGGGGCCCCAGCCCGGCCCCGGAAAGCTGCAGCATGCCAACGGAAGCAGCAGTCAAAGCAGAAGAAACGTTGATCCATGTTCTGTGGATCAACTCGGGCCTCAGTTGTGACGGTGACTCGGTGGCGTTGACTGCCGCCACCCAGCCCAGCGTCGAGGAGATCGCTCTCGGAGCTCTTCCCGGTCTCCCCAAGGTCGCCGTGCACTGGCCCTTGATCGACTTCGAGTGCGGGCCCAACGGAGGCGCGGACGACTTCCTCGAATGGTTCTTCAGGGCCGACCGCGGTGAGTTGGAACCGTTCGTGCTCGTCGTCGAGGGATCCATTCCCAACGAGAAGATCAAAGACGAAGGATATTGGTGCGGGTTCGGCAACGACCCGGCGACCGGCCAGCCGATGACCACCAGCGAATGGCTCGACCGGCTGACACCCAAGGCCACCGCGGTCGTCGCGGTCGGGACCTGCGCCACCTACGGCGGCATCCACGCGATGGCCGGCATCCCGATCGTCTGTGTGCCCGGCTGCCCGATCCACCCGGACAACCTGTCCGAGACGCTGACCTACCTGCTGTACATGGCGACCGGCCAGGCGCCGATGATCCCGCTCGACGACGCGTTGCGTCCCAAGTGGCTATTCGGCAACACTGTGCACGAAGGCTGCGATCGCGCCGGCTATTACGAGCAGGGTGATTTCGCCACCGAGTACGGCTCGCCGAAATCCATTGTCAAACTTGGCTGTTGGGGCCCGGTCGTGAAATGCAACGTGCCCAAGCGCGGGTGGATCAACGGAATCGGTGGGTGCCCGAACGTCGGCGGGATCTGCATCGGGTGCACGATGCCGGGATTCCCCGACAAGTTCATGCCCTTCATGGACGAGCCGCCGGGCGGCAAGCTCTCCAGCACCGCGTCAGGGTTGTACGGGAGCGTGATTCGTAGTTTGAGGGGTATCACGGCCCGAACCGTCGACAAGGAACCGCGCTGGCGCCACAAGGGCACCGAGCTCGTCACCGGGGCCCGCCGCACCTGGTAGGTAGCGGCGCGCTTCGCTCACACATCACGACTTAGCCCTTGGGGCAGAGAGCAGTAATGCGATGACAACCATCATTCCCAAGCCGACGGAGGAAAAGAAGGAACCAGGCCAGCTCGTCGAGATGGCGTGGGACCCGATCACCAGAATCGTTGGCAGCCTCGGTATTTACACCAAGATCGATTTCGAGAACAAGGAAGTCGTCGAGTGTCACAGCACATCGTCGATCTTCCGCGGCTACTCGATCTTCATGAAGGGTAAGGACCCCCGCGACGCCCACTTCATCACCAGCCGAATCTGCGGCATCTGCGGCGACAACCACGCCACCTGCTCCTGCTACGCGCAGAACATGGCCTACGGCGTCAAGCCTCCACATCTGGGCGAGTGGATCGTCAACCTGGGTGAGGCCGCGGAATACATGTTCGACCACAACATCTTCCAGGAGAACCTGGTCGGCGTCGACTTCTGCGAGAAGATGGTCGCCGAGACCAACCCGAGCGTGCTGGCCCAGGCGGAGAAGACCGCCGCACCGCACGCCGACGCGCATGGCTACAAGACGATCGCCGACATCATGCGGTCGCTGAATCCGTTCAGCGGCGAGTTCTACCGCGAAGCGCTCGCGGTGAGCCGCTGGACACGGGAGATGTTCTGCCTCATGGAAGGTCGCCACGTGCACCCGTCCACGCTGTACCCCGGCGGCGTCGGTACGGTCGCGACCATCCAGCTGATGACCGACTACATGACCCGGCTGATGCGCTACGTCGAGTTCATGAAGAAGGTCGTGCCCATGCACGACGACCTGTTCGACTTCTTCTACACCGCACTGCCCGGTTACGAGAAGGTCGGGCTGCGCCGCACGCTGCTGGGTTGCTGGGGCTCCTTCCAAGATCCCGAGGTGTGCAACTTCGAATACAAGGACATGGAGCGCTGGGGTAACGCGATGTTCGTGACGCCGGGTGTGGTGGTCGACGGCAAGCTGGTCACCCACTCGCTGGTCGACATCAACCTCGCCATCCGGATCCTTTTGGGCAGTTCGTATTACGACGACTGGACCGACCAGGAGATGTTCGTCAAGACCGATCCGCCGGGCAACGCGATCGACCGGCGGCACCCGTGGAACCAGCACACCAACCCGCATCCCCAGAAGCGGGACTTAGACGGCGGCAAGTACAGCTGGGTGATGTCGCCGCGCTGGTTCGACGGCAAGGACCACCTGGCGCTGGACACCGGCGGCGGCCCGCTGGCCCGGTTGTGGGCCACCGCGCTGGCCGGCCTGGTCGACATCGGCTATGTCAAGGCGACCGGGAACAGCGTCAAGATCAACCTCCCCAAGACCGCGCTGAAGGGTCCGGTCGAGTTCGAGTGGAAGATACCGCAGTACGGCAGCAACACGATCGAGCGGGACCGGGCCCGCACCTACTTCCAGGCCTACGCGGCGGCGTGCGCGCTGCATTTCGCCGAGAAGGCTTTGGAGGAGATCCGCGCCGGGCGCACCAAGACGTAGGAGCGCTTCGAGGTGCCCGACGAGGGCATCGGCTGCGGCTTCACCGAGGCGGTGCGCGGCGTGCTCAGCCACCACCTGGTGATCCGCGACGGCAAGATCGCGAACTACCACCCGTACCCGCCGACCCCGTGGAATGCCAACCCGCGCGACAGCTTTGGTACGCCGGGCCCCTACGAGGACGCGGTCCAGGGGCAGCCGATTTTCGAGGAGAACGACCGGGAGAACTTCAAGGGAATCGATGTCATGCGTACCGTGCGCAGCTTCGACCCCTGCCTGCCATGCGGCGTGCACATGTATCTGGGGAAGGGCAAGACCCTGGAGAGACTGCACACACCAACGCAATCACCCGCCGGGGAGTGAGATGGCGGATCGCCCGGAGCAAGCCCGAGAAGCCTCCGAAAGCGAAGCGCAGTGGCGAACTGCGGGCGATCGGATCCAGACACTCCTGGATTCCTGCGCGGCGGGTGGCACGGCCTCCTACGAGCGCGCACAGCAGCTGGTCCGTGAGGTGGTCGGGCTCTACGGAGCCGGACTGGAGCGGATCGTGCGATTGGGTGACCCAGGTTTGACCGAGCGGCTCGCCACCGACGACCTGGTGGCCAGTCTGCTCCTGGTTCACGGCCTGCACCCGCACGACGTGCATCGCCGGGTGTCCGACGCGCTGGACCGGGTGCGGCCGTACCTGGGCTCGCACGGCGGGGATGTCGACCTGCTCGAAATCGCCGATGGCCCTACCGTGCGGCTGGCGTTCACCGGCAGCTGCAAGAGCTGTCCGTCGTCGGCGGTGACGCTGGAGCTCGCCGTCGAGGACGCGGTGCGTGCCGCGGCGCCCGAGATTTCGGCGATCGAGGTGGTCACGGCCCAACCCGCGTCCGAGCCGAACGTGATTCCCGCGGAATCGCTGCTGACGCACGTGCATTCGAACGGATCGACGACGCACGCGAACGGCTCCAGCTGGCATCCGCTGCCCGAATTGGCCGAGCTGGAGCCCGGCGACGTCGCGGGATTCCTGCTGCCGGGCACCACGGTGGTGGTGTGCCGGGTCGGCGATCTGCCACTGGCCTACGTCGACCATTGCCCGGTATGCGACGACTCGCTGGCGGGTGCGCAACTGCGTGAGACGCTGCTGGGCTGCCCGCGCTGCGGCACTCAGTTCGACATCGTGCATGCGGGCGCCGGCCCCGACGGAGCTCACCTCGAGCCGCTGCCCCTGCTGCTTCGCGATGGGGTGCCGTCGGTGGCACTGGCCGAATCGATGGGAGCCGGCGCATGACAACCCCTTACGACGTGCTGGCTCGCATCACGAGCGCCCGGTCGGCTCCCGAGGCGGCTGGCGAGCGTTGCGAGATGTGCTCGGAGCGCATCGCTGACGAGCATCAGCACGTGGTCAATGTCGCCAGCCGGCAATTGCTGTGTGTATGCCGCGCCTGCTATCTACTGTTCACCGATACGAACGCCGAATTGCACTACCGCGCGGTGCCGGACCGATATCTGGCGTTCCCGAATTTCGCGCTGGACCGGCGCGCCTGGGATGCGTTGCAGATCCCGGTCGGCGTCGCGTTCTTCTTCACCAATTCCGCACTGCGGCGCACCGTGGCGTTTTACCCCGGCCCCGCCGGGGCCTGCGAGTCCGAGCTCGACCTCGACGCCTGGAACGCCGTCCGCGCGGCCGACTCCCGAGTCGGGCTGCTCGCCGAGGACGTGGAGGCGCTGCTGGTCCGGGTCAGTGACGAATTCGCGCACCCGCAAAGCTATCTCGTCCCGATCGACGCCTGTTACGAATTCGTCGGCCGGCTGCGCATGCTCTGGCGCGGATTCGACGGCGGCCAGGAAGCGCGGCAGTTCATCGACGAGTTCTTCGCGAAGATCGCGGCCCGCGCCACCGAAACACTCCCGGGCGCGCCGTCATGACCGTCGAGGTGCGCTACGAAATCCTCGACGTCGCACCCGAGCCGTACGCCGTCAGCCCGGTGCTCACCGCCCGCTTGAGCGTCAAAGCCGACGGGGACGACCCGGTGCACGCCATCGCGCTGCGCTGCCAGGTCCGCATCGAGCCGCCGCGACGGTCGTACTCCGACGACGAGGCGGCCGGGCTGATCGACTTGTTCGGGCCGCGCGAGCGCTGGGCCAGCACCCAGCACAGCTTCCTCTGGCAGCACTGCACCGCGATGGTGCCCGGATTCGCCGGGCACACGACGGTGCCGCTGCCGCTGGATTGCACCTACGACTTCGAGGTCGCCGCCGCCAAGTATCTGCATGCGCTGCGCGACGGCACGGTTCCGCTGCAATTCCTGTTCAGCGGAACCATATTCGTCCAATCCGAACGGGGCTTCTCGGTCCAGCAAGTGCCGTGGGACCGCGAGCACCGCTACGACATGCCGATCGACGCCTGGCGGGCGCTGATCGCCCAGCACTACCCCAACACCGGTTGGGTGCGGCTGCGTCGCGAAACCATCGCCGCACTGGCCAACTACAAGTCGGCGCGCGGGATGCTCGACCTCGATGACGCGGTCACCTCGCTGCTGGATGCCGAGCGGACGACGGCATGACCACGTCAAGCTGGGACCGGGCCCGTGCCGTCGCCGACGCGGTGCTCTACGAGGGCTACCTGCTCTACCCGTACCGCGGCACCTCGAGCAAGAACCAATCACGCTGGCAGTTCGGCGTTCTGGGGCCGCCGGGCGCGGCCGACGCCGGCCTGGGCGAAGACGACGGAATAGCGGCGCAGTTCCTGGTCGAGGGGGCCGAGCGCGAACACGGCGGCCGATTCGAGCCCGTCGCCGAGCTCGCGACGCCGGCCGGATCCTGGCTGACCTGGGACGAAGCCGTCGAGTGCGAAACATCTTTCGGCCCAATCGCATTCGATGACCTCCCGTTGACATTGCCGGTGTCGGCGCCGGACGCCACCGAAATCGAACGACTCGCCAGTGGCCGTCTGGTCCGCGAGCGCAAGCAGATCCGCGGCGAGCTGACCGTCTCGGCCGAACCCGACGGCGCCGTGCGCAGGGTCTCGGTACGGCTACACAACGTGGGACACGCCGCGGTGGACAAGGACGACGCGATCGCGCGGTCCATGATCGGCAGCCACCTGATCGCTGAAGTCATTGGCGGCCACTTCATCTCGATGCTCGAGCCGCCGCCCGCCGCGGCCGATGCGGTGACCCGGTGCGCCCAGCATCGCTGCTTCCCGGTTCTGGCCGGCTCGCCCGGCAGCCAGGATGTGCTGCTGATCTCGCCGATCATTCTCTACGACCACCCCGAGGTCGCCGAGCAGAGCAACACCGCGCTGTACGACTGCACCGAGATCGACGAGATCCTGACACTGCGCGTGATCACGATGACCGACGACGAGAAGGCGCAGGCGCGGGCCACCGATCCGCGGGCCGCGCGGATCATCGAACAGTGCGACGCGATGTCGCCCGACGCGATGTCTCGTCTGCACGGCGTGCTGCGCGACCCGCACCGGCTCGACATTCCGGCCGGCCTGGTCCCGGAGATTCCCGAGGGCGTCGACTGGTGGGATCCACTGGCCGACAATGCCGTTCGGCCCGAGATCGACGCGGTGCTGGTGAACGGGATCCGGGTCGCCCGGGGCAGCCGGGTCCGGTTACGCCCGCGGCGCAACGCCGACGCCCAGGATATCTTCGTCGCCGGCAAGGCCGCCCGCGTCACGTCGGTGCACGAGGACGTCGAAGGCAACAAGCACGTCGGCGTGGTGGTCGGGGACGACCCGGCCGCCGAACTACACGACTGGTACGGCCGCTACCTGTACTTCTCTCCCGACGAAGTCGAGCCGCTGGAAGCAGAACACAACAGCAAGGAAAGGAGTTCGACATGGAGGTCGTAGGTTGGATATTCATCGCCGTCATGGCCCTGGTGGTCGGGATCGCGGTGATCCTGGGAGTCGTGTCGCTGCCCGACGCCCGCCGCTACCTGAAATTGAGGCGGATGTAGCCGCATCGGACACCGCAATGACCGCGCGCATCCTGGTGGCCGGGATCGGCAATATCTTCCTGGGCGATGACGGATTCGGTTCCGAAGTGGTCCGTCATGCCGCGCTGCCACAAGACAATCCCAGCGTCCGGGTCACCGACTACGGCATCGCCGGCATGCACCTGGCATACGACCTGCTCGAGGACTGGGACACGCTGGTCCTCGTCGACGCGGTACCCAGCCGCGGTCGCCCGGGCACCCTGCACGTGTTCCAGGCCGACCATGACTCCGGCAGCGCCACAGTCGGTTTCGACGGCCACAGCATGGATCCCGCCGCGGTGTTCGCCAGCCTGCGAGCGCTCGGCGGCAACCCGCCCTACACGGTCGTCGTCGGGTGCGAGGCGGGCAACGTCGAGGAAGGCATCGGACTCACCGACCCGGTCGCCAAGGCCGTGCCGCGGGCGGTGCACGCCATTGAGGAGATCGTCGCCGCGCTACAGACTCCGACGGCCCGCCCGGTGCACGAGGAGTGTTGACATGTGTTTGGGGATCCCCGGTCAGGTGATCAGGATGCTGGACGGTTACGAGGGCCAGCTCGCCCTGGTCGAGGTCGCGGGCGAGCAGCGCAAGGTCAACGTCGGCATGTTGCCGGAAGAGACGTTCGAATGCGGTGACTGGGTGATCATCCACATGGGCTTCGTGGTCGAGAAGACCGATCGGGCCGGCGCCGAGCAGGCGATGGCAGGTCTCGAACTAATGGGCAGGGGCGCCGGCGACCCCAGTCACCCGGAGGGCGGTTGAGATGACCGGCCTCTCCTCGTCGGGGCCCCTGCTGCTGCGGTCCGACTGCGCTGACACGCAGATCCGGCAGCGCTTCACCGTGACCGGTGTGGTCCAGGGGGTCGGCTTCCGGCCGTTCGTCCACCGGATCGCGAGCGAACTCGGCCTGGCCGGGTTCGTCGGCAACGACTCCGGCGCGGTGTTTCTCGAGGTGCAGGGCGATCCCGCCCACGTAGCGGAGTTCGGCCGCCGGCTGCGCACCGACGTCCCACCACTGGCCCGCATCGACGCCGTCGGCGTGACGCACGTGACGGCGGACGCCGGTTGCCCGCCCGATTTCCGGATCGTGGCAAGCCGAACGAACGCCGGTGCCAGCACACCGATTCCGCCCGACATCGCGGTGTGCGACGACTGCGTCGCCGAACTGTTCGACCCGCGCAACCGACGCTACCGGCATCCGTTCGTCACGTGCACGAACTGCGGGCCGCGGTTCACCATCATCCGCGGGGTCCCCTATGACCGCCCGGCTACCACGATGTCGGAGTTCGCCATGTGCCCGCGCTGCGCGGCCGAATACCACGACCCCGCGGATCGCCGGTTCCACGCCCAACCGATCGCCTGCCCGGAATGCGGTCCCTCGCTGTGGTTCTGGTCGCGGGCCGGACGGGTCGCCGGGTCGGACGCGGCGCTGGCGGCCACGCAACAGGCGCTGGCGGCGGGCGCGGTCGTGGCGATCAAGGGCATCGGCGGCTACCACCTGGCGTGTGCCGCCGACGATGAAACGGCCGTCGGCGCCGTGCGGTCACGAAAAGCGAGGGGCGCCAAGCCCTTCGCGATGATGGTCCGCGACCTCGACGTCGCGGGTCGCTACGCCCATATCGACGACGCCGAGGCCGCGGTGCTGCGCAGTCCCGCACGCCCGATCGTGTTGTTGCGCCGCCGCCCGGACGCTCCGGTCGCCGAGGCCGTTGCGCCCGGGACCCCGCTGCTGGGACTGATGTTGCCGTACTCCCCCGTCCACCACCTGCTGCTGGCGCCCGCACCGGATGCGCTGGTACTCACCAGCGCCAACCGCTCCGACGAACCCATCTGCTTCACCGACGAGGATGCCGCGTCCAGGCTTCCGGGCCTCTGCGACGCGATCCTCGATCACGACCGGCCCATTCACGTGCCGTGCGACGACTCCGTCGTACGCGTCTTGAAAGACGAGGGGGCCGGCGTCGAACTTCCGATCCGGCGCTCGCGCGGCTATGCCCCGCTGCCGGTCGACCTGGGGCACCGCGGTCCGGCGGTGCTGGCGGTGGGTGGCGAGCTGAAGAACACCTGCTGCCTCACCGACGGTTCACGCGCCTACCTGTCCGGTCACATCGGCGACATGGCCAGCTGGGAGACGCTGCGGGCGTTCGAGCGTGCGGTGGGCCAACTCAGCGAAATCCGCGGCGAGCCGGCCCGATTGGCCGCCGACCTGCACCCGGGGTATCACACCCGGAGCTGGGCCGAACGGCGTGCCGGCAATCGGCCGCTCGACCTGGTCCAGCACCATCGCGCCCACGTGGTGTCGCTGTTGGCCGAGCACGGCCGCGTTGGCGGACCCGTCGTCGGCGTCTCCTTCGACGGCACCGGCTACGGCTGCGACGACACCATCTGGGGTGGGGAGATCCTCGTGCTCGGTCGCGACAGTCACCGCTTCGCGCGCGCCGGCCATCTGCTCCCGGTGCCGCTGCCGGGCGGCGACGCCGCCGTGCGCAATCCGTGGCGGATGGCGCTGTCGCAGTTGTGGACCGCCGGCGTCGACTGGACCCCCTCGCTGGCGCCGGTCGCCGCGGCCACGGCCGCGGAATTGCGGCTCACCCGTTCGCAATTGGAGAGCGGCGCCGGATGTGTGCCGTGTTCGAGCATGGGCCGGCTGTTCGATGCGGTCGCCTCCCTGTTGGGGGTGCGCCACCGCATCGACTACGAAGGCCAGGCCGCGATCGAACTCGAGGCGCTGGCCGAGCGCGCCGGCGCCTCCGGGCCGTCGCTGCCGCTGACGGTACGGGCCGACGGGGTGATCGATCCGGCCACCTGCGTGCAGACCATCGTCTCGGCGCTGTCCGCGGGCACACCGCCGGCCCTGCTGGCGGCCGCGTTCCACCGGGCGGTCGCGAACGCCGTCGCCACGGTGGTCACGCTGGTCGCGGGCCCCATCCGGCTGGTCGGCCTCACCGGCGGCGTGTTCCAGAACGTGCTGCTGCTACGCGCCTGCCGTGAGTTGCTGCAGCGCAACGGGTTCGAGGTGCTGATCCATCGCATCGTTCCGCCCAACGACGGCGGGCTGGCGCTGGGCCAGGCGATGATCTCGATGCTGACCGCGCTCGAGGAGGCCACCTCATGACGACGATCGCCGCGATCGACCGCGGACTGGGTGCGGAGTTGGCCTCGGATCTGGCCACTGACTTGGCGGCCACCGCATTCACTTTGGCCAAGCGGTTCGCCGCGGGCGCGACCATGTGGTCGATCGCCCCGTCCTGGGAGCCGCACGCGCTGCACATCGCGGTCGAGTTCGTGCACCCGGTGATCGTAGGAAAGCGGGCGCTGCCCGCCGTCGCGCTCACCGGGCCCGATCTGGTAGACGTGGCTCGGGTTTCGGTGCGCCCCGGCGACATCGTGATCGCGGTCAGCGATGCGGACAACGCGGAGGTTCGCTCGGTGATGCGCCGCGGGCCCGCATGGGGTGCCACCACGATCTGGATAGGCAGCGGCGAACGGCCCCGGCCGGGCCTGGCCGATCATGTGCTGTGGCTCGACGACTCCGATCCGCGGGTGCCCGCAACCGGCGGCTTCGTGTTGTTCTATCACCTGCTGTGGGAACTCACCCACGTCTGTTTCGAGCATCCCGGGCTGCTCAAACCCGGCTCGTCGCACTGCGACACAACTCAAGACGTTTGCGTCACATGCAGCGACGAGGGCCTCCTCGGTAAAGTGGCGGCCGCCTCGGCCGGCGAGACAGCCACCGTGCGCACCGCGCGCGGAGCCGAGGACGTGGTGACCACGCTGATCGGCCCGGTCGCCCCGGGAGACTTGGTGCTCGTGCACGCCGGGACCGCGATCAGCCGAATCGACCAGGACGCTTGATGAGCCACGACGAACCCACCAACTTCCTCTACCCGTTCATCGACGCCGAAGAGGACGACCCCACCTCGCTACTCGCCGACCTGGCCGCGTCGGCGCGGGCGAAAGCGGCCGAAAGCCTGGCCTTGCGGCGCACCACCCTGGAATCCAACGCCGACCTGCTGGACTCGGCGGCCACCGAGACGGCGCGCCGGTTCGCCGCCGGCGGGCGGATGTTCACCTTCAGAAACGGCGGCAGCTGCACGGATTCCACGACTCTGGCCGCGTTGTTCGCCCGGCCGCCGATCGGCAGGCCGCTACCGGCCTGGTCGTTGACCGCAGATCAGGCGATCGTGACCGCGCTGGGCAACGACGTCGGATTCGAGCTGGTGTTCGCCCGTCAGCTGATCGCCCGTGCGAAGGCCGGTGACATCGCGATCGCGATGTCGACCAGCGGCAATTCGCCGAATCTGCTCACCGCGCTGGCCGAGGCGCGTCAACGCGGGCTGTACACCGTCGGATTCTCCGGCTATGACGGCGGCGCCTTCGTGAACAATCCAAATGTGGACGCCTGCTTCGTTGTTCGATCGCAAAGTGTACATCGGATCCAGGAATCGCAAGCGCTGCTGGGCTATCAGCTGTGGCTGGCGGTTCACGAACGATCGGGCGACCGGGGGCTGGGGGGGGCATGAACAACTACCTTTCGTCGGGTCCGCGCTTCGGCGAGGGCGAGGTGATCGAGCGGATCGAGTCGTTCCGCAGGCGCCGGCCGCGGTTGCTCGACGACCACGTGACGCTGGCGCACGGCGCCGGCGGCAAGGCGTCGGCGGCTCTGGTGGACGCGGTGTTCGTGGAGGCGTTCCGCAATCCGACGCTGGAGTCACTCGGCGACGGCGCGGTGCTGACCCTGCCCGGCGGCGAGCGGCTGGCGATGTCCACGGATTCGTTTGTGGTGCAGCCCAGGCGATTTCCCGGCGGTTCGGTCGGTGAGCTGGCCGTGTATGGCACCTGCAACGACCTGGCGATGACCGGCGCCGTGCCGGCCTGGATCTCGGCGGCGTTCGTGCTCGAAGAGGGCTTCGCGATCGCCGAGCTCAAAGAGATCGTCGCCGATATGGGCGCGGCCGCCGCAAAGGCCGACGTGCGGATCGTGACCGGTGACACCAAAGTGGTGCCCAAGGGTGCGGCCGACGGGCTGTTCATCACCACCGCGGGCGTCGGCGTCATCCGGGCCGGGCGCGCGCTGTCGGCGGATTCGGTACGCGTCGGCGACAAACTGCTGTTGTCCGGGTCGATGGGTGATCACGGAATGGCCGTCATGCTCGCCCGCGGCGACTTGGCCATCGAGGCAGACATCGCCTCGGACACCGCCTCCGTCAGCCCGCTGGTCGAATTGCTGATGGCCGCCGCGCCGTCCACCCGCTGGCTGCGCGACGCCACCCGGGGCGGCGTCGGCACGGTCTGCAACGAGCTGGCCCAGGCCTGCGGCCTCGGGGTGGTGCTCGACGAGGAGCGACTTCCGTTGCAGGCAAAAGTCAATGGCGCATGCGAGCTGCTCGGCATCGACCCGCTCTATGTCGCCAACGAGGGCAAGTTCGTCGCCGTCGTCGCACCGGAGGAGGCCGAGGCCGGACTGGCCGCCCTGCGGTCGCACCCGCTCGGAGCGCGGGCAGCCGAGGTCGGGGAAATCGTCACCGAACCCGCGGAGAGCGTGGTACTGCGCACCGGATTCGGCGGGACGCGGATCGTCGACATGCTCGTCGGAGATCCGTTGCCCCGAATCTGCTGAAAGGAGCGTGGCGATCGCAAGCGCGGCGAAGCCGGGCGCAGCGGGTCGCCACGAGAAAGGAGATAGCGTATGTACCTTGGAATTCCGGGGCGGATCGTTGAAATCAACGATCCCGCACACTATTTGGCGAAGGTCGACGTCGGCGGCGTTCAGCGCGCGATCAGTGTGCGCCTGCTGGAAGACGACATGCCAGAACCCGACGAGTGGGTGCTGGTCCACGTCGGGTTCGCGATGGCCAAGATCGACGAAACCGAGGCGCTGCTCACCTTGGCCGCGATCAAGAAGCTTGGCGACGCCTACACAACCGAAATGCAAGCCTTCGACTCGTCGGCCATTATCTAGGGGGACGGCAATGAAATTCGTCGACGAATTCCGCGATCCCGTGGCGGCCCGCAAGCTGCTCGTCGCCATCGAACACCTGGCCGGTGCCGGCGACGAGCGATTCAAGTTCATGGAGGTGTGCGGCGGGCACACGCACACCATCTACCGGCACGGCATCGAGCACCTGCTGCCCGACAGCGTCGAATTGGTACACGGCCCGGGCTGTCCGGTCTGCGTGATCCCGATGGGCCGCATCGACGACGCGATGTGGCTGGCCCGTCAGCCCGACGTGATCTTCACCTGCTTCGGCGACATGATGCGGGTACCCGGTTCGAACGGGAGCCTGTTGGACGCCAAGGCCCGCGGCGCCGACGTCCGATTCGTCTACTCGCCGCTGGACGCGTTGAAGGTCGCGATCGACAACCCGGACAAGCACGTGGTGTTCTTCGCGATCGGCTTCGAAACCACCGCGCCGTCAACCGCGGTCACGCTGGTGCGGGCACGCGAGCAGGCAGTGCCGAACTTCAGCGTGTTCTGCAACCACGTCACGATCGTGCCGCCGATCAAGGCGATCCTGGAGTCACCGGATCTGCGGCTGTCGGGTTTCATCGGCCCCGGGCACGTGTCGACCGTGGTGGGCAACCGGCCGTATCGATTCGTCCCCGACGTGTATCGGAAGCCGTTGGTGGTGGCTGGGTTCGAGCCGCTGGACATCCTGGCCTCGGTCGCGATGCTGTTGCGTCAGATCCGCGAGGGCCGCTGCGAGGTGGAAAACCAGTACAAGCGGGTGGTGCCCGAGCATGGCAACCCGGCCGCGCTGGCGTTGATGGGCAAGGTGTTCGCGCTGCGCCCGCATTTCGAGTGGCGCGGCCTGGGCTTCATCTCACAAAGCGCGCTGCGGCTGCACGACGACTTCGCGGAGTTCGACGCCGAGCTGCGGTTCGCGATGCCCGGCGTGCGGGTCGCCGACCCGAAGGCGTGTCAATGCGGCGAGGTGCTCAAGGGGGTGCTGAAGCCCTGGGAATGCAAGGTTTTCGGCACCGCCTGTACCCCGGAGAGCCCGATCGGCACGTGCATGGTGTCCCCCGAGGGCGCGTGTGCGGCCTACTACAACTTCGGCCGCATGCACCGAAACGCCGCCAAGCTGGTGGCACGGTCTTGAACCACCCGGGCGTCGAGATGTTCGCGCGTTACGCCTACGCGCCCAATGCGCTGGGCTATTGCGGCCCGCCGCTGGGAGCGACGCTGCGCGACGGCACGGTCGATCAGGTGCGCGCCGCGGCGGCCGGATTCTCCGGAGCCTGGCCGTATCTGCGGGTGCTGTCCGCGCTGACAGGCATCGCCGACCCGCTGGATCACCGCCTGGTCGAATCGTATTGGCTGGGCGGCGGTGTCGGCGCCGGCGTCGATCCGCGAGAATTCCTCGACGAGCTGCTGGCCATCATCGGCTCCCAGGCCGGCCGCTACTGGTCACACCTGACGCCGGAGCTCGCCGGCGAAGCCGCCGGCAACCACTGCTTCCACGTATTCGGGGTGTATCCGTGGACGCGGTTTCTGGGCCGGGGCTCCAACGAGCACCCGCTCGGCGTGCTGGATAACTGCCGGATCACTTGGGGCACAGTTGTTTCCCGCACAGGAGACGACGTCGAGGTGAGATGCCGGCGGCTGGTGTGCGATGGCGAGGCGCTCGCGCTGTCGCAGCCGTCGGTGCGACTGCTCGACGTCTGGGCCGACGGGTACAGCGCGGTGCCCGACGTGGCCGTCGGCGACGAGGTCGCGGTGCACTGGGGCCGGCTGTGCGGCCGGCTGGACCCGCAGCAAATTCGCGCGCTGTCCGAGAGCACCGACCGGCAACTGCGGGTGACCAGCCGACGGCTGGCGCACGTCTAGCCGTGCCAGACTGGGGCCATGTCCGGTGCCCCGCTTGGTTCCCTGTGCGACGTGCTTCCCGCCGCGGCCGCGCTACTCGGGGTTCCGGACGCCGTCGACCGGCTCACGGTCACGGAATCGATTGCCGAACAGGTTGATCGGGTCGCGGTCGTGCTGGTGGACGGCATGGGCTGGCACCTGTTGCCGGAATTGGCGGGCAGCGCGCCGCTGCTTGCCTCGGTGCTGGCCGGCGCCGTGGGGCGGCTGAGCGAACTCACCTGCACCTTCCCTTCGACCACGCCGAGCAGCCTGGTGTCGCTGGGCACCGGCGCACGGCCGGGTGAGCACGGCATCCTGGGCTTCACCCTCAACGTCCCCGGCACCGAACGGGTACTCACCCACATCTATTGGCGTGACGACCCGCCGTCGGCCCAGTGGCAGCCGTTGCCAACCTGGTTCGAGCGGCTGCGGCGACGCGGGGTCGCCGCACGGGCGGTGCTACCCGCGCTGTTCATGGGCAGCGGACTGACGGATTCGGCGTACCGCGGCGCCGACTTTCGCCCCAGCAAGCCCGAGGACAACTACGCCCAGCAGCTTGTCGACGAGTTACACGCGGCGCCCGGCCTGGTCTACGGCTACATCGCCGACCTGGACACCGCCGCGCACGTGTTCGGTATCGGATCGCCGCACTGGCATGAGGCGGCCGCGCGTGTCGACGCGCTGCTGACTCGCCTGGTCGACGCCCTGCCCGCGAACGCGGCGTTGCTGGTGACCGCCGACCACGGCGGTCTCAATGTGCCGCCGCAAGCCCGCGTCGACCTGGATACCGATAGCCGGCTGAGCCAGGGAATCCGGGTGGTCGCGGGCGAACCGCGGGTCCGTTACCTGCACACCGCGCCGGGCGCGGCAGCCGACGTGCGGGCGACCTGGAGTGGGCTGCTGGACGGCAAGGCCGAGGTCTACAGTCGCGACCAGGCGGTGGCCACCGGGATGTTCGGACCCGTCGATCCGGGCCATCTGGCGCGCATCGGAGACGTCGTCGTGATCTGCACCGGCGACACGGTGGTGCTGGCCACCAAGCGCGAGCCCCCGGAAGTGGCCCGGCTCATCGGGTTTCACGGCGGGGCCGCCGACGCCGAAATGGCGATCCCGCTGATCGTCTTCGGATAGTGTGCGCGCGGAAAGTCAGCTCTACCTTTTGGCGGTATTGCGGTCGGCCTTGAGTCGGGCGTTGAGCAGCTCGAGTTGGGTGTAGTCGGTTTGCAGTTGGCTGTTTTTGGTTTCGAGCTCGAAGATCTGGGCCATGCCGGCGAGGTTGATACCAAGGCTGGCGAGTTCGGTGATCCGCTTTAGGCGTGCCAGGTCGTTTCGGCTGTAGCGGCGGGTGCCCCCATCAGTGCGCGTCGGGGTCACGAGTCCGCGGCGCTCGTAGAGCCGCAAGGTTTGGGGGCCGATGCCAGATAGTTCGGAGGCTACCGAGATGCCATAGATGCCCCGGTCATTTGCCGGGGCGGGATCGCGCTGCTGGCTAGTCATGTCCCTCCAGTCATGGTATGTCACAAGATTTTTGGTTCAGTTGCTTGCCCAAGTCTGATACCCGTGCTATATAAAAATATGTGCCCTGAGGCATAGATTATCAGATCGCAGGACACAAGATTGGAGAGTTGGAGGTGCCGACCATGTTGATGCGGACCGACCCGTTCCGGGACCTCGATCGGTTCACCCAACAGGTGTTGGGGACCGCGGCCCGCCCGGCGGTGATGCCGATGGACGCATCGCGCGAAGGCGACGAGTTCGTCGTTGAGTTCGACCTGCCGGGGATCAACGAGGACTCGCTGGACCTCGATATCGAACGCAACGTGGTGACGGTGCGCGCCGAGCGCCCGGACGTCGACCCTGCCCGCGAGATGCTGGCCGTCGAACGCCCCCGCGGAGTCTTCAGCCGGCAATTGGTCCTCGGGGACAACCTCGACACCGACAAGATCGCTGCGTCCTACGACGGAGGAGTGCTGCGGCTGCGGATCCCGGTGGCAGAGAAAGCCAAGCCCCGCAAGATCACGGTCGGGCGCAGCAACGGCCACAAGCTCATCAACGCCTGATCGGCCGGTGAGAGTGCGGCAGGAGTAGCACGATGACGCACATCAACACCGTGGCGGCGCCGACGAACAACGCCACTAGCGACACTGCGGAACCAGTCCTGCACCTGGATCCCGACGTAGCCGCGCTGTTCGCCGAGATCGACGCCATCTTGTGCGCGGCACTGGAACCTGCGCGCCGCCCACCGGCACCACCAGCCACCGGATGCGCCTTGCTAGAGCCCCGGTCGGCTGGCTGGTCATGGGGTGTACTGGTCCGCCCTCAGGCCGGACCAGTACACCCGGTCCGGGCCGTCCAACGCAGCCCTCCGACCCACGCCCGCGACCAACATCGAAAACCCTGAGTGAAAGGTAGGTGATGGCATCGTCGCAGGCCTAGCCGAGCAGCCCGCGTCCCCGGCCGCAAACTCGGGCGTTCCGCACCCGTCCCTGGGCGGATACGCCAATGCCTAATCTCGGCAATTGCACCGGGGCCGGGCCGCCGGCCACTTCCTAGCCGCCCCCGCGACTGCCCTCGGAGTTCGGGATGGAAACTTCCCTGGCGACCTCCCGCAGCGCGTCGCTTGAGTTCGGCAGTGTCGTCCTCGCGCTGGAGGTCGTTGAGCCGCTTGGCGTTTCAGCCCTCGGCCCGCCGAACTGGTTGCGCCAGCAGCGCTTACAGCACCGGAGACATCAAGTTCGTGGTGCACAGCCAATTAACCCGCCGCCCCAACACATCGGTTAATGCCCAACCATTTCACAATGGCATGACCGAGGACACGGTGAATCCGGAAATGCACAACAGACTCGGATCGACCTCACAGCTCGCGGCGACCGATGACCAGGTTCGTCCGGTACAGTTGGTCCACTGTGAGCATTCGAGGCGCGGGTCACCCTCGAGGGTGGCGGCCGGCCATCGCGGCTATTGCGGCGCTGAGTTTGTTCGTCAGTCTCATCGCCGGTTCTGCATTGCGGTCCCAATTTTCGGCGGCCACCCTGCCCGAGCCCGCGGCCTGGTCGCAGGTGACTCCGAATTCCGCGCACGCGCACACCAATAGCGAATCTGCGGCCGCGGTCCACTTGCAACATGCCAGTTCATGGGATGCGTCGCCGATCAATAAGAAGCCGTTCCACAGTATGTGGATGACGCACGACCGCCCGGACGTGTGGCCACGCTTAGCGTCGCACTCGGTGTTGTCCGTCTTGCCTCCTTCGTTTGCCAGCACGGTCTTTCAATCCCGCGTCGTGCACACCAGCGCACCTGCGGCCGAATGCGGCGACCACGAATTATTGATACTGCTCTGCGTAACTCGTAGCTGATGGGACAGCACTAGTCCGTTGGCCCGCCTCACCTTTGTCCCTGCGGCGTTGTGAGTCCTATTACAACTTTCACAACAGCGAAGTGCGACAGCCCCATCGCGGCGTTCTGTTTCGCAGCTATGTCTTGAAGGGAAACTCCATGTTTTCACCATGCTCGACTGGCCTCAAAGCGAGATAGCAATGGATTTCGCAGCGCTACCTCCGGAAACCAACTCGGGCCTGATGTATTCGGGTCCCGGCTCACGATCGATGATGAACGCCGCCGTCGCGTGGGGCGGGCTGGCAACTCGCCTGTATGAGGCAGCGGCGCAATGCAGTTCGGTGACCTCGAAACTCACGCCCGCAGAGCAAGGGGCGGCGGCTCATATCGAGTGGCTGAATAGCGTTGCCGCGCAGGCCGATCACGCAGCCAGGCAGGCCAAATCGGCCGCAAGCGCCTACGAGTTGGCGTTGGCGGCGATGGTGCCCCCGTCGGCGATCCAGGCCAACCGCATGCTGCGGGCGTGGCTGGTCGAGGGGAACTGTCTGGGCCAATCCAGCCCGGCGATCGCGGATGCCGACAGCGACCACGACCAGATGTGGGCCCAGGATGTCGACACCATGCACACCTATGCCCGGGCCTGCGCCGACGCCGCGGCCGTGACGCCGTTCCCATCGCCGCCCGCCGAGGTGGGTGCCGGGCAGGGCAACTGGGAGCTGCGCGTGGCACCGGCCGTCATCTCGGCCGCCCGCCAAGTGATTTCGGCGATCCCGCGGGCTCTCGACGCGCTGGCCGAGGCGCCGCCGACGGCTTTCGACACGCATCTGTTGCCGGTGACCCCGGCACTGTCGAAACTCGGATCCCTGTGCGCGCCGTCAGACTTCGCGATCAATCGACTGAACTTTCTGAACAAACATACGGCGCTGCAAAGCGCGGCAACGTTGTTGTCCCGCTCACCAAACCGTAGCCGCGGTGCGACGTCGGGACTGGGCCGCGCGGTATCGATCGGGACGCTGTCGGTGCCGCGGGGATGGCTGGCCGAGACACCACACCCGGCGACCCCGGACCGCGGTTGGGGGTACGAGCCGATGCATTTGGTCGAGACCGGTCACCCGCCGAAATGGCCGCAGACCCGTTAGCGGTCAGACGCCGTCCGCGTGGTCGCCGCATACGAGCTCGCGGCGTCGACGATCGCCTGGAACAGCCGCAGGTCGTCGAGGAACTGCTCGGGATGCCACTGCACCGAGACGACAAAATTGTCCCCCGGCACCTCCAGCCCTTCGACGACGCCGTCGGCGTCCCACGCGCTGACGATCAGGCCGTCGGCGACCTTGTCGACGGCCTGGTGGTGATAGCACCACGCATCGGCGGACTCGCCGAGCAGCCCGGCCAGGCGGGTACCCGCAACCGTGCGAACCGGCAACTTGGTGAAGCGCCCGTAGCCCGCGTGATGCCCGCGGTGGCCGAGAACGTCGGGCAGGTGTTGGTGCAGCGTTCCGCCGAACGCGACATTGAGCATCTGGGTGCCGCGGCAGATGCCGAGCACCGGCAAACCGCGGTCCAGCGCGCCCCGCAATAGCGCGAATTCGAACGCGTCGCGCAGGGTGCGGGGCGCGTCGGTCTTCGGATGCGGTTGCTGGCCATAGGCCGCCGGGTCGACGTCATAGCCGCCGGTGATCACCAGCCCGTCCAGGCTGTCGAGCAGGCTCGCGGTGATGTCGGGGTCCACCGGCTGCGGCGGCAGCAGCACCGCGACACCGCCCGCCTTGATGACACCCTCGAAATAGTTCGCGCCCAGATACCCTGCCGGAATGTCCCATCCGTCGGACTGCACTTGCTCGAGGTAACTGGTCAGGCCGATCACCGGTCGGCGTCTTCCAGAGGCGTTCACGCGGTTACCAGGTGCTGGTACGCAGGACGATCTCGGCCGCCAACTGCGCGGTCGACTCCTGGGCGTTGCGCCGCCCGAGCAGGTCGACGCTGCGGTAGTCGGCGTAGACGAACCGCTGGCTGTTGCTGGCCACCGTGCGTCCGGCCGGCGTGCTGGCCAGCACGGTGGTACCGATCTCCACCGGCGGGCAATGGTTGTCGCGGACCACGCCGTTGACGTCGGCCACGCGTGGATGTCCGCGGTCGACGACGACCAGACCGACAAACCGGCCCAACTTGGTGGCGGCCAGCTGCCAGGCGATGTCGCCGCCGGCGCGGTCGCCCACCACCACCGCCCAACCGATGCCGAGCCCGTCGAGAATGCCGATCACCGACTTCGGGGTCAGCCGCGGGTCGAGGCCGATGACGACGGTGCGCAGCGACGCGGTGTGGAGGCGCTCGCAGACCGCGTCGTAGGCGGCCAACTCGCGCTGCTCGTCGCCGAGGATGACGACGACGACACCCTTCTCAGGACCGGACACGCTCACCGGGACGGGAAAGCCGTCGAGCGTGGTCATCATCGAGGGCACTTACGCACGCTACAGCCAATATTGGCACTGCGCGAGGTTCTCCGGGTCGCACGCAGCCTACGGCCGCAGCCGGCTTGCGATGTGCGGTCGCGGCGGCGGACCGTCGAGCAGGCCAAGGACGGCGTCCATATCGAGGTGCGACGCCAACAGCTCGGCGGCCACATCCAGCTGGGCGTCGCGCCGCGCCACGACGTCGGTGTCGTCGGCCACGACGAAATCACGACCGGCGGCCTCGGCCACCGTGGTCAGCCAGTCGCGGCGAAAGTCGTCGTTGTCGAGCAGCCCGTGCCAGTGGGTGCCGAACACCGCGCCGTGCGCGAGACCGTGCAGGTCGTCGCCCGCCTGAAACCACGGCTCGTTTACGTAGCGGGCCAGCCGGCCGTGGTGGATTTCGTATCCACGCAGCGGCCGCTCCCAGCGCCGCAGCACCTTGGCTTGCGCGAACACGATGTCGGCGTCCAGCAGGCCCAGCCCGTCGACGACCCCGGCGCCGGACTCGACCCCGTCCTCGATGCGCCGGCACAGCATCTGGAATCCCCCGCAGATGCCCAGCACCGGCTTGCCGGCCCTGGCGTGGGCGACGATCCCGTCGGCCAGGCCGCGTTCGCGCAACCATGCCAGGTCCGCGACGGTCGCCTTGCTGCCCGGCAGCACCACCAGGTCGGCGTCGGACAGGTCGACCGGGTCGGAGATCCAGCGCACCAGCACCCCCGGCTCGCAGGCCAGCGCCTCGATGTCGGTCGAGTTGGAGATTCGGGGCAGCCGAACGGCGGCCAACTTCAGCCACTCGCCGCCGCGCGGCGGCGCCGGCCTGCCGACGACGCGGTGCGCGATGACCGAGAGCGAGTCCTCGGCATCCAGCCAGAGCTCATCGGCGTAGGGCAACACCCCATAGGTCGGGCGGCCGGTCAGGTCGAAGAGTTGCCGCAGTCCCGGCTCGAGCAGCGCGGGGTCGCCGCTGAACTTGTTGACGACGAAGCCCGCGATCAGCGCCTGGTCTCCCGCCTCGAGCACCGCGACCGTCCCGAACAGATGAGCCAGCAAGCCGCCGCGGTCGATGTCGCCGACCAGGATGACCGGTAGTTGCGCGGACCTGGCCAATCCCATGTTCGCCAAATCTGTTGCACGCAGGTTGATTTCGGATGGAGATCCGGCACCCTCACAGATCACCACATCGAATTCCTCACGCAGCGCCGCCAAGTCGTCAGCCACAACTTGGGCGAGCCGGTCGCGGTGCCCGAAATAGCTTGCGGCGCTGACCGAGTCTGCGACGCTACCCCGGATCACCAGCTGCGACGTCCGGTCGCTGCCCGGTTTCAGCAGGATCGGGTTGAACCGCACGCTGGGCTCCAGCCCCGCGGCGCGGGCCTGAATCGCCTGGGCCCGGCCGATTTCGCCGCCCTCGACGGTGACCGCCGAGTTGTTCGACATGTTCTGCGCCTTGAACGGCGCGACCCGCACGCCGTCGCGGGCCAGCAGCCGGCACAGGCCGGCGACCACCACCGATTTCCCGGCATCGGAGCTGGTGCCCGCGACCAGCAGCGCGCCGTTCAAGCGATCACGGCAGCGTCAGGATCTCGGCGCCGGTATCGGTGACGAGCAGGGTGTGCTCGAACTGTGCGGTCCACTTGCGATCCTTGGTGACCACGGTCCAGCCGTCGTCCCAGATCTCGTAGTCCAGCGTGCCGAGATTGATCATCGGCTCGATGGTGAACGTCATGCCCGGCTGGATCTCGGTGGTGACGGACGGTTGGTCGTAGTGCAGCACGACCAGCCCGTTGTGAAACGTGGTGCCGATGCCGTGGCCGGTGAAGTCGCGAACCACGTTGTACCCGAATCGATTTGCGTACGCCTGGATGACGCGGCCGACGACCGAGAGCGCACGCCCAGGCTTGACGGCGTTGATCGCGCGCGTCGTCGCCTCCCGGGTGCGCTCAACCAGCAGCCGGTGCTCCTCGGACACGTCGCCGGCCAGGAGCGTGGCGTTGGTGTCGCCGTGCACGCCGTCGATATAGGCGGTGACGTCGATGTTGACGATGTCGCCGTCGGCGATCACCGTCGAGTCCGGGATGCCGTGGCAGATCACCTCGTTGAGTGACGTGCAGCACGACTTCGGGTAGCCCTTGTAGCCCAGGGTCGAGGGGTAGGCGCCGTTGTCGACCATGTACTCGTGCGCGATGCGGTCCAGCTCGTCGGTGGTCACCCCGGGCGCGACGGCCTTGCCCGCCTCCTCGAGTGCGCGGGCCGCGATCCGGCCCGCGACGCGCATCTTCTCGATTACCTCCGGCGTCTGCACCCACGGCTCGGTGCCCTCTTTGGCGGTCGGCTTCCAGGCGTATTCGGGGCGCGGGATGCGGTTTGGCACCGGCAGAGTCGGGGACAACACGCCGGGCGAAAGCGCGGTGCGAACAGGCATCCCGCTAGCTTAATCGCAGGCGGCGCGCCCCCGTCGGCCGTCGAGTGTGTGCTCAGGGCCTTGAGTGTTGCGCTGGGCGGCATTTCGCCCGCCGTTTTCCCGCCGAGAGCGCACACTCGACGCCGCCAGTCCGGGCGCCGTCAGCGCACGCGCGACGGCCAGCGCAGCGAGCGGCGCGGTCCCCGGATGGTCACCGAGCCGCACACCACCCGCCCGGTCAGCACCACATGCGGCCTGCCCTCACCGGGGGCATCCTTGCGGCGGTCACGGGCGCTGCCCCCGTAGACCTCGACGTCGTCGATCGAGGCGCTGGCGCCCTCGGGCAGCCAGATGTCGACCGAGCCGAACCGAACGTCGAGCTCGACGACCACCACCGGGCCGGCGAACCGCGCCTTGGTGAGCTCAAGTTTGACCGACCCCAACCGGCGTACCAGCGCCAACCGGGTGGGCACCGTCCATTCGCCATGCCGCCGCAGCGAGCCGGCCCAGCCGCGCAGCTCGACCCGATCCGCCGCCGAGCTGACGATCGCGCCCGGCCCGGGCAGGTCGCCGACCAGGCCGTCCAGCTCACCCTGGGTACGCGCATGGGACACCCGCGACGAGCGCTGCTCGAACTCGTCGATATCGATCAGGCCGAGCGCAACGGCGTTGTGCAGTCGCCGCATCGTGCCGTTGCGGTCCGCATCGGAGACGCGCAGCGTCACCATGTCCCCGCCGGTATCGGTCATCTACGCAATTTACCGCCGGTTCGGCTTCAGGTCAGATAGCCCGGCGGCAGCGACTCGAACATGAATTTGGTCATCCGGACCGCCCACTCGGAGCTGCCACCCCCGACGATCAACGCGGCGAAGGCTAGGTCGCCGCGGTATCCGGCGAACCACGAGTGCGATCCTCCCGGGAACTCGGCCTCACCGGTCTTGCCGTAGATCTCGCCGCAGCCGTTGATCTCCTTGGCGGTCCCGTTGGTGACCACCAACCGCATCATCGGCCGCAGCGCGTCGATCATCTTCGGGCTGATCGGGGTGCTGTCACCCTCGACCGTCGTCGGATGGCCCGCGATCAGTTGCGGCACAGGGGTTTTCCCGGCCGCGACGGTGGCCGCCACCAGAGCCATGCCGAACGGACTGGCCAGCACCCGGCCTTGGCCGAAACCGTCTTCGGTGCGCTCGGCCATGTCCACCGTCGGCGGCACCGAACCGGTCACCGTGGTGATGCCGTCGACCGTGTAGTCGAGACCGATCCCGTATTCGGCGGCGGTCTGCGTCAGGCCCCGGGGCGGCATCCTGCTGCTCAACTCGGCGAACGTGGTGTTGCACGAACTGGCGAACGCGCGGGACATCGACACCACACCGAGGTCGAAGCCGCCGTAGTTCGGCACGGTCCGATGTCCGATGTCGAGATGGCCCGGGCAGCCGACCATCGAGTTGGGCGTGGCCATGTCGCGGTCGACGGCGGCGCCGGCAGTGATCATCTTGAACGTCGACCCGGGCGGAAAAAGGCCGTTGGTGGCCGGCAGCCCGTCGGCGTCGGCGCCGCCGTTCTGCGCGATCGCGAGGATCTCCCCGGTCGACGGCTTGATCGCAACGATCATCGCCTTGCCGCCCTTGTTGTCCACCGCGCGCTGGGCGGCGTTCTGCACCAGCCGGTCCAGCGTGATCGACACCGACGGGGCCGGCGCTCCTTCCACCTCGTGCAGCACCGCGACGTCGACGCTGTTCTGGTTGACGCTGACCACCCGCCAACCCGCCTGACCGTCGAGTTGGTCGATCACGGCCTTCTTGACCTGACCGACCACGGCGGGCGCGAAATGCGGGTCGGTCGCCAGCATGTCGGCCTGCGGTGTGACGACGATGCCGGGCAGCCTGCCGAGCGCGGGAAACACCTTGTCGTTATCGGCCGGAAGCAGCGTCACGCCCAGGTCCACCTGGTTGGGTGTCGAGCTGGCCTGCTCGGCCAGCAGCTGCGGGTCGGTCAGCGTGTCGTTGAAGGGCCGTAGCACGTCGACGATCGTGTGAGTGGTGAAACTCAGCGACTGCGGGGGTCCGGCCTTGGTGGCGTCCAGCGTGTAGTGGTAGCGATACCCCGGCGCCAGCACATCACTGCCGCCGAGCTCGTTCACCGAGGCCCGCCGCGGCTGATCGGCGCGCAACGCGAAGGTCTGGTGCTCCCCGAGCTTGGGATGGAGCCCGGTGGGCGTCCAGCGCACCTCCCAGTGCCCCTCGTCACGGGCCATCTTCAACTGGCCGTCATAGCTCCACACCCGGTTTTTGGGCAGGTGCCAGCTGAACCGATAGTCGACCGTGCCGGTGTCCTCGGCGTACTTGGAGCTGAGGATCTGCGCGTCGAGGTGGGTCGCCTGCAGCCCGGCCCAGGCCGCGTTGAGCGCCTCGCGGGCCTCGTCGGGGTTGTCGCTGAGTTGGGCGGCCGTCGCGGTGTCGCCAATGGCCAAGGCGCGGAAGAACTTCTCCGCGGCCGGGCCCGGACCGTCGCGCCGCGGCGTGCAGCCGGACAGCGCGACGGCCGCGACGAGCAGCAGGGCCGCGGCAACCGAAACGGCTGATACTGGTGAGGTTTTTGTGGCCATCGTTACTGATGTTAAGAACTGAGCCGGTTGCACCGGCGCCGACACACCGAGACCTCACCGTGATGTGGCGCGTGCTACCCCGATTTCCGGGTACCTCGACTCAGACGAGGCAACAGTTCAGGAGGCGGCAATGGCGCGAGGCACGAGAGGACCCAACAAGACTGACAACCTGCGCCGGGTCAGCGTCAACCCGCCGCGCTGGCGCAGGGGCCGATGGCTACTGGTTACCGAGGCCGTCGTTGTGACGATGATCGGCCTAGCCGGATTGCTAGGAGTCGTTTTCGGCGCGCCCACCGGGGCCGGCTTCTCGCTGGTCGGTATCCCGTTGACCGCGACGCTGAGCTGGGTGATGGTGGGCCACGGCGCGGCCGCGGCCCTATCGGCGACGCATCGGCGCTTGGCGTTGCTGTTCTGTGCGGTCACTGCCACGGTCACGCTCGGCTTCGTGATCGTGGCCGCGGTAGCCGGTGTTCATCAGTCCCCAGGACCGATGGGGTTCACCCCCGCGACCATCCTGTGGTGGGCTGTTTTGTTCTGCTACAACTTCGCACTGGGCTTCTGGCTGATTCCCGACCGCATCGAGGGTCCCGCGTGGATACCCCGGCGCCGCACGGCTGGACGCCCCAGCAGACCCGAGGGGAAACCCGGCTAGTCCAGCAGGACGGTGGCGAAGGTGCCAACTTCGGCGAAGCCCACCCGGGCGTAGGCGGCCCGGGCCACCTCGTTGAAGTCGTTGACGTAGAGGCTGGCGATGCGCCCGCTGCCGACGATCACCGCGGACAGCATCGCGGTGCCGCGAGCTCCGAGGCCGAGGCCGCGCCACTCCGGATGCACCCAGACGCCCTGGATCTGGCCGACCGCGGGCGATTGCGATCCCACCTCGGCCTTGAAGACGACCTGACCGTGCTCGAAGCGGGCCCAGGCGCGGCCGGCGGCGATCAGGCTGGCCACCCGGCGGCGGTAGCCGCGACCGCCGTCGCCGAGCCGCGGGTCGATGCCGACCTCCCCGATGAACATGTCGACCGCGGCCACCAGGTAGGCGTCCAGCTCCTCCGGCCGCACCTGGCGCACCTCGGTGTCGAGGTCACACATCGGGTGCTTGGCCAGCGCCATCAGCGGTTGGCGTTCACGCACGTCACGCGCCGGGCCCCAGGCCGTCTCGAGCCGCTCCCACATCGGCAGCACCAGGCTGGCCCGCCCGACCAGCGAGGAGCAGCGCCGGGTCCCGCTCATCGCCTCGTCGGCAAAAGCATTCAGGTCGGCCGGCAGCCCCCGCAGCGGGATCAGGTTGGCGCCGGCGAAGCACAGCGACTCGTCCGCGCCGCGACGGGTCCACAGCTCCCCACCGATCGCGCCGGGATCGATGCCGTGATCGGCGACTCGGGAGGCGACCATGCAGGACCCGATCGGGTCCTCGTCCAATACCCGCCACACCGCGGCGGCGTCACGCACCACGGACACCCGTCTGTCGCCGACGAGGCGAAACAGGGGCGGTGCCGACATCTGGCGAACTCTCTGTGGTGCGAACGACAGGGCCAGTAAGACCGAAGCTGGCTCTATCAGCTTACGGTGACAACGGGCGTCCCGCTTGCTGTTGTGCCAGGACCGTTATCACTTTCCTCGCCCAATTCGGAAGCCAACCGCATCGCCTCTTCGATCAGCGTCTCGACGATCTGTGCTTCCGGCACCGTCTTGATCACCTCGCCGCGAACGAATATCTGGCCCTTGCCATTTCCGGAGGCCACGCCGAGATCGGCCTCGCGGGCCTCCCCCGGACCGTTGACGACGCAGCCCATCACCGCGACCCGCAGCGGCACGTCGAGCCCGTCCAGGCCCGCTGAGACGGCGTTGGCCAGGGTGTAGACGTCGACCTGCGCGCGACCGCACGACGGGCAGGAGACGATTTCCAGCCCGCGCGGCCGCAGGTTCAGCGACTCGAGAATCTGAATGCCGACCTTGACTTCCTCGACCGGCGGCGCCGACAGGGACACCCGGATGGTGTCGCCGATGCCGCGGCTCAGCAAGGCGCCGAAGGCTACCGCCGACTTGATGGTGCCCTGGAAGGCCGGACCGGCCTCGGTCACACCGAGATGCAGCGGGTAGTCGCACTGAGCGGCCAGCTGCTCGTAGGCGGCGACCATCACGACGGGGTCGTTGTGCTTGACGCTGATCTTGATGTCGCCGAAGCCGTGCTCCTCGAACAGCGACGCCTCCCACAGCGCCGACTCGACCAGCGCCTCGGGTGTGGCCTTGCCGTACTTCTCCATGAACCGCTTGTCCAGGGAGCCGGCATTGACGCCGATGCGGATCGGAATACCGGCCGCGCCGGCCGCCTTCGCGACCTCGCCGACCCGGCCGTCGAACTCCTTGATGTTGCCCGGATTAACCCGCACCGCGGCACATCCGGCGTCGATCGCGGCGAAGATGTACTTCGGCTGGAAGTGGATGTCGGCGATCACCGGGATCTGGCTGTGCCGGGCGATCTCAGCCAGCGCGTCGGCATCCTCCTGACGCGGGCAGGCCACCCGGACGATGTCGCAACCCGCGGCCGTCAGCTCGGCAATCTGCTGCAGCGTCGTGTTGACGTCGTGGGTCTTGGTGGTGCACATCGACTGCACCGAGATCGGGGAATCACTGCCGACCCCGACGTCGCGGACCATCAATTGGCGCGTCTTACGCCGGGGCGCAAGCGTGGGCGCCGGCGCCTGCGGCATGCCCAAGCCAATGTCCACTGTTCGACTTCCTTCGGGTGGTTACGGAAATGGTTACTGAAAGAGCCTGATCGGGTTGACCAGGTCGGCGGTCACGGTCAGCAGCATGTAACCGACCACGAACACCAACACCACGTAGGTCGCCGGCATCAGCTTGAGGTAGTTCACCGGCGCCGCCGCGACCATGCCGCGAGCCGACCGGATGACGTTGCGGATCTTTTCGAACACCGCGACGGCGATGTGCCCGCCGTCGAACGGCAGCAGCGGCAACAGGTTGATCGCGCCCAGGATCAGGTTCAGCTGCGCCAGGAAGAACCAGAACGCTACCCATAACCCGTGGTCGACGGTGTCGCCGCCGATGATGCTGGCGCCGACAACGCTCATCGGCGTCTGCGGATCGCGCTGTCCGCCGCCGATCGCATGCACCAGCGCGCCGACCTTGCCCGGGATCGCGATCAGCGCCTTGCCCACCTCGGCCGTCAGGTCGCCGGTGAAGGCGAAGGTGGCAGGGATGGCGCCGAGCACGCCGTAGTGGGTCGGCGCGACTTTGACGCCGCCCACGCCCATGGCGCCGACCGTCGAGGGCGCGGACTTCGCGTCCTGCCCGCTGCCCAGGTAGCGCTGGGTTTGGGCGATGTCGACGTAGGCCGTGATCGGGGTGCCGTCGCGTTCGACGACGACCGGGACGGTGCCGTGCAGCTTGCGGATCGCGGCGGCCATCTCGTCGAAGGTGGACACCGTGGTGTCGCCGACCTTGACGACGACGTCGCCGGGGCGGATGCCGGCCAGCGCCGCCGGGCCGGGACCGGTGCAGTCGCCGAGCTTGCCCGGCGCGACTTCCGGTGCAATACAAGCGGTCTCGCCGACGATCGCCCGCGTGGGCGGGTGGAGGTTGGGCAGTCCCCAGATCAGGGCGATCACGTAGATCAGGACCAGGCAGATGATGAAGTTCATGCCCGGGCCGGCGAACAGCACCGCGACCCGCTTCCACGTCTTCTGCTTGTACATCGCGCGTTCGGTCTCGTCGGGCGCCAGCTCCTCGACCGGGGTCATCCCGGCGATGTCGCAGAAGCCGCCCAGCGGCACGGCCTTGACGCCGTACTCGGTCTCGCCGCGCCGGGTCGACCACAGTGTGGGGCCGAAGCCGACGAAATACCGGCGCACCTTCATGCCGGTCGCACGCGCGACCCACATGTGGCCGCACTCATGCAGGGCCACCGAGATCAGGATGGCCAGCGCGAACAGCACAATGCCGATTGCGAACATCATCAGGCGCTAGGACCTTTCTAAGACCATTCCCGAGACCTTTTCCGAGACTGCAGCGGGGCGTGTCGTTGCGACCGAGCGCTGCGCTCGCTCCCGCGCCCAGCGCTGGGCGTCTAGTACCTCATCCACGTTAGCCGGTGTTACGGCCCATTGGTCGGCGGCGCTCAGCACGTCGGCGATTGTTCTGACGATGGCCGGAAAGCCGATACGACCGTCCAGGAAGGCGGCCGCGGCCTCTTCATTGGCGGCGTTGTAGACCGCGGTCATGCAGCCGCCCGTCTCCCCGGCGTGGCGGGCCAGCTCGACAGCCGGGAAAACGTCGCTGTCCAACGGCTCGAATTCCCAGGTAGACGCGGTGGTGAAGTCGCAAGACGCGGCCGCGCAGGGCACCCGCCGCGGCCAGCCCAGCGCCAGCGAGATGGGCAGCCTCATGTCCGGCGGGCTGGCCTGGGCGATCGTCGAGCCGTCGACGAACGTGACCATTGAATGAACAATCGACTGAGGGTGCACCACGACCTCGATGCGGTCGTAGGGCACACCAAACAGCAGGTGCGTTTCGATGAGTTCGAGTCCCTTGTTCACCAGCGACGCCGAGTTCAGCGTGTTCATCGGGCCCATCGACCAGGTCGGGTGGGCACCGGCCTGCTCGGGGGTGACGGCCTCCAGATCGGCGGCCGCCCAGCCCCGAAACGGTCCACCCGAGGCGGTCAGCACCAGCTTGGCGACCTCGTCGGGCTCGCCGCCGCGCAGGCACTGGGCCAGCGCCGAGTGCTCGGAATCGACGGGCACGATCTGCCCCGGTCGCGCCGCCTTCAGGACCAGTGGACCGCCGGCGATCAGCGATTCCTTGTTGGCCAGCGCCAGCCGGGCCCCGGAGTGCAGCGCCGCCAGGGTCGGTCGCAGGCCCAACGCCCCGACCAGGGCATTGAGCACGACGTCGGCCTGGGTCTCCTCGACCAGCCGGGTGACCGCTTCCGGACCGTGGAAGGGCACGTCACCGAGCGTTGCGGCGGCGCGCTCGTCGGCGACGGCGATGTTGGTCACCCCGGTCTCGGCGCGTTGACGGGCCAGCGTGTCCGGGTTCGACCCGCCGGCCGCCAGCCCGACGACCTCGAAGCGATCCGGGTTGGCGGCGATGACGTCCAGCGCCTGGGTGCCGATGGAGCCGGTGCTGCCCAGCACGAGCACGCGGATCGGGGCGTCGGCCGTCGCGTCGGTGGTAGGCGTGGTCACTCACTCATTGTGCCCCCTGGACGTTCCCTGCCTTGCCCCTGCGCTCAGGGCGGGAAATCCGCCGAAATAGCGCCGTGGACACAGACTGAAAGCCTGGAGTGCAGTCTCGACGCGGCGAGTGCCGCCGGTGATGCCGTGTGCCAGAATCTGTGAGCAGAAGACGATCCGATCCGAAGGGAATCGCCGTGGCCAATACCGAGTTGGAGCACTACAACGGCGTCGACCCCGCCGAGGTGCCATCGGCCGCGTGGGGGTGGAGCAAGATCAACACCCGCACCTGGCACGGCGTCGGGGTGTTCGGCGTCATCTTCTTGCTAGCGATGCTGCGCGGCAATCACGTCGGCCACGTCGAGGACAACTTCCTGATCGGGTTCGCGGTCCTCGCCCTTTTCATCCTGATCCGCGACATCTGGGGTCGCCGGCGCGGCTGGATCCGCTAGCGCCGCGCGCGTCGGTGCCAGGCGCTCACCAACGCCGCGGCCGCCACCAGCGCGACCAGCGCGACGATCCACGGCCACATACCGTGCTGGTGCACCCAGCCGGCCAGCGCACCCTGAAACCGGCCGGCCCCCAGAATCACCGCGTCCCGGGGATCGGCCGCGGCGCTACGCAGCCGTAGCTCGTAGAGGCCGTAGTAGCCGACGTAGAGCCCGACCAGGATCAGCAGCGCACCGCCGATCCGGTTGACGAACGGCAGGATGCGCCGCAGCCGGTCGGTCAACGCTGAGCTCGCGGTCGCGGCAGCGACGGCGAGCACGCCAACCACCAGGGTCAGACCGGCGACGTACGCCAAGTAGATCGTCACGCCGGTGAGCACCGATCCGCTGCGCAAGCCCGCGGCGGTGACCGCCAGGAACGGCCCGATCGTGCATGACAGCGACGCGATCGCGTAGCTGATGCCGTAGCCGTACATGCCGGTCAGTCGCGTCGGGGCCCACCGCGGCCCCAGCGACCGCGGCGTCAACGCGGTCAGTTCCCGCCCCGAGAGCAGCCAAATCCCAAGCGCGACAAGAACAATCCCGATCACCACGGTCGCGTACGGCAGGTATCGCTGCACCACTGTGGCCGCCGAGATGGTCAGCGCGCCAAACACCGCGAACACCGTGAGGAACCCGAGCGCCATGCCGGCGGTGGCGGCCAGCGCCCGCCCCAGGCCGCCTAGCGGACCGGGGCCCGCACCGTCGCGCTGGCCGCGCACCACGAGCAGCAGGTAGGCGGGCAGCATCGCGAACCCGCACGGGTTCACCGCGGCCACCAATCCGGCAGCGAATGCCAGACCGACCAGCCCCTGGTTCACTTCAGCGCGGCCACCCGGCCGGCCAGTTCCTGCTGGGACATCGCCGAGGTGGGGTTGTTGACGAACGTCGAGCTGCCGTCCGCCCGGTAGAACACGCAGGCCGGCTGCCAGGGCGCGTTATAGCGGGCCCAGATCGAGCCGTCGGCGTCGTTGAGATTGGTGAACTTCAGGCCGTACTTGGAGACGAAGGCCTGTTCCGCGCCGACGTCCGAGTGCCCGGCGATGCCGATGAACGTGACACCGGGATTGGCCGCCGCCACCTGGCCCACGCCCGGCGCCTCGGCGTTGCAGAACGGGCAGAACGGCGCCCAGAACCACAGCACCGCCGGTTTCCCCTGGAGGCTGGCGCCGTTGAACGGCGCTCCGCTCAGCGTGGTGCCGCTGAACTGCAGCCGATCGTCGGCGGCCTGCGCCCGCGGTGCGGCCGACACCAGGGCAACCGCGACAAGCCCCGTCAGGATGAACGCGGCAAACATCTTGAACCGTGCTAACAAGCGAATCGTCATGCCAACCCCTTTGCTGGACTGCTACTTCAGATCACGGGGTACCCACCTGCCCGGTTCAGCGCTCCTCGAAGGCCAACTGTCCACAGGCGGTACCCGAACCGCCTGAGCTCCAGCTACCCGCCTTCGGCGGCCAACTGTCCACAGGCGGCGCTGATCTCGCGGCCCCGGGTGTCGCGGACCGTGCACGACACACCCTTTGCCCGCACCCGCCGGACGAACTCGCGCTCGGTGTCCTTGGGGCTGGCGTCCCAGTCGCTGCCCGGCGTCGGGTTGAGCGGAATCAGGTTCACGTGCACCAACGGACCAAGAGCGCCGTGCAGTCGCTTGCCGAGCAGGTCGGCCCGCCACGGCTGATCGTTGACGTCGCGAATCAGTGCGTACTCGATCGACACCCGCCGGCCGGTCACGTCGCCGTAGTAGCGAGCGGCATCGAGCGCCTCGCTGATCTTCCAGCGGTTGTTGACCGGGACGAGCGTGTCGCGCAGTTCGTCGTCCGGTGCGTGTAGCGACAGCGCCAGCGTCACGCCCAGCCGTTCGTCGGCAAGCTTGCGGATCGCCGGGGCCAGGCCGACCGTCGACACCGTCACCGAGCGGGCCGAGATGCCGAAGCCGTGCGGCGGCGCGTCGGTGATGCGCCGCACCGCGGCCAGCGTCCTGGCGTAGTTGGCCAGCGGCTCCCCCATACCCATGAACACCACGTTCGATAGCCGGTCACCGAACTCGTCGCGCAGCGCCACCGCGGCGGCGCGCACCTGCTCCAAAATCTCGGCCGTCGATAGGTTGCGGGTCAATCCGCCCTGGCCGGTCGCGCAGAAGGGACACGCCATGCCACAACCGGCCTGCGACGAGATGCACACGGTGTTGCGCTGCGGATAACGCATCAGGACCGACTCGAAGGTGGTTCCATCGATCGCCCGCCACAACGTCTTTCGCGTCTGACCGGCGTCGCAGGTGATTTCGGTGGCGGCGGTGAGCAGGGTCGGGAACATCGTCTGGGCGACCACGTCGCGTACGGCCGCCGGCAGGTCGGTCATCTGCCGTGGATCGGCGATCAGCCGGCCGTAGTACTGGTGGGCGAGCTGCTTGGCCCGAAACGCCGGCAGCCCGAGCTCCGCGACGGCAGCCGCCCGGCCCCCCGCGTCGAGGTCGGCGAGGTGGCGCGGCGGCCTGCCCGCGCGCGGTTCTTCGAACACCAGTTGTTGGACCATGACCTGTCCAGTATCGGTCAGCGGCGGGCAGCCTAGGCAACCAAGGTGAGCACGATCCAGGCCGCGACCGCCGAGGGCAGCACGCCGTCGAGCCGGTCCATCAAGCCGCCGTGGCCGGGCAGCAGCCGCCCCATGTCCTTGATGCCGAGGTCGCGCTTGACCTGGGATTCGACCAGGTCACCGAGCGTGCAGCTGAGCACCAGGACGAGGCCCAGCAGCGCACCGATCCATACCGGTTTGCCGGCGAGCAGGGTGGCGGCCAGGATCGCCGCGGTGATCCCGCACACCAGTGAGCCGACGAATCCCTCCCAGGACTTCTTCGGGCTGATCGCCGGGACCATCGGATGTTTGCCGAAGAGCGCTCCCACGGCATATCCACCGGTGTCGGACGCAACGACGGTGAGCATCAGGCAGAACACCCGTCCCGCGCCGTCGTGGGGATAGACGAGCAAGACGCCGAAGGAGGCGAACAGCGGGACCCAGGCGGCCAGGAAGACGGTGGCCGATGCGTCGCGCAGGTAGTTCGACGACGAGCCGGCAGCGGAATCACTGCGGCTGGGATCCGGCATGAACAGTCGCCAGACATTGCAGGCCACGACCGTGGCGCCGAAGCCGGCCAACGCGCCGGCGGCGTGGAATGGCCAGGTCAGCCAGACGGTGACCTGGCCACCGATCAGCAGCGGGATGACCGCAATGACGTAGCCGGCCTCGCGCAGCCGTCGCACCACCTCGTGGCTGGCCACGAGAATCGCGATGGCGACGATCAGCACCCAGAACCGTGGAGCGAATACCAGCGTGGCGACCAGCAGCCCGCCGATCGCGGCGCCTACCGCGATCGCGGCAGGCAGGTCGCGTCCGGCCCGCGATGTCTTCTTAGCGGGTTTCTGCAGGGTGTTTTCGGCCCCCCGCGCGGACTCGTCTGGCGGGGTGCCTGGACCGGCATCGAAGGTTGACAATGTCTGGGTTGCTGAGCGGCCCCTAGACCTCCAGCAGCTCGCCTTCCTTGTGCTTGACCAGCTCGTCGATCTGGTTGACGTACTGCTGGGTGGTTTTGTCCAGGTCCTTTTCGGCGCGGCCGACCTCGTCCTCGCCGGCCTCCCCGTCCTTGCGAATCCGGTGCAGTTCCTCCATCGACTTGCGCCGGATGTTGCGCACCGAGACCTTCGCGTCCTCGCCCTTGCCCTTGGCCTGCTTGACCAGCTCGCGGCGGCGTTCCTCGGTCAGCTGCGGTACCGCCACCCGGATCAGGGTGCCGTCGTTGCTGGGATTCACCCCGAGGTCGGAGTTGCGGATCGCCGTCTCGATCGCGTGCAGCTGGCTGGCCTCGTACGGCTTGATGACGACCAGCCGGGCCTCCGGAACGTTGATGCTGGCCAGCTGGGTGATCGGGGTGGTGGTTCCGTAGTAGTCGATGACGATCCGGGAGAACATGCCCGGGTTGGCGCGGCCGGTCCGGATGGTCGACAAGTCGTCACGGGCCACGGATACGGCCTTTTCCATCTTCTCTTCGGCGTCGAAGAGAGCCTCATCAATCATCGCGTCTTCCCCTCAAGTGGTAACCAGCGTTCCGATCTTCTCACCAGCGACCGCCCGAGCGATATTGCCGTTAGTCAGCAGGTTGAACACCAAGATCGGCATCCCATTGTCCATACACAGGCTGAACGCGGTGGCATCGGCTACCCGCAGCCCGCGGTCGATGACCTCCCGATGGCTGATGGCGGTGAGCAACTCGGCCTCGGGATTCACCCGCGGGTCCTCGGTGAACACCCCGTCGACGGCCTTGGCCATCAGCACCACGTCGGCGCCGATCTCCAGGGCGCGCTGCGCGGCCGTGGTGTCGGTGGAGAAGTACGGCAGCCCCATACCGGCGCCGAAGATCACGACGCGGCCCTTCTCCAGGTGGCAGACGGCGCGCAACGGGATGTAGGGCTCGGCCACCTGACCCATCGTGATGGCGGTCTGGACGCGGGTGTCGATGCCTTCCTTCTGCAGAAAGTCCTGCAGCGCAAGGCTATTCATCACGGTGCCGAGCATGCCCATGTAGTCCGACCGGGTGCGCTCCATGCCGCGTTGCTGAAGTTGTGCACCGCGGAAGAAGTTGCCGCCGCCGATCACGACGGCCACCTGCACGCCGTCGCGGACCACCTCGGCGATCTGGCGGGCCACCTGCGCCACGACATCGGGATCCAGCCCGACCTGGCCGCCGCCGAACATCTCGCCGCCGAGCTTGAGCAACACTCGCGAGTACTTGGCGCGCGGCTGGCCGGAGGGTTGTCCGTGGTCGGGTGAAGAGGTCGGCACGCCGTTGGTGCTGGTGGGCTCGGGCTGCGTCATCAGACTCCTCGCATGACAGTGCCATCCCAGGCTCGGTGGCACAGGGACCCGACCCGGAACGGCAATTCATATCCTGCCCCATCGCAGCACAATCTGGCGCCAGCGGGGTGGATTATTTGCGCGGCTGGCGGGCCGGGTCGTTACCGGAAGCCGTCTGCGCAGGTCACAGACGGATGGGGCGCCGTCACGACTTTGCTTCCGGCATCGGATGTTTGAGGTCCCGACGGCCTGGGAATCCGCATGAACGCGGCGGGGAGATCGTGGTCTTGAGAAGCAGGGCCGGAATACGCCGCGCCACGAAATCGATCGTTAGCCGATCGTACGAGCGCGTCAGTCGCTCGCCTCTCGTACGCCACTGAGGAGGAGTTAGTTCATGGCGGACAAGGAAAACTCTGGACCCGCGGAAGCCGTCAAGGGCGTTGTCGAAGACGCCAAGGGCAAGGTCAAGGAAGCTGCCGGCGCGCTCGCCGGTCGCGACGACCTCACCCGTGAGGGCCAAGCTCAGCAGGACAAGGCGGAAGCCCAGCGCGACGCGGCCAAGAAGGAAGCCGAAGCCGAGGCCGCCCGCGGCGCCGCGACGGTAGCCGAGGAACGGCAGAAGGCCAACCAATAGCTTGATTCCAAGATGGGTCCGGCCCGAATTGACGGGCCGGACCCGTCGATATTTCCGGGCCGTTTTCAAGCCCACCCACTTCGGCGGGCATTAGCCCGAACGTGAGCAACAAAGAAGGCATAGTTAACTCCTGAATGGGGTACTCAGCGCTGCGCTAGCGGACATCTCCCTGAGGTGCCGAAGCGGTCGGGGGCGGCGACAGACCCTCATGAGGTTTGGAGATGTCTTTGGACGTGCTACTGCTTTCCAATGCCGACGATTTCGCATCGGCGTTGCCCACCTTGCAGACGTTGACGCAAACCATTCGCCGGGCCCCACTCTCCGAAGACCTCGACGCACATCATGACAGTGCTGACGTGGCCATCATCGACGCGCGCACCGATCTGGCGGCGGCCCGCAGCGTGTGCCGCGGCCTGACGGCCAATGTGCCGGGCATCGCGGTCGTGGCTGTCGTCGCCCCGGCGCACTTCGCGTCGGTGGACGTCGACTGGCGCCTCGACGACGTGATGCTGCCCGCCACCGGCGCCGACGAGCTGGAGGCGCGGTTGCGCCTGGCAATCAAACGACGTCGCAGCGCGGTGGACGGCTGCCTGAAGTTCGGTGACCTCGTCCTGCACCCCTCGAGCTTCGCCGCGTCACTGTCCGGCAAGGATCTCAGCCTGACGGTCACCGAGTTCAGATTGTTGAATTTCCTTGTGCAACATGCCGGTCGGGCCTTCAGCCGCACCCGTCTGATGCACGAGGTATGGGGATACGACTCCAACGGACGGGTCCGTACCGTCGACGTTCATGTGCGTCGGCTGCGCGCAAAGCTAGGCAGCGAACACGAATCGATGGTCGACACCGTGCGCGGTGTCGGCTACATGGCGGTGACGCCGCCCTATCCGCAGTGGATCGCCAACGAGACCACGCCGAGCCCCGACCTCAACGGCCGCGGACACCGCTGAATCGCAGCGTTGTTCAACTACTTTCGATTGTCACGCGAAGACCGGTAGCGCACGCATGCGTGCCAGCGCATCCATTCCCTGCTGAATGCCGTCTTGGACCTCCCGGTACTTTTCGTCGACGTAGTCGTCGTCCTCGGCGCGTGCGGGATCGTGGTCCAGCTCGACCGCCGGCAGGAACCGCGTCCTGATCTTGGCGGGCAACGGCAGCTGCGGAAGCGCGGCCGGCGCGATGCCCCACGGCAGTGAGATCGCCAGCGGAAAGACCTTGAGCCGCAGCAGCCGGTCGAGACGCAGTGCCTTCGACAGACGATCACCGCGGATCAACACCGGCATCGCGTCCGCACCGCCGACGGTCGCGATCGGCACAATCGGCACGCCGGCTCGAATCGCCATCTTCACGAAGCCTTTGCGCCCCGCGAGGTTGGCCTGATCGCGCTCGATCCAGGGGCGCAGCGAATCCACTTCTCCGCCAGGCCATAGCGCGACGTCTCGTCCCTCGGCGAGCGCCGTGGCGATGGCGTCCGGAGCTGCCGGAAGCACACCCATCGATCGGAAATAGCGGCCGAAAAGTGGGATCGCCATCAACGCATCGTGAGCGGTGCCGTGCAAGGTGCGTTCCGGGCCGAAGTGCCGCCACCATTGCAGACCGACAGTCCAGGCATCCCAGACGAACGGGGCGCCGGAGTGAATCCCGACCAACAGCGCCGGGGGCTCGGGGATGTTCTCCCAGCCGTCGATCTCCATCCGAAACCAATAGTCGACCAACAGATTCCAAGCGAACTTCTGGCGTTGCAGGGCGGTCTCGTCCTGGCCGCTGAGATCCCATTGGGCGGCACGCTGCGCCACCCAGCCGGTCAATCCACCACGGTGCTCGTCGCGCTTTTCTTCCATCGTCGCGCGGGCCTGTTCGGCATGCTGTTGGGCTTGTTCGCGCACCGCGGCCGGCCTGTGATCTGTGTTACCCATTCCTGCCGGGTACCCCGTTGAGCGGCGGTCAATTCAGCGGATTGTCGGGCGAAAACGCTTGGCAAGTCGACTATTACGCAGACCTCACCGCGCCACGATGGGTGGCGCGGGGAGGGTGTGCGGCAACTAGGCCTTGGTCAGGCTTAGGTGTTCGCGCGCGCGTTGGGAGCAGGGCTCGGTAACGCACCTGGCGCCGGGCTGGTGTTCGGTGCCATACCCGGCTCCGAACCACCCTGCATGTTCGACGTCCAGATCAGGATGTCTTGCGTGCCCTCGTTGTAGACCACGCCGTTTGGCGGCGCGCCGGTCACGTCGAAGTACAGCGTGCCGGTCGACTCGCTGCCCTGCGGGATCGGCGCCGGGTTGAGGCTGCCCGGAGCGCCCACCTTGTCGATCACCCGGTAGTTCTGGCCGTTGGGTCCGCGGGCGATGAAGTCGTTCACCATCGGGGTGACCACCCCGCCGTCCGACCGTGCGGTGACGTCAGCCTGGTAGAGCGTGCCCTTCGGGGTATCGCCCGGGATGGTCACGTTGCTCGGCTGCAAATTGCTCACCGTGTAGTCGGTGACCAGCGGTCCCGCGATGAGCTGCTGGCTGGTGCCGAAGCCCTGGATGTTGGGCGCTGCGGCCGCCGTCGCCGCACTAAACGCGCTGACAGCAGCAATACCGGCGGCTCCGATGACCGTTTTCATAGCAGTAGAAGTGAACTTCATTGCTAATTACCTCTCAGTTCCGTCGTTTCATTGTTTCCCCGCGATGATTTCCCTCCGGCACGGATTATCATCGCACCATTTCCGCATAACCAATACGCCACGAGGCCAAACATCGGAGCGTTGAGCTGCGACAACAGCAGACCACGTGATCGCAACCGGTTCGCCACAGAACGCGCACACACCTCAAGCGTCAAATTCAGCCTCAAATGCCACAGCGGAGCCCTGTAGCACAAATAGAAATTCCCCGGGGTAAATAGCGCGGGGAACTTCGTGGCGAATTCGCTGATCGCCGGGGGTCTACACGTGGCGCGTCCAGACCAGGAAATCGTCTTCGCGGTCGGTGTACACCACGCCGATCGGCTGCTGGCCGGTCACGTCGAAGTACAACTCTCCGGTCCTCTGTAGGCCTTGATCCATCGGGCTGGGGTCAAGACCGCCCGGGACCGGTCCTTGGTTCACGACCGGATAGACGGTGCCGTTGAACGCTCTCGCCGCGAAACGAGAAATCTGCGGCTGGACCGTTCCGGCGTCCGATTTCGCCGTTACGTCGGCCTGGTAGAGCCGCCCGGCGGGCTGGAATCCCGGGATCGTCACGTCGCTGGGCCGCAGGTTGCTCACCGTGTAGTCGGTGATCAGCGGGCCGTCGACTGCCTGTTCGGTAGCCCCAAAGCTCTGCACGTTGGCCGGCGCGGGCCCGGCCGTCAGGATGCTCGCCCCGGCGATTCCCGCGGCGCCAAGAGCCGCTCTCAGTGTCCTCGTGGTGAATGTCATTGTGGCCCCCCATCTCTGGTGCGTGTCCTGTCTACGCCGATACCCGTGGGGGTCCGAGGGTCAAACGGGGGGCTCGCCGAATTGAGGCGACGTTCAAGCGCCGTGCGCGCCGGTGTTACTTGATATTCGCCGCGACGTAATGACATCGCGTTGGGCGGTGCCTGCGTCGCACCGACGCGCAAATATGTCAAGATCGCTGACATGGTTGCGACCGAAGATGCTCCGCTGGGTTACCTGCTCTACCGGGTGGCGGCCGTGCTGCGACCCGAAGTTGCGGCCGTGTTGAGCCCGCTCGGCCTGACGCTTCCCGAATTCGTTTGTCTGAGAATACTTTCGATGTCGCCGGGGCTATCCAGCGCCGAGCTGTCGCGCAGCACCAACGTCACACCGCAGGCGATGAACACGGTGCTGCGCGGGCTGGAAGAGGGTGGGGCGGTGGAACGGCCGGCGTCGGTGTCCTCCGGGCGTGCGCTGCCGGCCACCCTGACCGGTCAGGGGCGCGCGCTGCTGAAACGTGCGGAGGCCGCGGTTCGGGGCGCCGACGACCGCATTTTGGGCAAGCTGACCGCGACGCAGCAGCGCGAGTTCAAGCGCATGCTGGAAAAGCTCGGGTCCGACTGACCCCGGTTAGCCCGCCGCCTGGATGCGCGCCCACGGCCGCGCCTCTTCGAGCTCGTAGGCCAGTTCCAGCAGCAGCGCGTCCTGCCCCAGGTCCGCGGCGAGCATCATGCCGACCGGCATCCCCTCCGCCGACTGCGCCATCGGCAACGAAATCGCCGGGTCACCGGTGACATTCTGCAGCGGTGTGAATGCCACCCAGTCGATCAGGCGATCCATGACCTGCTGGTATTCGGTGGGCGCGAGGTGGCCGACGCGCGGCGTCAGGTCGGCGAGCGTCGGCGTGAGCAGCGCGTCATAGGTCTGGTAGAACTCGGCGCTGAACCGCCGCATTCTGCGCAGCCGCAGGATCGCCCCCGGCAGCCGATGCAGGTTGCGGGCGGTGTGCCGCTCCAGGCCGAGTGTCAGGGCGTCCAGCCGGGTCCGGTCGAACGTGTCGCCGAACACGCGCTTCCCGGTGCGCACCTGCATCAGCGCGAGAAATCCCCAGTACAAAACGAAGTCGTCGACGAAGCTGTCCGGCACCGGTTGGTGATCGATGTGTTCGACACGGTGTCCCAGCTCTTCGAGCACCCCGGCGGTCTTGAGGGTCAGCTCCCGCAATTCCGGGCCACACTCGCGCAGCACCGAACGCGTGGCCACCGCGATGCGCAACCGCTGGCGACCGGGCCCGGTGACGTCTCCGACCGGCGCCAGCTTGGCATTACGCCAGATGCGTTCGGCTTCCCGGTAGAAGGCCGCGGTGTCGCGCACGGAGCGGGTCAGCACGCCGTTGGCGACGATGCCCACCGGCATCCGGCGCAGCTCCGCGTCAAGCGGTAACCTGCCGCGCGACGGCTTGAGACCGACAATCCCGTTGCAGGCGGCCGGGATTCGGATCGAGCCGCCGCCGTCATTGGCGTGTGCGATCGGCACCACCCCGGCAGCGACGAACGCGCCCGATCCCGACGACGAGGCCCCGGCGGTGTACTCGGTGTCCCACGGGTTGCGTACCGGCCCGAGACGGGGATGCTCGGCGGCTGCGCTGAACCCGAATTCCGACATCTGGGTTTTGCCCAGCGGCGTCGGTCCGGTGGCCAGATACACCCGGGTAAACTCGCCATCGGCAACTGCGTTGCGCGGCGCCCACGCATCGGCACCCCGCATCGTCGGCTGGCTGGCGACGTCGACGTTGTCCTTGAGGAACGTCGGGACGCCTTCGAAAAACTGGGCAGAACCGCTCGACGGCGGGGCCGACGCGGCTTTGCGAGCCTGCTCAAATGCCTTGTACGCCAAGCCGTTCAGGGCAGGGTTGACGGCCTCGGTGCGAGCGATCGCCGCATCGACGGCCTCAACTCTGTCGACCCAGCCGGCCCGGATGGCATCGCTGAGCCCGACAGCGTCGAGATCACCGAGGGCATCGTCACCGAAAGCGTGCACACGTCGCATAGTTATTGACGCTAGCCGCTGACGTTTACTGCTCGGCGCATGGCCCGCCTCCTCAGCGGCCGCTGCACGGCCGCATCGTCACCGGGCGGGGCAATGGCCCGCCTCCTCAGCGGCCGCTGCACGGCCGCATCGTCACCGGGCTAAGCCTGACCCACCTCGAAGCGGACGAACCGGGTCACCGTGACACCGGCCTCGTCGAGCAGAGCCTTGACGGTATTCTTGTTGTCGGACACCGACGGCTGCTCGAGCAGCACGACGTCCTTGAAGAAGCCGTTCAGCCGGCCCTCGACGATCTTGGGCAACGCCTGCTCCGGCTTGCCCTCTTCTTTCGCGGTCTCCTCGGCGATGCGCCGCTCACTGGCCACCACGTCCGCCGGCACGTCCTCGCGGGTGAGGTAGCGCGCCTTGAGCGCGGCGATCTGCAGCGCCACGGCGTGCGCGGCCTCGGCCCCTGAAGCCCCCGAGCCGGTGTACTCGACGAGCACGCCGACGGCCGGAGGCAAGTCCGCGGCCCGCTTGTGCAGGTAGGTCTCGACGGTGCCGTCGAAGAAGGCGGCCCGGCGCAGTTCCAGCTTCTCGCCGATCTTTGCGGACAGGTCGGCGACGGCCTGCTCGACCGTCTTCGTCGTCGACCCGCCAGAAATGGAAGCGGCCTTGAGGGCGTCAACGTCGACAGCCTTGGATTGGGCTGCCGCGGAGACGATCTCGTCGGCCAACTTCTGGAACTCGGCGTTCTTGGCGACGAAGTCGGTCTCGCTGTTCAGCTCGATCAGCGCGCCGTCCTTGGCCGCGACCAGACCTTCGGCCGTCGCGCGCTCGGCACGCTTGCCGACGTCCTTGGCACCCTTGATCCGGAGTGCCTCGACGGCCTTGTCGAAGTCGCCGTCGCTTTCGGCCAGTGCGTTCTTGCAGTCGAGCATGCCGGCACCGGTGAGCTCACGAAGACGCTTGACGTCGGCAGCGGTGAAGTTCGCCAATGATCAGCCTTCCTACGAGGATTCCGTTGTTTCGGTTGCAGCTCCAACGGCGTCGGTGGTGGCTGTGGTGGTCGCGGTCGTGGTCGCCGAAGCCAGCAGCTCCTGCTCCCATTCGGCGAGCGGCTCGGCGGCCTCCGCCTCGGGCTTGCCGTCGCCGCGGCCGACACCGGCACGCGCCTGCAGGCCCTCGGCGACCGCGGAGGCGATCACCTTGGTCAGCAGCGCCGCCGAGCGGATCGCGTCGTCGTTGCCCGGGATCGGGTAGTCGACCTCGTCGGGGTCGCAGTTGGTGTCCAGGATCGCGATGACCGGGATACCGAGCTTGCGGGCCTCGCCGACGGCGATGTGCTCCTTGTTGGTGTCGACGACCCAGATCGCCGACGGCACCTTGGCCATGTCGCGGATACCGCCGAGGCTGCGGTCCAGCTTGTTCTTCTCGCGGGTCAGCATCAAGATTTCCTTCTTGGTGCGCCCTTCGAAGCCACCGGTCTGCTCCATCGCCTCGAGCTCCTTGAGGCGCTGCAGACGCTTGTGCACGGTGGAGAAGTTGGTCAGCATGCCGCCCAGCCAGCGCTGGTTCACGTACGGCATGCCGACGCGGGTCGCCTCGGCCGCGACGGACTCCTGGGCCTGCTTCTTGGTGCCGACGAACAGCACGCTGCCACCGTGGGCGACGGTCTCCTTGACGAACTCGTACGCCTGGTCGATGAAGGTCAGCGTCTGCTGCAGGTCGATGATGTAGATGCCGTTGCGGTCGGTGAAGATGAACCGCTTCATCTTGGGATTCCAGCGACGGGTCTGGTGCCCGAAGTGGGTGCCGCTGTCGAGCAGCTGTTTCATGGTCACGACGGCCATGGTGATGCCATTCCTTTATGTCGGTTGTCGCCCGGCATCGGCTGAAGCCAGGCCCTGGCGCCTGCTGCGATGCCGGACCCTGTTAAGGGACCGCCCGGCACGCGGTGCGAACTCCTAGTGGAACGGGAGACGCGGGGCAGACGCGCGAAGTCAGCCCACGAATGAGCTGCGTTCAGCAGTTTACACCGACTCAGCTGGTGCTTTTCCCCAGCACGTATCCACAGTGCGGCGGGCGTGCACAGCTTGGGCCAACGTGGGTAGCCGTGTCGCCGAAGCCACGCTGAACTTGTGGGGTGCGGTGGGCGGTGCTGATCGTGGGCTTGAACCTGAACCTAGCGCTGATCAGCGCAATCCCAACCGCGGCGGACGATGTCCGGTTGGATTGGCCGCTGCGGCCGGCCCCGGCGGTCGTCCGGGGATTCGACGCGCCGTCGCCCGACTGGAAGCCCGGGCACCGCGGGGTGGACCTGGCCGGACGTCCCGGTCAACCGGTGTATGCCGCGGGCCGCGCGACCGTGGTGTTCGCCGGGCTGCTGGCCGGACGCCCGGTGGTGTCGCTGGCTCACCCCGGCGGCTTGCACACCAGCTACGAGCCCGTCCGGGCGGCGGTCCGGACAGGCCAGCAGGTGACGACGCAGACGCGAATCGGCGAGCTGATGGCCGGGCACGGCGGCTGCCAGGTCGCGGCGTGTCTGCACTGGGGCGCGATGTGGGGTCCGGCGTCGGGCGCCGACTATGTCGATCCGCTCGGTCTGCTGAAGTCCACCGTGGTCCGGCTCAAGCCGCTCGACGGCTAGGCGGGCCATGACGCTAGGCGCGCGGATGGGCCTGATCGTGCACGGCCCGCAGTCGCGATACCGCGACATGGGTGTACAGCTGGGTGGTCGCCAGGCTGGAATGGCCCAGCAGCTCCTGGACGACCCGCAGGTCGGCCCCGCCTTCGAGCAGATGCGTGGCGGCGCTGTGCCGCAGCCCATGCGGCCCCATATCAGGCGCGCCGTCCACCGCGGCGATCGTCTGGTGCACGACGGTGCGGGCCTGGCGGACATCGAGCCGACGGCCCCGCGCGCCCAGCAGCAGCGCCGGCCCGGAATCCGCGGTGGCCAGCGTCGGACGCCCGTCGGCCAGCCAGGCTTGCAGCGCGTCGGCGGCCGGCACCCCGAACGGCGCGGTGCGTTGCTTGTTGCCCTTACCGAGCACCCGCACCGTCCGATAGCGGGTGTCGACGTCATCTATGTCCAGCCCGCACAGCTCGCTCACCCGAATCCCGGTGGCGTACAACATCTCGACGATCAGCCGGTCGCGCAGGGCAAGCGGGTCTCCTTGCTCGGCACCGGATTTTGCGGCGGCCATGGCGTCGCGCGCCTGATCCTGACGCAGCACCGCCGGCAGCGTGCGGTGCGCCTTGGGCACCTGCAGCCGCGCACCGGGGTCGACGGTCAGCAGACCGCGTCGGAGCGCCCACGCGGTGAATGTCTTGACCGCCGAGGTGCGCCGCGCCAGCGTCGTGCGCGCGGCCCCGGCCACCGCCCCGCTGGACAGCCAGGTCCGCAGCAGCGGCAGGCTCAGATCCTTCAGCGCGGCTCCGCGCTCGTCGAGGAAGGCGAACAACGAGCGCACGTCGCCCAGATACGCGCGACGAGTATGCGCGGAACGCAGGCATTGCAGTTCCAGATACTCGTCGAACTCCTCGAGAATCGCCTGCACTCCCCCACCGTCGCAGGCGCGGCCCGCCGCTCGTTAGCCGACGCGCCGAAGCGTGTCCGGGGTGAGATCTTTGAGCGCGGGATAGCCGTCAACGGCCATGATCAGGTCCGCTTCGGCCAGCAGCGAGCGCAGCACGTGCACGATGCCCTCGACGCCGCCGAGCGCCAGCCCGTAGGCGTACGGCCGGCCGACCCCGACGGCCGTGGCGCCCAGCGCCAGCGCCTTGACGATGTCGGCGCCGCTGCGGATCCCGGAGTCGAACAGCACGGGCAGGCCGTCAGCCGCCTCGACCACGCCCGGCAGGCAGTCCAGCGCGGGCAGGCCGCCGTTGGCTTGGCGCCCCCCGTGGGTGGAGCAGTAGATGCCGTCGACGCCACCGTCCTTGGCGCGCCGGGCGTCGTCGGGGTGACAGATGCCCTTGATGATCATCGGCAGCTTGGTCAGCGATCGCAGCCAGGGCAGGTCGTCCCAGGTCAGTGGGTTTCCGAAGGTCGTGATCCATTGCAGCACGGTGCCCTGCGGGTCCTCTTCGGGCGGGCGCGCCAGGCCGGCGCGAAACACCGGATCGCTGGTGTAGTTACTCAGGCAGAGCCCCCGCAGCTGCGGAAAGTTGGCCGTGGACAGGTCGCGCGGGCGCCACCCGGGAATCCACGTGTCCAGGGTGATGATGATGCCCTTGAAGCCGGCGGCTTCGGCCCGCTGCACCAGGCTGGCGGCCAGGTCGCGATCCTTCGGCGTATACAGCTGGAAGAAGCCGGGGGTGTCACCGAACTGCGCGGCGACCTGTTCCAGCGGGTCGGCGGTCAGCGTGGAGACGACCATCGGGACACCGGTGGCCGCGGCCGCGCGCGCGGTGGCCAGGTCGCCGTGGCCGTCTTGCGCACAGATGCCGATCACGCCGATCGGCGCCATGAACACCGGTGACGGCAGGGTCAAACCGAACATCTCCACCGACAGGTCGCGCTCGGCGGCGCCGACGAACATGCGCGGAATCAGGCCCCAGTGGTCGAAAGCCTCCCGGTTGGCCCGCTGGGTGCGTTCGTCGCCGGCGCCCCCGGTGACGTAGGACCACACCGACGGCGGCATCGCCTGCTCGGCGCGGGCCTCCAGCTCCGCGAAGGCCATCGGCAGCTTGGGCGCGATGCCGGACAGGCCCTGGAAGTAGATCTCGTTCTGGTAGTCCGCGAAACGGGGTGAGAATGCCATGGAAACGAGAATGCCAGCCGGCTCTCAGGCTGACGAGCTTGCCGACTCCGCTTCGGCGAGTTCCTTCTTCCACTGCCGGAAGGTCTCTTCGGTGCGGCCGCGTCGCCAGTAGCCGGAGATCGACGACGCCCACTTGGCGTCCACCCCACGCTGTTTGCGGATGAAGGGCCGCAAATTGTGCATGACCGCTTGGGCCTCGCCGTGGATGAAGACGTGCACCTGTCCGGGCAGCCACAGCGTGGTGGTGACCGCCTCGATCAGCGGCGCGAAATCGCCGGCGCGATCATCGCCCACCAGATCGGCACGGCCCCCGCGGTAAATCCAGTTGACCTGCACACCTTCCGGCGCGACCAACTCGATCTGGTCGTCGGGGCCGGCCACTTCGATGAACGCCTTACCAATCGCATTGGAGGGCAACGCTTCCAGCGCGGTGGCGATGGCCGGCAGCGCCGACTCGTCACCGGCCAGCAAATGCCAATCGGCCGCGGGGTCGGGCGTGTAGGCACCGCCGGGACCCATCAAATAGATCACCTGACCGGGTTGAGCCTTGGCCGCCCAGACACCCGCCACGCCGTGCTCGCCGTGCACCACGATGTCTAGCGAGATCTGGCAGGCCGCGGCGTCGACCTTGCGCACGGTGATGGTCCGGACCGAGGGCCGTTTCTCCGGGGGCAAGACCGCGAAGCTGTCCTGGGTCAGCGGCTGGGGCAACCCGGCCTGCCACGTCGATGTCGTCGGCGACGAACACCAACTTGACGTAGGAGTCGGTGAAGTTGCTCGGCACAAAGGTGTCGAACTGACTGCTCCCCAACGTCACCCGCTTCATGTGCGGCGTGATTTGTTGGGTACCGACGACTTCGAAACGTTGAAGTGGTCGACCTGCCACGTGCCCTCCTGTTCCGCCCCGGCCCCAGCCGACTATACGAGTCGGGTCGTCGCCGCAGGTCGGCCGCCACCGCGGTGCGCAAATGCACCGTAATGGCCGCCGATACCGTGACAATGGGGGCATGAGCGAGGCCGAGGGTCTGGACATTCCGCCGTTGGCGCCGTCGCGGACGCTGTCCGGCGGCGTGAAGCCGTTGCTGGTGCTGGCGAAGATTCGCGGCATCATGGATGCCTTCACATTGTCCGAGCCCGAGCTGACGCTCGGCGAGATTCGGGCTCGAACGGGTTATCCGACGTCGACGGTGCAGCGGCTGGTGGCCAATCTGGTGGCCGAGGAATTTCTCGACCGGGTGGGCGATCGCTTCCGGATCGGGGCTCGCATCGCGTACTGGGCGGCGCCGGTCACAAGCAGCATGGGCTTGCTGGACGCGGTGTCACCGGCACTGGAATCGTTGCGCGACGCCAGCGGTGAGACGGCGTGCTTCTTCCGGCGCGAGGGACATTTCCGGGTGTGCGTCGCCATCGCCGAGAGCCGCCACGGAATCCGCCGCGAGATGCACGTCGGCAAGATCATTCCGCTCTACGTCGGCTCGGCGGGCCGGGTCCTGATGGCCTGGGACGACAAGGCATTGGAAGAGGTGCTGGCGTCCGAGTTGGTCCGGTTCACCGATGCGACGGTCGTCGATCCAGAGTTGTTGCGCACCAAGGTCGAGCAGACGCGGCGGATGGGCTTCGCGATCACCAGCGGTGAACGCGACGAGGGTGCCACCGGCGTGGCGGCCCCGGTGTTCGATTCGCATGCTCGGGTATTGGGTGCGCTGATGATCAGCGGGCCCAGCTTCCGGTTCTCCGCCGAGCTCGCGGAACTGTGGGCCGACAACGTTGTTGGTGCCGCCGACCAGGTGACGCGCACGCTCGGTGGTCGACTGCCGTATTGAGCTAGCCCGCGAACGGCGGGCGTGCCATCACGGTGGGCTTCAGACCGTATCTGGGGGTCCGGAGTCCTCCGCCGTCTCCCCCACCGGCGGGTGGCAGGCCACCGATCACGTTTCCTCCTCCGAAGCCCGCATCCGGCGCCTCCCGGATATTGCTGATCGCAGCAAGCGGCGCCGCGGCGTGCTCCGCTCCCACCACGCTGCCGTTCGACCAGAGCGGCGGAACCGACAAGCGCCCGACCGTGCCCGCGGTGCCAAGCCCCGCGGAAACCACACTGCCACCACCGATTAACGCTGGGGTCGAAGCGGGTATGGCGGCGGGCACGGCAGCCGCAGCCGCTCCCCCAAGCGCGCCAGAGGACTTTGCGATCGTCATAAAGGTGTTGGCGATGCCGGCGGAGAAGAAGGGCAGGCCCTCCGTGTTGTAGAACGTGGTGGAAAACGGCGCGTAGAAGGTGAAGAGATCACCCAGCCATCCCAGCGGGCCCGAGGTCAGCGCGTCCTTCACCGGATCATCAGCCGGTGCGGCAGCCTGCATACCGGTGGACAGCTTTTCCAACGCCGACGTGATCTTGCTCATCCTGCTGTGCAACGCGTTTTGCGCGGTCCCCGCCGACGTGCCCGTGGCCTTGGTGACCGCGGACTCCTGGTTTCCGGTACCGGCCGGGTTGGTCATCTGGGGTGCCGAGGTAAACGGTTTGACCGCCGAGGTGTTCGCGGATCGGCCCGCATAGTTGTACATGGTCGCGGAGTCGATGGACCACATGACCTCGTACTGGGCTTCCAAAGCCGCTATCTGCGCGGTGTTTTGGCCCAGTACGTTGGTGGCCATCTGCTGCGCCAGGTGGACACGATTGGCGGCGATCACCGGCGGCGGCACGATCGTGGCATGCGCCGTTTCGAAGGCCGACGCGGCGGACATGGCTTGACTGGCCGCATGCTCAGCCGCAGCGGCAGTGGTTCTCATCCATTCCACGTAAGGGGTGACGGCCTCGGCCATCGATGCCGAAGCCTGCCCCAACCACTCCTCGCTCGACAACGTGTTCACCACCCTGTCGTAGGCTACGGCAGCCGAATTCAGCTCAGCGGCAAGAGTATTCCACTCAGAAGCCGCCCCCGTCATCGACGCCGAGCCCGCACCCGCGTACATCAGCTCCGAATTGATCTCCGGTGGTAACGCCCCAAAGTCAAGCATCACGAACCCCTTAACCAGCTGCGATCACGTTGGCGGCCTCGGTAGCCGCGTACGATTCCGAGCTGAAATCCAATGCGTTGACAAACATCTCGTGAATCGCCATCGCCTGCGTACTGACCTGCTGATACAGCTGTCCGTGGGCGGCGAACTGCGCCGCGGTCAGTATCGACACGCGGTCTGCGGCAGCGGGAATCACCCCCGTGGTCGGCGGCGCAGCCGCCGCATTCCGAGCCGCCAGCGCGGAGCCGATAGCCCGCAATGCACCAGCCGCTGCCGCCAACGCTTCCGGTTGCGCAGTAACAAAGGACATGTGATCTCCTTACTCAATAATCTTTCGGCTCGACGAGCCTCGTTTCGAATTCTGTTGCCCACCATGGCGTTATCCGGCCGATGGTGGGCGGGTGGTAAAGCGGGGGAGAAATCCGTATTCGCGGGGCGGCAAGCCGCCGCGGTCACGTCTGCCGCGAGCCGACGCCATTTGGCGAAGTAGTGCCTCTGGTCCGTTCGACGGCCCGCTGACACCCTCGAGGCGGATCGCCGCGGCGATGGACTCTTCTTCTGCCGCCTTGGGCGCTGTCGCGGACCAGCTCGCTGGAACCGATAACGAGCCGACCTTGATTGACGAAGCCAGGTTCGCCGAGATCAGCCCACCCCCGAGGTTGACCGGTGCCGCGAGGGCGGGCGTAGCGGCCAAGCCGGCTGCGGTCGCGCCGGCGAGATGCTCGGGCCACAGCGCGCCTATCTGCGAGAAGATCAGGGAACCCACATAGATCATCGGCCAGTAGATGACGTCCAGAGGACCGAACAGCAGTCCTTTTATCTGGCTGGACAAGGTATTGACGATGTCGTTGATCGACGTCTGCGTCGCCGGCGGTGCGTCAGTCCCCGCCGCTACGGCCGCGGCCTCACCGACCGCGGCTTGCTGTTGGGCCAGCCCGGCTTGGTCGGTGGTCTGGGTCGGCTCGGTGAAGGGGATGAGCTGCGAAGCACTCTCCGCCAAGCCGGCATAGCCGTTCATGGCGACGGCGTCCTGCGCCCACATCTCGGCATAGCTCGCCTCGGTCGCCACGATCGCCGCGCTGTTCTTACCGAAAAAGTTTGTCGCGACAAGCAGCATCAATCGCGCGCGGTTTTCGGCGATCACCGGCGGAGGGACCGTCATCGCAAAGGCCGCCTCGAACGCCGACGCGACGGCCCGTGCCTGGGCGCTCGTCTGTTCCGCCAGCCCGGCCGCAGCGCTCAGCCACGAGATATAACGAGTAGCCGCGGCCAGCATGGATCTCGCTGCCGGGCCGAACCACGACGAAGAGGTCAACTCGGTCGTCATCGATGAGTAGCCGGAAGCGCTCGAAGCCAGTTCGGCCGCCAGGTAGTCCCAGGCCGCGGCCGCGGCCATCATGGGTCCGGATCCCGCTCCGGCATACATTCGGGCCGAGTTGATTTCCGGCGGCAACGCGCAGTAGTCGAACACCGCTACTCCTGGGCACTCATACCGGGTTGATCTCCTCGAGGCTGCGTCGCGATGTGCGCGGCCCCAGCGCGAGGACGGCGGCGATGACGACGGCCAGCGCCGTTGCCACCACGGTGAACATGGCCCCCGCACCGTAGTGCTCGAGAATCGGAATCAACACGAAAGGCGCAGCGCCACTGGATAATCGGGACAAAGAGTAAGTCCACCCGACGGCCGTGGCGCGCACGGTGGTCGGGAAAATTTCCGCCTGATAGACGTGATACACGTTGGAGAAGACGTTGCTCGTCGCGGTGGTCAAGAAGCCGAACGCGACGATCAGGGCAACCGAGGACTGCGTCGCGAACAAAAGGCCGAACACCGCGACTGCCACGATCGAGCCCACGAGCAGGAACTTGCGTTCGAATCTCGCCAGCAGCGGGATCGCCATCAGGGAGCCGATGGGATACCCCACAAACGACCACGCGCTGAACAACATTGAGGGCGTGAGGTCGTAGCCCCGGCTGACCAGCACCAGCGCGGCCAGGGTGCCAAAGCCGTAGTAGCCGTAGGTCTGAAACATGTGGAACACCGTCAGCATCGCCACCCGGCGGTTGTAGGGGGCACGGCGCAGTTGCGCCAACGCCGATTGTGCCGGTCTCCCGACGCCGGCACGGGAGGCGCCGGGAGGATTATTTGATTGCGCCGCAAGCAGATTCGATCCGGCAGCAAAGATGTTCAATGCCCGCTGCGCCTCCTCGAGTCTTCCCACCGACGCCAGCCAGCGCGGCGACTCGGGCAACCAGCGGTTGAGGACGAACACGATCACGGCGCCGCCGCCACCCAGGGCCAGCAGCCAGCGCCAACCCGCGATGCCCAGCGGCGAGTGCCGGGTCAACCACCACGCCAAAAACGCGGCGAAGGGCACAGCCAGAAATGAACAGGTGTAGGCATACGACGCCATCCGGCCCCGGTTTTCTTTGGGCAGGACGTCGGCCAAGTAGGAGTCGGCCACCGGATACACCGCGCCGATCCCGACACCGGCCAGGAATCGTGCGAGCACCAAGAACGCCGGATTCGGCGCGAATGCACCCGCCAGGGAGAAGGCCGAAAACCAGCTGAGCCCGACCAAGAACGCTTTGCGGCGACCTATCCCGTCGGCGAGCCGACCGAAAACCGCCGCACCGATGAACATGCCGATGAAGGACGACGCCAGCACCAGCTTGAGCGCGGTACCCCGGACGCCGAAGTCGTGACTGAGCGTGGCGCTCAGGGTGCTGGACAAAAAGATCTCGTACATCTCGAAGAACAGGCCGAGCCCGACCGCGACGACGACCTTGCGGTGCACCGCCCCAACCGGCAGGCGATCCAATTGCGCGCCGACAGAGTCGATGGTCACTGCCGAGATCGGCGATGCGGTCATTCCCTGAGCCTCTCGTCGTCGAGAGCCCGCCGCTTTGGCGACAGCTCTTACAAAGTGGTTTGTTACTTGCATTGTGAGCCAAGCAACACTGTCCGACTGTAGCGGCTCCGATCACGGGATGGAAGCGGGTCTTGCCATATTGTGGGTAGCAATGCACGATGTGGGTTACAGGAGGAATCCAGTGAACAATGCCAACGGACCGCTCGACCGGGTACGCGTCCTCGAGCTGGGCAATTACATCGCCGCCTCCACTGCGGGGCGGCTACTGGCCGATTTCGGTGCCGAGGTCATCAAGATCGAGCGGCCGGAAACCGGTGACGAGCTGCGCACCTGGCGGCTGTACTCGGGCACCACCTCCATGCTGTTTCGCACTATCAACCGCAACAAGAAGTCGGTGGTGGTCGACCTCAGGAGCGAGCGGGGTCAGCAGATCGTGCGGGAATTGGCCCGCAGCTGTGACATCGTGCTGGAGAATTTCCGCCCGGGGACCCTGGAACGGTGGGGCATCGGCCCGGACGAGCTCGCCGCGGAGAACCCCGACCTGATCATCGTGCGGGTGTCGGCCTACGGGCAGACCGGACCGCGACGGCACCAGCCGGGTTTCGCCGCGGTGGCCGAAGCGATGGCAGGTCTGCGCGGGCTCACCGGCGAACCGGATCGTCCACCGGCACGCACGGGCGTGTCCATCGGCGACTCCATCGCGGGCATCTACGCCGCGTTCGGCGCGCTGGTCGCGTTGCATCAACGCCAGAAGGACCGTGTCGCGGGACGTCTCACGTCGGTGGCCGACCGCACCGTGGACGTCGCGCTGACCGAAGCGATCTTCTCGGTGATGGAATCGCTGGTCCCGGAGTACGACGCCTACCACGTCACACGTACCCGAAGCGGTGGGCGCATGGAGGGGATCGCCCCGTCGAATGCCTACCAGTGCGGCGATGGGCGCTGGGTGGTGATCGCCGGCAATGGCGACGGCATCTTCCGCCGGTTGATGAACCTGATCGGCCGTGCCGATCTCGCCGAGAGCCCGCGACTGGCCAACAACGCGCTGCGCTGGCAGGCCCGCGACCAACTCGACGAAGCGATCGGCGCGTGGACCGCCGCGCGGCCCGCGGACCAGGCACTGTGGGCGCTCGAGGGCGCCGGCGTGCCCGCCGGTCCGATCAACACCGCCGCCGACATCAAGGCCGACGCGCAATTCCTGGCGCGGGGCATGATCCAGCACCTGCCGGTGTCCACCGGCACGGAGTTCCTGCCAGACGTGGCGTTCCCGGGCATCGTGCCGCGGATCGGAGAGGGCGCGCGGGCGATCCGCACCCTCGGCCCGGATCTCGGGGAGCACACCGAAGAGATACTCGGCGCCGCCGCGGCGGGGCCGAGCCTGGACCCTTCCACTATCGAGGAGCTGACCGGATGACGACCACGGTGCGGTTGCGCGACGTCACGTTGCGTGACGGCTTACAGCTGACCGGCAAGCTGCTCGGCAGGGACACGAAAGTCGAGCTGGCGCGGGTGCTGCTGGACTCGGGCGTCGACGCCCTGGAGATCGGGGCGATGGCGCGGCCCGACAAGGTGCCGCCGATGGCCAATACCCTCGAGGTCATCGAGGCGCTGACTCCCGAAGAGCTGCAACGGTGTTGGGTGTGGACGGCCACGCCGCGCGGCATCACCCGGGCAATCGAGGCCGGCGCGCGCAACCTCGAATACTGCCTATCGGTCAGCGACCAGCACAACTACGAGAATGTCGGGCGCACCACCGAGCAGAGCATGGCCGCGCTGCCCGAGGCCGTCGACTTCGCCGCGGTCGCCGGCGCCCGGCTGCAGCTGTCCCTGGCCACCGCGTTCACCTGCCCGTACAGCGGAGCGGTCAATCCGCAACGCGTCGTCGACCTGGTGTGCGACGGCCGCGCGGCGGACATCTCGAGCGTGGTGCTGTGCGACACCCTCGGCCAGGCCACGCCCGAGCAGGTGCGACAACTGATCACGCGCGTTCACGAGGCGGCACCCCAGCACCAGATCGTCTTCCACGGGCACGACACCTGGGGCCTGGGGGTGGCCAACACCATCGCCGCCATCCAAGCGGGCGCCGCGATGGTCGACGGAGCACTCGGCGGGCTGGGCGGCTGTCCTTTCGCCCCGGGGGCAAGCGGCAACACGTCGACCGAGGATCTGCTGTTCGCGCTGCAACCCCCGTGGCTCACTCCCCCGGTGTTCGCCGGCATCGTGACCGCCGGTGGGCGACTCCTGGACGAACTCGGCGAGCCGAACCGCTCCCGCGCTGCCGAGGGCGCGCGGTCTTCCGTGGATGTGTTTCCCTGGGTCACGTAGCTCGCATCCGCACCTCCCCCGCTCGGTCGCGGGTGCGCACGATTCGCCAGCACCCACCGTCACGCTCGGCCAACCCGGCCACCTCGAGAATCGCCAGCGGTCCGAGCACCTGCTCGGGCATCAGCCCGGAGCCGACCGCGATCTCGTCGACCGTTGCAGCGCCGCGACCGGGTAACGCCTCGTACACCTGACGTTCGGCCTCGCCCAGCCCGTCCAACGCCGTCGCGGGCCGAGGTTCTTCGACGGCGAGTTCACCGATGCGGCCGACGAGTTCGACGATGTCGTCGGCCCGAGTGACCAGCTCGGCCCCGTTGCGCAACAGCACGTGACAACCCACCGACGCGGACCTTGTCACTCGTGCCCGAACCGGATATCCGACGTCAACCGTGCAGCGACTAGTGGCCAATCTGGGGGAAAATATTGTGGATCGGCACGGTTAGCGCCAAATCGGGCATCGCTGAGCATTGCAGGCACGTGTTCTGCGGTGGCAGGATCCAGGCGTCATGACCGTCTAGCATTCGTGATTGCGGCGGACCGCCACGACGTCGGGTGAATACATGTCGCTCACCGCGGATGGTCTTGCATGTTGCTCGTCACCCTGACGGCGGCGAATCCATCGGAAAGAGCTTGGTAATTCAGGAAAATCGTGCATTTTGAGGCATATCAGGGTAGCGAAAAACGTGGCGACTGTGGGCAATATGGCCGACCGCGCAATCCCGTGCGCATATCTCATGCGCTCTGCCGCGAGCACCAGATCACCACTGCTAAGCCCGGATTGACTCCCAAGCATGGCATCAAGGATGGACGCCATGCACGCACTGGCCAACACGGCAGAAAACAAGCCCGCCGCGGTGAGCAGTCCAGAACCCGTGCCGGCGAGATCTGGTGACAGATTTCGTAAGGTCACGGTCACGACAGATGTGCTGGCCAACGAAGTACCCATACCCATGACGGCGGTGAGTATGCAAATTACCCAAATCGGAGTTGTAGGCTCGAGCTCAGTTACCAATAGTGTCAGCACCGTCAGCATCACGCTAAATCCACTTACTGCGAGAATCCGTGGTTGTATCTTGGAAGTAAGTCGACCCACTATTGGAGCCGTCAGAACGACGGCAACGGCCAGCGGTAAAAATAATAGCGCGGCACCGACGGGCGACATATCCCGTACGTTCTGAGCGTAGAGCATCAGTGGCATACCCAACGACGTGACGACAAACGTGCCAATTGTATTAGCTGTAAGTCCCGCAGAGAAATTTCGGTCTTTGAAAATCCGCGTTGCGATCAGGGGTTCGGTAGCGTACTTCCACTGGTGAAGGATGAAGACAGCGGCGAAGAGCAGACCCAAGGCGAGAACTTCACTCACCGTGATGGGGGAGCCGGCGATGCGAGCCCAGTGATACCGCGGCCCGTTTTGGATTCCGAAGACTGCAAGCGCGATTGCGGCTCCACTGAAGACCGTTCCCAACATGTCGAGATTGTGAGACGAATTCGGTAGAACAGGAACGTAAGCGGCGGCTAGTGCGAATGCAATGACACCGATCGGCAGGTTGATCAGAAAGACCCACTGCCACCCCAGATGAGTGACGATAGCGCCCCCAACGATCGGACCGCAAAAAGCCGCTAATCCCCCGACCGTCGCCCACAATGCAATCGCGGGTCCGCGATTCTGTGCTGGAAAGATTCGCGTCACGACCGCCATAGGTTGCGGCGCCATCAACGCGGCACCAACGCCTTGAACAGCACGAGCCACGATGAGAGCCGTGAACGTGTGGGAGAAACCGCAGCCCACTGAAGCCAATATCAATATTAAAAGCCCTGCAAGATAGATGTTGCGCTGCCCGAAACGGGCGCCTAATTGTCCACCGGGGAGAATCAAGACAACATACGAGACTAGGTATCCACTCGAAACCCACCCGACCTGAGCAATACTTATGTGGAATTCTGTGAGCATAGTCGGTATTACGACCACCACTGCGCTCGAATCAAGCAGAATCATAAAGTAGCCGACGCTCATCACCCATAATGCCAGCCGACGACTTTTTGATTCCACAACCATGGGACAGGTCCCCCCCCCCACGGTGCAGTAGACGCCTTGCTCTGAATCCAGAGTTGACCGGATAGCCCCTAACGATCCGAGACATCAGAGCAGTCCGAGCTGTTGCAGGTTGGTGATGTATTGGATGATGATCGGCGCCGTGACGTGGGGGATGTCGTTGGTGGGGCCGATTTGGGCTTGTTGCACCGCTGCACGGAATCGGTCGGTCGATGGTGTGCGTTCACGGGGCGGCGGTGGGGCTTTGAGCTCATTGGAATCACGCTGCAACACCATCTCCAACAGTGAGTTCTGACGCTGTGGTTCCGTTAAAGCACGCAGGCCAGTCTCCAACCGCTGAAACCACTCCCCGAAGTCATCGACACGCTCGATCGGGTAGCCGGCTTCAATCACCCAGTCGACGTACTGATCGGGTCCGATGCCGTCGTCGTCGTGAGGGTTCATGACGTGATAGGTCTCGAACCCGTCGGTTACTTGGGCGCCCAGCGTTGTGATCGCCTCGGCAACGAACTCGACGGGTAGTCCGTTGAAGTGCGTGGGCTGCCGATTGCCCGCGTCGTCGAGTTGGAAGAACGAGGTCGGTGCCACCCCGGTGGCCACCACGCTGAGCACCGTCCGGGTGACCATGTCCGACATGTGGAGCTGGCCCGTATACGTGGTGTCGGCAAGGATCATCCCGGAACGAAATACCGCGACCGGGAGCCCGCATAGGTCGTTAGCTTCCCGTAGTAGCACCTCACCAGCCCATTTGCTGTTGCCATAGCCATTGGTCGGGCTGTTGTCGACGACCCGGGTCGGGCTGATACTGCGGATGTCCGCATCCTCGGTAAACGAGGCCGGCTCGATCTGGCGGCCCACATCGGCGGTCGACACGTACGTGAACGGCTTGAGCCTGGTGGTGAGTGCGAGTCGGATCAGCTCGGCAGTGCCCACGACGTTAGACGCAAACACTTCGCTGTAGGGCAGAAAGCCGTTGACATGGGCTGCTGAATCGACAATCAGATCGACAGTCTCGGCCAGCCGCTGCCAGGTTTGCTGGTCCACGCCCATGTTGGCTTGGCCCTTATCGCCGGCAAGGACCTCCAGATGATCGGCGGCCAGTTCCTGGAAATGACGCAGCAACTGCGCGTCACCGCTGTCGAAAGTCTTCTCCAAACGTTGGCGAGCATCCTCATCGGACTTCGCCCGCACCAGGCAGACCAGCTTGCCGCCGGCCCGCTCCATCCGTTCGAGCCATTCCAGTGCCAAGTAGCGTCCGAGGAATCCCGTAGCTCCGGTGAGCAGAACAGTCCGCGCCTCTGTGACCGGACCCGGCACCGTGGTGGCGCCGGCCAATGTCTCGGCATCGATGAATTTGTCCAGGGTCAGATCGCCGGCATGCACCTCGGTGGCGCCGCGGCCGTGTACGGCCGCATAGAGCTCCGACACTGCCTCCTGCGCGCTGGTGTAGTTCTGCACCTGCTCGTTCAAGCCGCTCACGGACGGCGCGTCGAAGACCGTGCGTACAGCCAGGTTGGTGCCGAAGGCGTTGTTGACTGCGGCGAGCACCCGCATCACCGACAACGAATCCCCACCCAGATCGAAGAAGGAGTCATCAACCCCGACCCGCTCCACACCCAACACTTGGGCGAAAATCCCGGCCAGGATCTCCTCAGCGGCGCTTTGCGGTGCCCGATACCGTTGCGCATCCCCATATTCAGGAGCCGGCAACGCCCGCACATCCAACTTGCCGTTGACCGTCAACGGCAACACATCCATAACGACCACAGCCGCGGGCACCATATACGACGGCAACCGCCGCCCCAGCTCCTCGCGCACCACCACCGAATCCACCATCCCGGCCACGGATTCGGTGACATAACCGACCAGCCGCTTGACCCCCGGCGTGTCCTCACGCGCGATCACGACCGCCTGATCCACACCTCTAAACCAGCAAGTGCTGCGCGTACTTCACCCAACTCAATGCGATACCCACGAATCTTGACCTGCTCATCAACACGCCCCACATACCGCAACTGACCATCCGGACCCCAGGACACCACATCCCCAGTCCGATACATCCGCGCACCCACACCCCCAAACGGGCACGCCACAAACCGCGAACCAGTCAACCCCGACCGACCCACATACCCCACACCCACACCACGACCAGCCACATACAACTCACCGGCCACACCCACCGGCACCGGACGCAACCACCCATCCAGCACCAAAAAACCAAGATGGCTCAACGGCACACCAATCGGGGAAGCACTGCTGTCGACATCGCCGAGCGTGACCTCACGAAACGACGCATGCACCGTCGTCTCGGTGGTCCCATACATGTTGATCAACCGCGGCAAACCCGCATGGTTGTCCAACCACGCCCCCAGCCGCGCCGGCTCCAACGCCTCACCAGCGAACACCACAGCCTCAAGCGTGAGTTGACTCGCCAACTCACGCTGCGACACATCAACACTTTGCAACGCATAAAACGCCGACGGGGTCTGACTCAACACCGTGACCTGCTCGGCCACCAACAACGCATGGAAATCCTGCGGCGAGGACACCACCTCATCAGGCACCACCACCAGCCGGCCCCCACGCAGCAGAGCACCCCAGATCTCCCACACCGAAAAGTCGAAGCTATTGGAGTGGAACTGCGTCCACACACCTTCACGTGGCAGTCTGGAATCCAGCGAGTCGATCAGGTCGGTGACGTTGTGATGCGCAATCCCAACACCTTTAGGCACACCGGTGGTGCCCGAGGTGTAAATGACATACGCAATATCGTCAGGAGCCGGACCCGCGGTCACCGCGGTCGCCGGCTGAGCCGCGATCGCCGGGTCATCAACATCAATGACCCACAGATCACGGCCAGCCAGACCCTCGAGGCGCTCAGCAAGGACCGCTGTGGTGATCACCGCGACCGGCGCGGCATCGGTGAGCACGAACTCGATGCGGGTATCAGGCACACTGGGATCGATCGGGACATAGGCCGCCCCCGACTTGAGCACCCCCACAATCGCCGTGATCGCCCGAGCACCACGCGGCATCACCAACGCCACACACTGCCCAGCCCCCACACCACGGCCAACCAACCACTGCGCCACCCGGTTTGAAGCCTCATCCAGTTGCCGATACGTCAACGACGCACCAGCGAAACTGACCGCCACCGCCTCTGGGACGCGGGTGACCTGCTGGGCGAACAACGCCGGCACCGACACCGGTACGGGACCCACCACCTCGAGCACGTCGCGGTTACTCCACCGATCCAACCGCGCCCGCTCACCAGCCTCGAGCACCTCGATCGACGACAACCGGACACCCGGCTCAGCGGTCATCGCCTCCAACACCCGCTGCAACCGCTCGATCAACGTTTCGATCGTGGCGGGGTCGAACACATCAGTGTCGAACTCGAGACGAAGCGCCAATTCATGGCCGGGAGCAACCTGAATCGACAAGGGATAATGGTTGTATTCACGGCTGCTAAACCCGGTGATCGCTAACCCGTCAGCACCCAGCGGGGCCTCGGTATCGACCGGGTAATTCTCAAACGCAAACAACGTGTCGAACAACCGGTCATGCCCGGCCACCCGGTGGATCTCGGTCAGCGAAAGATACTGATGATCCAATACTTTCACGTGCTCATCGGTGAGCTGCTCCAACAACTCGATACTCGTCGTCGCCGCGGTGATCGTGGCGCGTACCGGCACGGTGTTGATCAACAACCCGACCATCGATTCCACACCCACCAACTCGGCCTCACGCCCGGAGACCGCAATACCGAACACCACATCCTGGTGACCGGTCAACGACACCAACAACTGCGCCCAACCGGCCTGAAGCACCGTGTTGACCGTGGTGTGACAACGACGCGCCAACACACCGATCGCCTCAGTAAGCTCAGCGGTGAGTTCACACGATTCAATTCCGCGTTGCCCCAACACCATCGGCTCAGACGGACCCACCAACGTCGGAGTCTGCAACCCGGCCAACACTTCACCCCACGCAGCCCGAGCACGATCGAGGTCTTGCTCAGCCACCCACGTCACAAACCGGCGATACGGCGTCGCCACCGCCAACCGCTGCCCGTAATAACTAGCAAAGATCTCCTGCAACAAGATCGGCAACGACCAGCCATCCAACACGATGTGATGATTAGTCAACACAAACCGGTACTGATCTGGTGCCGTGCAGATCAACGCCACCCGAGAAGCCGGCTGATGCTCCAGATCACACACCGCGCCACGCTCAGCCGCACACACCTGCTCAATCTGCACCTCAACATCACCAGCATCAGCAGCGCAAGCCGTGAGGTCTACATACCGCCACCCCACCACAGGATCGGCCGAAATCACCTGCACCGGCTGATCGAACTGCTGGCTAAACCGCGCCACCAAATGCGGGTGACGACCCACCACCACAGCCACCGCATCACGCAACCGACCCACATCAAGAGCCCCCCGTAACGCAATATCGAGCTGCACCGCATACACATCACCGTGATCCCCCACCGCGCTGTGATCCGCCTGGGCGATATTGGCGTGAAAAAGCAGCCCCTGCTGCAACGGAGTCAACGGCAACACATCAGCCACCACACCCACTGACACCAACTCATCAATCTGCTGCTGACTCAACACCACCGGCGCAATATCAGACGGGGTCAACCCACCCCCGCCACCACGAACACACGCACACATCCCGGCCAACGCCTCAAACCACAACTCACTAAGCCGACCAACCGCCGCCTCATCGACCACCGAAGGCGCCCACATCCAGTTCGCACTCAGCGACGGGCCAGCAGCACCATCGATAGTGACCGCATTGAGTTCCACCGAGTGCGCCAACGGCATCGGTATCGCCCCAGTAACACCCACCGAGGACACACCCTGCTCACTGAAAAGCCATAACTCATCGGACAACTCGCCCGGGCCCGCACCCACACGCCCCAAATAGTTGAACCCGATGGTGGGTTCAGGCCCCGACAATTCCACCTCAGGGTTCAGATACCGCAACAACCCATACGTCACACCATCAGGCAACGCCCGTAATTGTTCTTTGACGTCTTTGATCACCGCACCCAACGCGGGATCCCCGGCCACCACCTGCGCCCACGACAACCCACCCAGCCTCAACGACACCGGATACTTCGTCGTGAACCACCCCACCGTGCGCGACAAATCAACATCACCAGCAAGCTCTTCGTGACGGCCGTGACCCTCAACATCAATACCCACCGGCACACCATCACCAGCACCAAGGAACTGCGCCCACGCCAACCCGTACGCAATCAACAACATGTCGTTGATCCCCGCATGAAACGCCGCCGGCACCTCACCCAACAACATCCGAGTCGTCTCAACATCCAACGACGCCGACAACCGCCCCGCCGTAGCAAACGTATCCACACCCGGCGTCACCGCCGCCAACACCGCCGGGTGTCCAACACCTGCTCCCACACCGGCAGCTGCGCAACAACCTCAGGCGCTAACGCATACTCGGCCAACACCGAGGACCACCGCTGAAACGACGACCCCGACGCCAACAACGCAATCGGCGCACCAGCCCGATGCTGAGCCCACCCAATATTGATGTCTTCCAACAAGATCCGCCACGACACCCCATCAACAGCCAAATGATGCACAATCAGCACCAACTGAGCCGTCGAGGCCACCCACAACGCGCTGAGCATCACCCCGGCAGCCGGATCCAACCGCGACCGCGCCCCTACCAACGCCTCATCACTGAGCACATCCACCGACGCCACACACCCCGCGGCATCCACCGACCCCGCCGGCGGCACCCACAACGACCAACCACCCACACCATCGTCATCCACACGCAACCGCAACATCGCATGCCGATCCAGCAGCGCCTGCACCACCACCACCACATCAGCCAGGCCCACCCCGGCTGGAGCCGACACCACCACCGTCTGGTTGAACTGCCCTACCGGGCCATCCACACCCTGCAACCAACGAATGATCGGAGTCGCCACCACCGACCCCACACCCTCATCAACAGCCACCTCACCGGCAACCCCACCACCCGAGCCAACCGCGCCACCGACTGCTCCACAAAAATGTCCCGCGGCCGACACACCAACCCCGCCGCACGAGCATGCCCCACCACCTGCATCGACAAGATGGAATCCCCACCCAGATCGAAGAAGGAGTCATCAACCCCGACCCGCTCCACACCCAACACTTGGGCGAAAATCCCGGCCAGGATCTCCTCAGCGGCGCTTTGCGGTGCCCGATACCGTTGCGCATCCCCATATTCAGGAGCCGGCAACGCCCGCACATCCAACTTGCCGTTGACCGTCAACGGCAACACATCCATAACGACCACAGCCGCGGGCACCATATACGACGGCAACCGCCGCCCCAGCTCCTCGCGCACCACCACCGAATCCACCATCCCGGCCACGGATTCGGTGACATAACCGACCAGCCGCTTGACCCCGGCGTGTCCTCACGCGCGATCACGACCGCCTGATCCACACCCTCTAAACCAGCAAGTGCTGCGCGTACTTCACCCAACTCAATGCGATACCCACGAATCTTGACCTGCTCATCAACACGCCCCACATACCGCAACTGACCATCCGGACCCCAGGACACCACATCCCCAGTCCGATACATCCGCGCACCCACACCCCAAACGGGCACGCCACAAACCGCGAACCAGTCAACCCCGACCGACCCACATACCCCACACCCACACCACGACCAGCCACATACAACTCACCGGCCACACCCACCGGCACCGGACGCAACCACCCATCCAGCACCAAAAAACCAAGATGGCTCAACGGCACACCAATCGGGAAGCACTGCTGTCGACATCGCCGAGCGTGACCTCACGAAACGACGCATGCACCGTCGTCTCGGTGGTCCCATACATGTTGATCAACCGCGGCAAACCCGCATGGTTGTCCAACCACGCCCCCAGCCGCGCCGGCTCCAACGCCTCACCAGCGAACACCACAGCCTCAAGCGTGAGTTGACTCGCCAACTCACGCTGCGACACATCAACACTTTGCAACGCATAAAACGCCGACGGGGTCTGACTCAACACCGTGACCTGCTCGGCCACCAACAACGCATGGAAATCCTGCGGCGAGGACACCACCTCATCAGGCACCACCACCAGCCGGCCCCCACGCAGCAGAGCACCCCAGATCTCCCACACCGAAAAGTCGAAGCTATTGGAGTGGAACTGCGTCCACACACCCTCACGAGGCAGTCTGGAATCCAGCGAGTCGATCAGGTCGGTGACGTTGTGATGCGCAATCCCAACACCTTTAGGCACACCGGTGGTGCCCGAGGTGTAAATGACATACGCAATATCGTCAGGAGCCGGACCCGCGGTCACCGCGGTCGCCGGCTGAGCCGCGATCGCCGGGTCATCAACATCAATGACCCACAGATCACGGCCAGCCAGACCCTCGAGGCGCTCAGCAAGGACCGCTGTGGTGATCACCGCGACCGGCGCGGCATCGGTGAGCACGAACTCGATGCGGGTATCAGGCACACTGGGATCGATCGGGACATAGGCCGCCCCCGACTTGAGCACCCCCACAATCGCCGTGATCGCCCGAGCACCACGCGGCATCACCAACGCCACACACTGCCCAGCCCCCACACCACGGCCAACCAACCACTGCGCCACCCGGTTTGAAGCCTCATCCAGTTGCCGATACGTCAACGACGCACCAGCGAAACTGACCGCCACCGCATCACCGACCCGGGCGACCTGCTGGGCGAACAACGCCGGCACCGACACCGGTACGGGACCCACCACCTCGAGCACGTCGCGGTTACTCCACCGATCCAACCGCGCCCGCTCACCAGCCTCGAGCACCTCGATCGACGACAACCGGACACCCGGCTCAGCGGTCACAAGGCCGTCAAAAGCTAGCTCCAAACGGGCCACGTGCATGGCGATCTCATCGTCGGTGTAGCGATCTGGATTCCACCAGAAGTCAATTCGCGGCACGCCGTCACTCAGGCGGGGATAGACGTTGACCGAAATGTCTTGTATCGGGAAGATGGTCAATACATGACTCGCCGCTTCCGAAGAACCGAAACGAAGCGGAGCATTGAAGTCCAGGATGTTGATAATCGGACCGAACTCCACGTTCATGCCAAGACGAGTAGCATCGGCAACCAGGTTCGGCCAACGACGGAACTGTTGATGCCGCAACGCACCAATCAGCGTTGTAGCGACCTGATCAGTCAATGCACCGATGGTGTCGCTTTCATCGACGCGGATGAGCAGCGGGACCATATTAGAGACCATGCCCGCAGATTTTTTCAGCGCCGCAGTTGTACGAGCAGAAACCGGCAACGACATCCAAATATTCTGGCGCCCTGTTGTTTTCGAAATGAACGCGGCAAGCGTGGCAACTACCCTCGCAGCGTAGAGCTGATTACCCTGGGTGTTCAGCAGTCGATGCTTACACACCAATTCGCGCACCATCGGATAACGTGGTGCCACCAACCTATTTACCCCTGCTAGGTCAGTGACGTCCATGGGCTCGCGCACCACGGACTTCCAGTACTCCGCGTCGATGGCACTACGCGAAGATTCCTGATACTTCCGGTCGGCGTCCCGGAGGAAAGCAAAATCGGAAAAGTCGACGTCAGCGGTGACATCGACAGCGGCGTCCTCGACCGATCCCGAGTAAACAGCTGCCAGATGCCGGACAAAGTTACTGGCGCCGTACCCGTCAGAGAGAGTATGGTGCGTACGTAGGTAGAAAAACGACATCCCATCGCTGATCCGCAACAGCGCGAACTCGGTGAGTCGGTCACGGAGCAGATCAAGGGGTTGGCGGCAGTCATTGTTCATCCATTGATGAGCAGCCGCTACGGGATCACACTCAGCACGCAGATCAATACACCGTACGGTTTCCGGAAATGAACGGTCCACCACAAAGATCGGTTCACCGTCCCGCAAGGCCAACCGCGCACAAGGCGTGCCGAACCGCGTCGCCGCAGCTCGGTAGGCAACCGAAAGCCTCTCGAGGTCGACAAAGTGATCGATCATCAAATAGCCGGCGAAGTTATAGGCGACTTCGGGCTGGAGTTGTTGGGCAGCCCACATCGACCACTGCGCAGCAGTTAAAGGTCCCAATACATCCGATTGCGCACCGAAATTGAGCATGAGAAAGCGACCCCCTAATCTAACCCGTCACGCCAGAATCTCAACGTCGATTTTCATTGAGATGGCTTATCGCACAACACGAGACACGCGCTAACAACCTTGGCAAAGCCCCACGCGGACCACGCCCTAAGACAAACTGGACTTGTGTCCTTGGCTGCTCAGTTGACCGGCTGTAGCGTCACATTGAGGCAATCTTTTACTGCGCAAGCCCTCCGTCGGGCTGCGCACTTGCCAATCTCTCACGCAAACTTCTCGGCCGTATGTCAGGCCAGTTCTGTTCGATGTAGTCCAGACACGCGGCACGATCCGCCTCGCCGTAGACGACTCGCCAGCCAGCTGGAACAGAAGAAAACACCGGCCACAAGCTGTGTTGGTCTTCGTCGTTGGCTAGGACGAGGAAGCTGCCCTTATCGTCATCAAACGGGTTGACGCTCAACAGATCCCCCTGGTTGCAGTCAGTTTGTATACAGATCCCCAAATCTATACGATTCGCTAGATCATATGTGATCTACGTAGGGCACACAATCCCCGCGACAGTGTCTTCGGTGTAAATAATCCGCAAAGAACAAACGACCAAACGTAGTACTGCCTTGGGGCGCTGGGTGATTCGTCGGTACTACGGAATCCGTCGCGCGGGTGAGCCAGTGGCCGTCGCGGGTGGCCCCGATCGAGATCGCTCAGGCCATCTTGTTTCGCTGGGAGCTCCACACGTTGATCGATGCCGGAGTCACCCAGGGCACCCCCAAGGGTGGAGGCCGATAAGCTTGCTGCCGCCTCTAAGCGCATCGCGCAGCTCGACGCCGAGCTGGTCTTGACCCGTCGACACCCAGTGGACTCGATCAACCGACGGTCCACCGCAGCTTTTCCTAATGTCATTGTCGTTCAATGATATTGAGCGCCGCTCGGCGCTGTTTTGCCGTGCGGAGGTGCGAGACCGCCACGTTCCCGCTGCCAAGGTTTGAAGCGCTGTTCGGTGTGATGGCCACAGTGCTGACTCCGACGGGCTTGCATCTGTCGGAAGACAAGACCCACCGGAGCCGAACCGCTCCCGCGCTGCCGAGGGCGCGCGGTCTTCCGTGGATGTGTTTCCCTGGGTCACGTAGCTCGCATCCGCACCTCCCCCGCTCGGTCGCGGGTGCGCACGATTCGCCAGCACCCACCGTCACGCTCGGCCAACCCGGCCACCTCGAGAATCGCCAGCGGTCCGAGCACCTGCTCGGGCATCAGCCCGGAGCCGACCGCGATCTCGTCGACCGTTGCAGCGCCGCGACCGGGTAACGCCTCGTACACCTGACGTTCGGCCTCGCCCAGCCCGTCCAACGCCGTCGCGGGCCGAGGTTCTTCGACGGCGAGTTCACCGATGCGGCCGACGAGTTCGACGATGTCGTCGGCCCGAGTGACCAGCTCGGCCCCGTTGCGCAACAGCACGTGACAACCCACCGACGCGGACGATGTGACCGGTCCGGGCACCGCGGCCACCATCCGGCCCAACGCCCGCGCCCAAGCCGCGGTGTTCGCGGCGCCGCTGCGCAGCCCCGCCTCCACCACCACGGCGGCCCCCGCGAGTGCGGCGACCAGGCGATTGCGGGTCAGAAACCGGTGCCGAGCCGGGGTAAGTCCGGGCGGGTATTCGCTGATCAGCAGGCCGTGCTGACCGATGCGGTGCAGCAGGGCGGAATGCCCTGCCGGATATGGGATATCGATCCCGCTGGCCAGCACCGCCACGGTGATTCCGTCGCTCGCCAGCGCCGCACGATGGGCCACCCCGTCGATCCCGTAGGCGCCGCCGGAGACCACAGCGACGTCGCGCTCGGCCAGGCCCGCCGCCAGATCGGCGGCCACCTGCTCGCCGTAAGCGGTGGCGACGCGGGTGCCCACCACCGCGGCCGCGCGTTGGGTCACCTCGTCCAGGCGCGCGGGACCCAGCGCCCACAACACCAGCGGCGGCGCGCCGCGAGGCCTGGCCGCGGCACCGCCGAATGCCGAGAACGCGACCAGCGGCCACTCCGGGCAATCGGGGGTGATCAACCGTCCGCCGCGCCGGGCGAGCAACTCGAGATCGGTTGCAGCGGAGTCTATTTCCCGCCTAGCCGCGGTGCTCCGCGCCAGCTCGTCACTGACCAGTCCGCGCCCGACCCGGTCGGCCGCCTCGACCGGGCCGACGCGGCGCACCAGGGCGGCGAGTTCCGGGCACGGCGGCTCGGCCACTCGCGACAGGTACGCCCACGCCGGCCAGCTGGGATCGTCGAACACCGCGGTCATCGTTGCGCTTCCAGCTGCCGGAAGCTCAGTGCGGCGGCCACCTCGTCGAGCCCGGGCACGCTCCGGCCGGCCAGGTCGGCCAGGCTCCACGCGACGCGCAACGTGCGATCGAGTCCGCGGATGCTGAGCAGCCCGCGTTCCACCGCGAGGCGCAGCGGATCCATTGCCTTGCTGCCGGGCCGGAACTTTCGTCGCAACAGCGTTCCACTGACTTCGGCATTGGTGCTGATACCGTGTGGCCGCCAACGCTGCGCCGCCGTATCGCGGGCCTGGGCCACCCGCTGGCGCACCTGCGCGGACGATTCGCCGTCGGCGACCGCGAACGCGCCGGTGCGCACCGCATGCATCTGCACCCGCAGGTCCACCCGATCCAGCAACGGACCCGACAGCTTGCCCAGATAGCGCCTTTTGGTTGCGGCCGGACACATGCAGTCCTGCGGATCGGCCGGCGCGCACGGGCACAGGTTGGCGGCCAGCACCAACTGGAACCGGGCCGGGTAGCAGGCCACCCCGTCGCGGCGTGCCAGACGAATCAAGCCGTCTTCCAACGGTGTTCGCAATGCCTCGAGCGCGCTGAGGCTGATCTCGGCGCATTCGTCGAGGAACAGCACTCCGCGATGCGCCCGGCTGACCGCGCCGGGGCGGGCCATTCCCGAGCCTCCGCCGACGAGTGCGGCAACGCTGGAACTGTGGTGGGGCGCCACGAACGGCGGCCGGGTGATCAGCGGCGTGTCCCCGGACAACAACCCGGCCACCGAATGAATCGCAGTGACCTCCAGCGCCTCACTGTCGGTCAGGCGGGGCAGCAATCCCGGAAGACGCTGCGCGAGCATGGTTTTGCCGATGCCCGGCGGCCCGGTCAGCATCAGGTGATGCGCCCCGGCGGCGGCGACCTCGACCGCGAAACGTGCCTGCGCCTGCCCCACGACGTCGGCCAGATCACCCGCCGGCTCCGGGTCTGTCGCAGCCGGGCTGATCCGCTCGTCCAACCGGACCGACCCACCGAGCCAGCCCTGCAGTTGTCTTAGCGTGCGCACGCCCCAGACGTCGATCCCGTCGATCAGGCTGGCCTCGGCCAGGTTGTCCACCGGGACGACGACGGTGGGCCAGCCCTCACGTTTGGCGGCCAGCACCGCGGGCAGCACCCCGCGCACCGGCCGCACCCGGCCGTCCAACGACAGCTCGCCCAGCAACACCGCCTTCTCCAGGCGTTCCCACGGATTCTTGCGCTGTGCCGAGAGCACGGCCGCTGCCAGCGCGATGTCGTAGACCGAGCCCATTTTCGGCAGCGTCGCCGGAGACAGCGCGAGCGTGAGTCTGGCCTGCGGCCAGTCGTTTCCGCAGTTGGTCACCGCCGCCCGCACCCGATCGCGCGACTCCTGCAACGCGGCGTCGGGCAGTCCGACGAGGTGGACACCGGGTAGCCCCGAGGTGATATCGGCCTCGATCTCCACGATGTGACCGTCGAGTCCGCGCACCGCGACTGAGAACGCGCGACCCAGCGCCATCAGCCGATCCCCTGCAGGTGCGAGATCTCCGGCATGCGCCGGCGCCCGATACGGACGCCGATCACATCGATGCGGACCGCCGCCCAGCGCCCGTCCTGAGCGGCCAGCCAGAGCCCCGCCAGCCGGCGCAGCCGCCGGACCTTGCGGGGCGTGACGGCTTGCGCCAGGCCCCCATACCCGTCCCCGGTACGCGTCTTGACCTCGACGAACACCACCGTGCGGGTGACGTCGTCGGCGGCGATCACGTCGAGTTCGCCGTAGCGGGAGCGCCAATTGCGGTCCACGATGCGCAGCCCCATCCGCGCCAGGTATGCCACGGCGTGGGCCTCACCCAGCGCTCCCAGCTCGATGCGGGTCATCCTCTTTTCGGCCTCGGAGGCCCTTGCGGTCGTCATGCGACCAACCTGCCCACCCGGCCCGACATGACCCGCCGCGACGGGCACCCGACGGCCACCGCAGGGGTCGGTTATTCACAGGCGGATTTCTATCCACAGCCACCGACGAAGCACCCTGCACTGCAGCGCTATTCGAAATCGAAACTAGGTGATCCGGTCCGCGCGGCTGTACACGTTCATCGAGTCGGCACGCAGGAACGCGACCAGCGTGAGCCCGGACTCGTCGGCCAGCGACACCGCCAGTGACGACGGTGCGGACACCGCGGCCAGCACCGGAATCCCCGCCAACACCGCCTTCTGGGTGATCTCGAACGACGCCCGGCCGCTAACCAACAGCACCGCACCCGTCAGCGGTATCCGCTCGTGCTCGACCGCCCACCCGACCACCTTGTCGACGGCGTTGTGCCGACCGATGTCCTCGCGGACCACCAGCATCGTGCCGTCGGCGTCGAACAGCGCCGCTGCGTGCAGTCCGCCGGTGCTGTCGAAAACCTTTTGGGCGCTGCGCAGTTGGCCGGGCATCGCCTTGAGTGTGGCGGATGTCACGGTGACGGGATCGTCGCCCGCCGAGAAGCGGCTGATCACCCGGACGGCGTCCAGCGACGCCTTGCCGCAGACCCCGCACGAGGAAGTGGTGTAGAAGTTGCGGGTGACGTCGAGGCCGGGTGGTTTCACCCCGGGGGCCAGCGTCACGTCCAGCACGTTGTAGGTGTTGGCGTCGCCCTCGCCGCGGCCGCCGCAGTAGCGGATGGTCTGCACCTCGTCGCGGCGCACGATCACGCCCTCGGTGAGCAGAAAGCCTTGTGCGAGTTCAATATCCGAGCCGGGGGTCCGCATCGTCACGGTGACCGGCGTGCCGTTGACCCGGATCTCCAGCGGCTCCTCCACGGCCAGCGTTTCGGGCCGGGTGACCGCCTGACCCGCGTTGAGGTGCGTCGCGCGGCGGCGCGCGGTTACGTTCCCCACGGCTATATCACCTCGGCCGAAGGCTGAAACGAACCCTGAAACCTCACCAAGCCAAACTACATTGGCACGCGGCCCGGCGGGCCAACACGCCGTCTGACGTGCGGCCATTCGGGCACCGGTCGGTCCCGAGTGCTCTAGGGTCGATTTGGCTCGTCGGTTGGACGAGCATGGGTAACACAGCGGTTAAGGGTTGCGTCGGCGGCACGCCGTACGACACAGCCGGAATGAGGCACCACATGGCAGATGAACCACAAGGCGACGCGTCGATGCCGGGCGGCGAGAAAGCCGATCCAGCGACGGTTTTCGCGGCCCTCGCCGAGATCATTTATCAGGGCTCGGACGTCACGGAGATGTACGCGGCCATCTGCGTCGCCGCGACATTGACCGTGCGCGGCTGTGACCACGCCAGCCTGTTGGTGCTCGACGGCGATCGCTATGTCACCGTCGGCGCCAGCGATGCGCTCGCCAAGAAGATCGATCAGATGGAGCTGGACGCCGGCGACGGCCCCTGCCTGGATGCCATCGAAGAGGAGACCCCCAGATCGACACCGACCTGACGACGCCGTCGCATTGGCCCAAGCTGGCGGCCCGGCTGCTCGCGGAGACTCCGGTGCGCGGAGCCATGGGGTTTCGGCTGCTGGTCAACAAGCGCAAGGGCGCCGCGCTTAACCTGTTCAGCGACACCCCCAACAGTTTCGACGAGGAGTCGGCGGGAACGGCGGCGGTGCTGGCCTCATTCGCCAGCGTGGCCATCAACGCGGTAGCGAAGGGCGAGGATGCCGCCAGCCTGCGCCGGGGGCTGCTGAGCAACCGCGAAATCGGCAAGGCCGTCGGGATGCTGATGCTGCTGCACGGCCTGACCGAAGACGAGGCGTTCGACCTGCTGCGCCGGCACTCCCAGGCCATGAACATCAAGCTGGCCGACGTCGCGCGCGAGGTCATCGAGCGTCGCGGCGGCCTGCCGCCCGACGGTGAGACCGAACTTCCGTCCGGGAAATGACCTATTCGGGGAGCCGCAGTTCGGGCTTCTCGACCTCTTCGATGTTGACGTCTTTGAAGGTGACCACCCGCACCTGCTTGACGAACCTGGCCGGCCGGTACATGTCCCACACCCAGGCGTCGGACAGCCGCAGCTCGAAGTAGACCTCGCCGTCGGCGTTGCGCGGCACCATTTCGACGCTGTTGGCCAGGTAGAAGCGTCGTTCGGTTTCCACGACGTAGCTGAACTGGCCGACGATGTCTTTGTATTCGCGGTAGAGCGAGAGCTCCATCTCGGTTTCGTACTTTTCGAGATCTTCGGCACTCATCTGCTCAAACGTCCTTTTCCCTGCCCGTTTTCCTGACTCCCCGTTCGCGACAGCATGGTCGCCGGGCGAGCAGTCCGCTCCCATCTTTCCTCACGAGGGTTCGCCACGCTCGCCCGGAGGGTCCGGTTTGCATTCGGCCACCACCCGTGCGCCGGAGCCGTCCCCGGATACCGAGGCCACGCGCCGGACGTTGATGAACGAATAGCGGTGCTCGGCGCAGGGCCCGAGCCGGCTCAGCGCCGAACTGTGCGCCGCCGTGGTGTAGCCCTTGTGGTCGGCGAAGCCATAGCCGGGATGATCGGCGTCCATCGCGACCATCAGCCGGTCGCGGCTGACCTTGGCCAGCACGCTGGCGGCGGCGATGCAGGCCGCGGCCGCGTCCCCACCGACCACCGGCAGCGACGGCATCGGCAGCCCCGGCACCCGAAAGCCGTCACTTAGCACGTAGCCGGGCCGCACCGACAGACCGGCCACCGCGCGCCGCATGCCTTCGATGTTGGCGACGTGCACCCCGCGCCGGTCGACTTCGGTCGACGGGATGAACACGACGTGATACGCCACCGCGTAGCGGCAGATCAGCGGGAACAGCTTCTCTCGCACCTTCTCGGTGAGCTTCTTCGAATCATCAAGGGCAGCAAGGCTTTCCAGGCGATTAGGCCCCAGGACACAGGCCGCCACCACCAGCGGGCCCGCGCAGGCGCCGCGGCCGACCTCGTCCACCCCGGCCACCGGACCCAGGCCGCTGCGATGCAGCGCGGATTCCAGGGTGCGCAGTCCTGTCGATTTGCGGATCACCGTCCGCGGCGGCCAGGTGGTGGCCATGGCTACTGGCCTTGCTGTGGGTTCACCGAACCCACGCCACCCCATCGCGTCGGCGGCCAGACGATGAACCTGGCCTTGCCGATGACGTTGTCGACCGGCACCGTCCCCGAGCTCGGATCGCCGGTGCACAGAATGCCTTTGAGCGCGTCGGTCGGGGTGCTGGTGCAGTGGGCGCGCGAGTCCGCCGAATGGGTGCGGTTGTCACCCATCACCCACAACCGTCCGTCCGGGACGGTGACCGGCCCGAACTCACTGCCCAGGCACGGGTACACCGCCGGGTCGGCCATCATCGTGGCCGGCTTCAGGTACGGCTCCTTGAGCGGCTTGCCGTCGACCGTCAGCCCGGTGTCGGCTCGGCACTGCACGGTCTGCCCGCCGACCGCGATAACCCGCTTCACCAGATCGTTCTCGTCCGGGGGCACGAATCCGATGAACGACAGCCCGTTCTGGACCCAGCGCAGCGCGGTGTTGGTGGAACGGATCGACTTGTATCCGGTATTCCAGTTCGGCGGGCCCTTGAAGACGATGACGTCGCCGGGATGCGGCGAGCCGAAGCGGTAGGTGAGCTTGTCGACCATGATCCGGTCGCCCACACAACCCGAACAGCCGTGCAACGTGGGCTCCATCGACTCCGACGGAATCAGGTACGGACGGGCGACGAACGTCAACATGACGTAGTAGAGGACGATCGCGGTCACCGCCAGAATCGTCAGCTCGCGCAGCGCCGACTTCTTCTTGGGTTCCGGCTCGTCGGACGCTTCCGGGTCGGACTCCCCGGCGTCGGGTTCGGACGGGGCGCCGGGCTCGTCGGCTTCGGCCCCTCCGGTCAAGGGCACGTCCGGGGCGCGAGTGGAGACCTTCGGCTCCGACTGACCAGCCTCGGGCGGGGGCTCGGGTGAGTCCGTGGAATCCGTCACGAGATCAGAGTATCCAGCGCGTTGAGGGTGTCGCTAAAGCGTCTGGGCGTGCCGCACCGACCGCCGAGACGCGCGCAGTCAGCGCTTTTCCTTGATCTTGGCCTTCTTGCCGCGGAGTTCGCGCAGGTAGTAGAGCTTGGCGCGGCGGACGTCGCCACGGGTCACCACCTCGATGTGGTCGATGGTCGGCGAGTGCACCGGGAAGGTCCGCTCGACGCCGACGCCGTAGCTCTCCTTGCGCACCGTGAAGGTCTCGCGGATGCCACCGCCCTGCCGGCGGATCACCACACCCTTGAACACCTGGATACGCTCCTTGGCGCCCTCGATGACCTTGACATGCACGTTGATGGTGTCGCCCGGGCTGAAGGCCGGGATGTCGTCGCGCAGCGACGCCTGATCGACGAAGTCCAGCCTGTTCATGCGAGTGACACTTCCTTGAGGTCGCGGCGTGCGGCAACTGCCCGCACGCAGGGGTGGTCGTTAAGCCGATTTCGGGCTTTGGGTGGTATCTCGCAGCAGGCAAGAGGCGGCCCGGCCTGCCGGCAGCCGCTGGAGACAACTGATCAATTGTGCCAGACACCCGGCGTGCATTGAAAATCACAGGTAAACCCCGCGGTTCATGGCGCGCCGTAGGCGCTGGTGAATGGTACATATAGCTGGGGTCAAAACACGCTAGTCACTACCCGAACTCGAAGACGCCCGGGCAGATTGCGGTACGGCCGCCCAGATGCAGGTTGACGTCAGAGAACTTGGGAGAAGAACAGATGCGGGTACGCCCCCACAACGCACTCGCCGCCTTCGCGGCGGTGACGCTGGTGCTGGCGGGGTGCGACGAGGCACGGCTCGCGGAAAAACCCCAGACGAAGGTATCCAGCACGTCCGCGGACACGCCCGATCACCAGCCGCAACTCATTCAGCTGCTGCTGGACACCGTCGACACGCCCGGTTTGGCCGCGGCGCCGCAGGTAGTGCAGACCTCATTCGGCGGGCTGCAGGCACGCATTCAGCAGGCGACCGACCAGGCCGCCGCCGCCGGGGCCACGCTCTCGGTGGGCATTCTGGACCGCAAGACCCACGAGCTGATCTCCAACGGCAACACCCAGATCATCGGCACGGCGTCGGTGGCCAAGCTGTTCATCGCCGACGATCTGCTGCTGCAAGAAGCCCAGGGCAAGACCACGCTGTCCCCCGACGATCGTCAGGCACTTGACCTGATGCTGCAGTCGTCCGACGACGGCGCCGCGGAGCGGTTCTGGGGTCAGGATGGTGGTGACAACATCATCACGCAGGTGGCGAACCGCTACGGGCTGACGTCGACCACCCCGCCGTCCGACGGGCGCTGGTGGAACACGATGAGCTCGCTGACCGACCTGATCCGCTATTACGACGAGCTGCTCGACGGCACCGGCGGTCTCTCCGAGGACCGGGCCAAGGTCATCGTCAACGACCTGGCCCGCTCCACCCCGACCGGAATCGACGGGTACCCGCAGCGGTTCGGCATTCCCGACGGTCTGTTCGCGGAGCCGGTGGCCGTCAAGCAGGGCTGGATGTGCTGCATCGGCACCGAGTGGATGCATCTGTCGACCGGCGTGGTGGGATCGGACCGCCGCTACATCGTGGTCGTCGAGTCGCTGCAGTCCTCCGACGACACGACGGCACGCGACACGATCACCCGGGCCGTCAAGACGATGTTCCCCAACGGCCGAATCGGCTCCAACTCCGTCTAGGGCTCGAGATCGGGGCGGCGCTCGCGGGTGCGTTGCAGCGAAACCTCCCGGCGCCAGGCCGCGACACGCGCGTGATCGCCCGACAGCAGCACGTCGGGGACGTCGAGACCCCGCCAGCTCGGCGGCCTCGTGTAGCTGGGCCCCTCCAACAGGCCGCCCAGCACCGGCGAGTGCGAATCTTCGCGATGCGACGCGGGATTGCCCAGCACGCCGGTCAGCAGCCGCAGCACGGATTCGATCATCACGACCGCCGCCGACTCGCCGCCCGGCAGCACGTAGTCGCCGATCGACACCTCCTCGACCCGCATCCGGCGCGCGGCATCCTCGACGACGCGGTGGTCGATGCCCTCGTAGCGGCCGCAGGCGAACACCAGGTGTCCCTCGGCGCTCCAGCGCTGGGCGGTGGCTTGCTTGAACAGCGCGCCGGCCGGGGTGGGGACGACCAACAGCGTTTCGCCGGAACAGATTTCATCCAGCGCCTCACCCCACACCGGCGCTCTCATCACCATCCCGGGCCCGCCGCCGTAGGGCGCGTCGTCCACCGAGTGGTGCACGTCGTGCGTCCACCCCCGCAGGTCATGAACCCGCAGATCGACCAGGCCCGACGCAATCGCCTTGCCGGGCAACGATTGCCGCAGCGCGTCCAGATAGTCCGGAAAAATCGTCACGACGTCTATGCGCACCGGCTACCCCAAATCCAGCAGGCCCTCGGGCGGATCGATTTCGACCATCCGGTCGTCCAGCGACACCGAGGTGACGATCGCATTCACGAACGGCACCAGCACTTCCCGGGTTTCGGCGCCATCACGTCGGTGCACCGCCAGTAACTCCCCGGCCGCCGTGTGCAGCACCACGGCGACGACGCCGAGATCCTGTCCCGCGGTGGTCCGCACCGCCAGGCCTTCGAGCTGGTGGTCGTAATAGGTGTCGGCCTCGTCGATCGGTGGCAGGTCGTCGGAGTCCACCACGAACAGGCTGCCGCGCAACGCGTCGGCGGCATCGCGGTCGTCCACTCCGGCCAACCGCACCAGCAGCCGGCCGCCGTGTTCGCGCGCGGCGGCCACCACATAGCTGCGTTCTTCGCCGCGACCGCGGGATGGCTTGGCACGCAACGTGCTACCCGACGCGAACCGATCGGCGGGGTCGTCGGTGTGAACTTCCACGACCACCTCGCCGGTGATGCCGTGTGCTTTGACGACGCGCCCGACGAGCAGCTCCATGAGCACCGGCCTACTGGTCGGTGTCCACCACGTCGACGCGGATACCGCGGCCACCGATGCCGGCGACCAGCGTGCGCAACGCCGTCGCGGTACGGCCGCCGCGACCGATCACCTTGCCCAGATCCTCGGGGTGCACGTGCACCTCGACAGTGCGTCCGCGCCGGCTGGTAACCAGATCCACCCGGACATCGTCCGGGTTGTCCACGATTCCGCAGACCAAATGCTCGACAGCGTCGACGACGACCGTACTCATCGCGACAGTCAGCTTTCGGCGGGCGCGTCGGCGGGAGCCTCGGCGGTTTCGGAGGCGGCTTCAGCTTCGGCCGGGGCCTCCGCGGCGGCCTCGTCGGCCTTCGCGGGCTTCTTGGCCGGGGCCTTCTTCTTCGGCTTGGTGGCCTCGGTGGTCGGTCCGCCGTCGGCCTCGGCCAGCGCGGCGTTGAACAGGTCCAGCTTGCTGGGCTTGGGCGGGGCGACCTGCAGGCTGCCCTCGGCGCCGGGCAGGCCCTTGAACTTCTGCCAGTCGCCGGTGATCTTCAGCAGCTTGACGACCGGTTCGGTCGGCTGCGCACCGACCGACAGCCAGTACTGGGCCCGCTCCGAGTCGATCTCGATCAGGCTCGGGTCTTCCTTGGGGTGGTACCGGCCGATCACCTCGATCGAGCGGCCGTCGCGCCGCGTGCGAGCGTCGGCGACGGCGATGCGATACTGGGGGTTGCGGATCTTGCCAAGCCGGGTCAGCTTGATCTTCACAGACATGGTTAAGCGAATTCTCCTGTGTGTGTCACGCTGCAATTCAGCGATCCGGGCGGGATGCCCGGATCCGGTTTTGCCTCGCGTGTATGACCGGGGCGCGATCGTAATCGCGCGACGGACAGCCGCCCATTGTGCCAGAACGAGGGCCTTCGGCAGAAATTCACCAAGAGCCGCGGCACCGGGTCACACGATCTTCTGGAAAACCTTCGTCTCGACCCGGCGCGTCATCCGCCAGCCCTGCTCGGTGCGCACGAACTCGTCGTCGTACCAGAGCCCGCAGAACATCACCTGGTCTCCGGGTTTGCCGGAGTCGCCGGGAAAGACCATCGGGTTGAAACAGATCACCCGGGAGGACGCCTTGTCCCCGTCGATCTGGACCGAGAAATTCCCGAGCATGTGCGCGTACACCTGGAACGTCGGCAGCACCTCGGACAGCCATTTCTTGACCTCCGGGTAATGGCCTTCGATGCCGCCCAACGCCGTGTAGTCGATGTAGGCGTCTTCGGTGAATACCTTGTCCAAATCGTCGAATCGCCGCTGGTCGATGGCGGTGGAATAGTCCACCATCAGCTGCTGGATCTCCAGACGGTCGGAAATTTCGGCCAGTCTCAACATGCATCGATTCAACACCCGGGATATCGGGCCGGCCCAGCCACCCCGAAGAGCCGTCAGTTTCCTTGTGTTTCAGCGTGTTTCGCGACTCGTTTCGCTTCCAAGGCGGCCGGCGTGTTGCGGAAGCTGATCGCCAACCGGTTATAGGTGTTCATCGTCGCGATGGCGATCGTGAGGTCAACCAGTTCTTTCTCGTCGAAGTGCGCGGCCGCGGCCTGGTACGCGCTGTCGGGCGCGCCCGTGGTCGAGATCAGGGTGACCGTCTCCGCCCACGCCAACGCGGCGCGCTCGCGGTCGTCGAACAGCTCGCCGGCCTCCTGCCACACCGGAACCAGCGCGATCTTTTCGTTCGACACCCCCAATTGGCGCAATTCCCGGGAGTGCATGTCGATGCAGTAGGCGCAGCCGTTGATCAGCGAGACCCGCAGGTATACAGCGGTCAGCAGCACCGGCGACAGACCCGACTGGCTCACGTAGAGATGCACGTCGCCCAGTAGTTTCACGCCCCGCGGGGCCACCGCTTCGTAGTCGATTCGTTCACCCATAGCCGTCTCCTCCCCTTTCCCATACCACGCAAAGCCGGCAAGGAGAATAATCCCAGCTATGAAAGCAGGGATCGCCTGCTTGGCAACGACAATGCTGGTGTGGGCCGGCCTGGGTTCACCCGGCGTGGCCGGGGCCGCCCCGGGTGCCTGCGCGCCGGGCAGCGCGTGCCAGCGCTGGTGCCCGGGTGACCCCGATCCAGCGGGCCGGCCGATTCCCTGGGACCCGAACGTCTGCCATGACTTCTACTGGGACTACGCGGGCGTGCACGACACCGGCACCGGCGTCTTCTACTCCTGGCAGTCGCTGCCGTTCAAGCACCCGCCGCCGCCGGGGCCGGTCCCCACGCAGACGTCCTACCTGCCGCTGCCCCCGCTGCCGTTCTGCCCTGTTCCGCCCTGGTGTCCGTGAGGCAAGAGGCGTCGGCCGGGCCCGGAAGTTAAACTCTGCGGCCATGCGGAAACTCATCGCCGCAGCTGCTGGGCTGCTCACGGTCGCGGGAATCACCGCCGCCACGTCCTGGGCCGACGATATGCAGCCGATCGGCTCGCTGCCGATCCCCGACGGCCCCGCGCAGACCTGGATCCTGGCCGACCTGGATAGCGGCCAGGTGCTGGCCGGACGCGACCAGAACCTGGCCCACCCGCCCGCGAGCACGATCAAGGTGCTGTTGGCGCTGGTGGCACTGGACGAGGTGAGCATGGACTCCACCGTCGTCGCCGACGTCGCCGACACCCAGGTCGAGTGCAACTGCGTCGGTATCAAACCCGGCCGCAGCTACACCGCCCGGCAGCTGCTCGACGGCCTGCTGCTGGTATCCGGCAACGACGCCGCCAACACGCTGGCGCATCTGATGGGCGGCGCCGACGCCACGGTGGCCAAGATGAACGCGAAGGCCGCCTCGCTCGGCGCGACCAGCACCCACGCGGCCACCCCGTCCGGTTTGGACGGCCCCGGCGGCTCCGGGGCCTCGACCGCACACGACCTGGCCGTCATCTTCCGGGCCGCGATGGCCAACCCGATGTTCGCCCACATCACCGCCGAGCCGTCGGCGATGTTTCCCGGCGATCATGGCGACGAGCCGATCACCAATCAGGACGAGCTGCTGACCCGCTATCCGGGCGCGATCGGCGGCAAGACCGGGTTAACCAACGCGGCCCGCAAGACCTTCGTCGGCGCCGCCGCGCGCGGTGGACGCCGGTTGGTGGTCGCGATGATGTACGGCATGGTCAAACCGGGCGGACCGACCTATTGGGATCAGGCGGGCAGCCTGTTCGACTGGGGTTTCGCGCTCAACCCGTCGTCCAGCATCGGCTCGCTGTAGAGCCTCAACGGCCCTCGATCGGAACCAGTCCGGTTATCAGCTTGGACAGCAACGCAATTCGTTGCTCCTCGATGTCGGGCTCGGGGAAAATCCCGCGCACGATCGCCGCGCCGTCGAAGACGTTGGTCATCAACGCCACCAGCACCGGGAAGGTCTCCTCGCCGATCGCCTCGGCACCCGGAAGCGCCCGCGCGGCGTCGAGAATCTTCGCGGTGTACTGCGCCAGGACGTCGCGCAGATGGGTGTTGAGCTTCTCGTCGGTACGCGCGGCGATCATCAATTCGTAGAGCACCGCGTTGGTGGGGCCGCCGGTGATGTCCCGCAGAATCGTCAGCGCCGCTTCCAGCGCCGGCTGGTCGGCCGGGATTTGGGCGACCTGCTTGGTGAACGACTCCACCTGCCGGCGCAGCACCTCCGACGCCGTCGCCGCCATGAAGTCGCTCATCGTCTCGAAGTGACGGAACAGCGCCCCCACCGACACCCCGGCCCGCTTGGTGATCACGGCGGCCGAGGCTCGCGCGTAGCCGACCTCGACGATCCTGGCGATGGACGCCTCGAGGAGCCGCCCGACGGTCTCCTCGCGGCGTTGCTGCTGGGTTCTTGCCATGAGAGGCCGCTCAGACCAGTGCGGCCGAGTGCCGCGCGCGCCGACCGGCCCGCAGGTACCGGCCCGACTTCACGGTCTGTCCGTAGCCCTCACGGAACTCGCCCGCCCGGAAGACCACGGCGCCGCCCACACCCGTGGCGACCACGGCCTCGTCGTTCCGATTGACCATGCGCCGCAGACCGCCGTAGAAGGGGACCTCTTCCTCGTGGTAAGCCTCGACCTCGTCGTTGAGGCCGGCCGGGTCGATCACCACGAAGTCGGCCCGGTCGCCTTGCCGCAGGGTTCCGGCGTCGATGCCGAACCAGTCCGCCAGTTCGCCGGTGAGCCGGTGCACGGCCCGTTCGGTGGTCATGAACGGTGCCCCCGCCCGGTAGGCGTCCCGAGTTCGCTTGAGCAGCTTGATCGGAAAGTTGTAGAAGGCCATATTGCGCAGGTGCGCCCCGGCATCCGAGAAGCCCATGTGCACGCTGTCCTCGTTGGCCAGCGCGTTGAGCAGCTTGGGCCGGTGGTTGGCGACGATGGTGGTCCAGCGCACGTTGCGTTCCCCGTTTTCGACGAGCACGTCGAGGAACGCGTCGAGCGGGTGCAGCCCGCGCTCGTCGGCGATCGCGCCAAAGCTCTTGCCGATCAACGACTTATCGGGGCACTCGACGATCACGGCGTCGTGGAAGTCGCGGTGCCACAGCGACGGGCCCAGCTTGACGCGGTCGAACTCCTTGCGGAACTCGCGGCGGTAGGCCTCGTCGGCCAGTAACTCGTTGCGCTGCAACTGGTCACGCAGGTGCAGCGCGGCCGTGCCCGCGCCGAACTCTTCGAAGACCGGCAGGTCGATTCCGTCGGAGTACAACTCGAACGGTACCGGCAGATGCTGGAACCGCACACTCGATCCGAGCAGCTTGTTCGCCAGCCGGGTCGCCGGCCCGAACACGTAGACCGCCAGCGGATTGGACTTGGCATCCGCGGACACCAGCAAGCTCATCCGAACCCCCTTGCGGCGTCCGAATATTCGACTGTTCTCCAGGAAGAACAGAATGGCCGTGGCCGCCCTGTTGACGTCGGGCGCGCTCTGCAGCATCCGACCCCGCTTGCGCAGCACTTTGATCAGCTTGCGGCGCTCGCGCCAGGTCGCGAAGGTGGACGGCAGCGCCCGCGAGCGGAAGCGGTCGCCGTCGAGCTTGTCGATCGCGGCGTCCATGCCCGACATGCCCAGCATCCCGGCCTCGAGGGCCTCGTCGAGCAACGCCGCCATCTTCTCCAGTTCGGCGTCGGTGGGCTTGACGGTGGCGTCGGTGGCCCGATCGAGCCCGAGCACGGTGCTGCGCAGATCCGAATGACCAAGCAGCGAACCGACATTCGGCCCGAGCGGCAGCGCGTCGATTGTCTCGATGTATTCCGCGGCGTTTGACCACGTTCGCTTGGAGTTCAAAGCGCCGAGCACGTAGTTGCGCGGCACCGCCTCGACCCGGCTGAACAAGTCGGCGGCGTCTTCGGAGTTCGAGTACACCGTCGACAGCGAGCACATGCCGAGCAGCACCGTGGTGACACCGTGGCGCACCGACTCGCGCAGGCCCGGGTCCAGCAGCACCTCGGCGTCGTAATGGGTGTGCACATCGATGAAGCCGGGCACGATCCACTTGCCCGCCGCGTCGATCACCTCGGGGCAGCCCGTCTCGTCGAGCGGCCCGGAGGACACCGTGGCCACCACGCCGTCGCGGATACCCAGCGTGCGGGTGTGTGGCGCGCTGCCGGTTCCGTCGAACCACAAGCCGTCGCGGATGATCACGTCGTAAGCCATTGTCGCCTCCAAAGTTATGTTGCAGCGAGCCTATCATAGATAGTGAGCACTCGCAATCTTTTCTGGAAACACCCTCAGCCGCAGGTCACGCTGTTGCGTGGGTTAGCGACCCGGCGTGGCTGGTGCCCCGGTCGGCTTCGGGGCGCTCGGGGTCGTGGATGCGGCGGGGGCCTGCACGCCGGCGATTTCGGGGACCGAGATCGGGTCCGGCACGTAGACACCGGGCGGGGTGTCGGCGGTGCGGGCCAGCTTCGCGGGGACACGGATCACCGACCCGCGCTGAGCACACTCGTCGGTCTGCACGACGAGGTCCGTTTCGCCGACGAGGTCGCCCTGGGGGTTGGGCCGCAGGGCCAGCGTCTGCACGGTGGTCTGCGACTTGGCTACCCCGGTCGGTCCCACGCACGCAAATGGCACCGTCTCCGGCCGCGCCTGCCATTGGCCGTCGGTGTACTGAAAGATGACCGGACGACCGGCGCCGTTGGCCACTTGGCTGTGGTCGTTGTCGTCCAGCAGCACCGCGGCGGCCGAGCAGTAGGACGGCGTGCACGACGAGCGCAACGCCCACCACGTCGTCACGTCCGGCGGTTGCGGGCTCGGCGTGTAGTCGAAGGTCTCCTTGGATCGCTGCGCATCGAGGCGATAAGTGCCGTCCAGCGGGTTCGGCGGACCGGATGGGGTGCTGGGCGGCGGCACGGCGGCCGCCGCGGGCGGGCTGGGCGGGGTGCTCGCCGCGCGCGCCGCTGTCGACTCCATCTTTCGCCCGGTGAAGATGCCGAACGCGAACAGCCCGATCAGCAGCACGATCGCCGCGGCACCGACCACGATCTTGCGGGGCCTGCGCCGCGTCGGCAGGGCGGCCGGCGCCTCGACAGCCGGTTGGCCGGTAGATTCGCCATCGTCGAGGGGCCAGTCGTAGGCCGGGTAATCCAGGACGACGACCGCATCGGGACTGCGATCCCCCGTCTCCACCACGGACAGCGCATTGGCCGCATTGGCGAACTCCCGGCAACTCGCAAAGCGGTCGGCGGGCCGGGTGGCCAGCGCTCGCGCGAACACCCGATCCAGCTGCGCCAACTCCGGCCGCTGTTCGCTGAGTTTGCGCGGCGCGGTGTTCAGCAACTCGCGCAGCGCGGCCGACGGACTGAGATATTCGGTCGGCGGCGCGCCCGTCAACAGGTGAAATGCCGTCGCCGCCAACGCATACTGATCGGCGCGCCGACCGACGTCGTCGCCCATCAACTGCTCGGGCGCGGCGTAGCCCACCGTGCCGACCGGCACATGCGAGCCGACCACGCCCGAGTGCTCGCCGAGCGGTCGCGCTACCCCGAAGTCCGACAACAGAATCCGTTGCTCGCCGTCACCGGGACTGGTCAACAGGATGTTGGCCGGCTTGACGTCGCGGTGCAGCAACCCGCGCTGGTGGGCATAGTCCAGCGCGTCGGCCGCCGCGGTGATGATCGCGAGCACTTCGCCGACCGGCCACACCGCCGGAAACCGGTCCTTGAGCAGCTGCGCGGCGTAGTCCACCGCGATCCACAGCTGTCCGTCGAAATCGCCGCGGTCGTGCACCGCCACGATGTGCTGGTGATGCAGGCTCGACACGGCGGCGGTCTCGGACAGAAAGTCCCGGCGAAACTGACGGTCCGACGACAACGCCGGCGACAGCACCTTCAGCGCCTGCCAGCGCGCCGAACGGGGATCCTGAACAAGGTAGACATCTCCAGTCACCCCGGATCCGAGCCTTCGAGCGACGGTGTAACCGGAAAAAACCGCGCCGCTGGCCAACGCCATCGGCTTATTCTGTCCGCGACCGCGACGCCCCGCTGATCAGGCGCCCGGACCGCAAGCGCCTTGTTTCAAGGCCGAAAGATGTTGCCGCGCAGGATCACCAGGTCGGGTTGGCTCAGCACACCGGGACCCGTACGCGGGTCTTGGGAGTAGCACACCAGGTCCGCGGACGCCCCGTGCTCACACCCGGGACGGCCCAGCCAGCGGCGGGCATCCCAGCAGGCGGCGCCCAACGCGTCGGTAGGGCTCATTCCTATTCCCTTGAGAGCCTCGACTTCGTCGACGATGCGGCCGTGGGCGATCATCGTGCCGGCGTCACTGCCGGCGTAGATCGGAACGCCCGCAGCCGCGGCCGCCGCGATCCGCTCGCGGCAGCGCGCGTACAGCTCCCGCATGTGCGCGGCGTAGGTCGGGTAGCGCTTGGCGGCGTCGGCGATGCCGGGGAAATTGTCGATGATGTTGATCAGGGTGGGAACCAATACGGTTCCGTGCTCGAGCATCAGCGCGATGGTCTCGTCGGTGAGCCCGGTGCCGTGTTCGATGCAGTCGATCCCGGCCTTGATCAGCCCCGGCATCGCCTCGTCGCTGAAGACGTGGGCGGTGACGCGGGCGCCGTGCGCGTGGGCGGTGTCGATCGCGGCCTTGAGCACATCGTCGGACCACAGCGGGGCGAGATCGCCGATGCCGCGGTCGATCCAGTCGCCGACCAGCTTGATCCAGCCGTCGCCGCGCTTGGCCTCTTCGGCCACCGCGGCCGGCAGCTGCGATTCGTCTTCGAGCTCGACAGAGAAACCGGCCTGATAGCGCTTGGGCTTGGCGATGTGCTTGCCGGCCCGGATGATGCGCGGCAGGTCGTCGCGGTCGTCGAGGCTGCGGGTGTCGGTCGGCGAGCCGCAGTCGCGCAACAGCAGCGCGCCGACCTCGCGCTCGGCCTCGGCCTGCACGATCGCGTCGTCGATCGGGATCTCGCCGTGGTGGCCGAGCCCGACATGGCAGTGGGCGTCCACCAGCCCGGGCAGGATCCAGCCGCCATCGAAAACGGTGTCGGCCCCGGCAACCCGTTCGGTGCTGATGTGACCATCGACGATCCACAGTTCGATCGCGGTCTCTTGGCCATTCTCCGGGGGCAACCCCCGACCCCGCACGTGCATCGGCACCGCGCGGCTACTTTCTTCCGGTCCAATGGTGACGACCCGCTTCGCCCGGCTGCGCCGCGCTCGCGATCGTCACGGCTTGCCTGGGAACTTGAGCTTGGACAGATCGAAGTCGGCCAGGCCGGGCGGCAGCTCGTTAAGACCCTCGGGCATTTGCGACAGATCGGGGAATCCGGCGGGCATGCCCGGCATGCCGGCGCCGAGCGGGTTGCGAGCCTTGGGCGGCGTGGGACCGCGGCCGCCCTTCTTGCCCTTCTTCCCCTTGGCTCCCTTGGCTTTTCGGGTCGCGGACTTGCGGCCCATGCCCGGGATGCCCATGCCGCCCAGCATCGACGACATCATCTTGCGGGCCTCGAAGAAGCGGTCCACCAGCTGGTTGACCTCCGACACGGCGACGCCCGACCCGTTGGCGATGCGCAGTCGCCGCGAGGCGTTGATGATCTTGGGGTCGGCGCGCTCCTGCGGCGTCATGCCGCGGATGATCGCCTGCAACCGGTCCAGCTGCCGGTCGTCCACCTCGGCCAGCGCGTCCTTCATCTGCCCAGCGCCGGGCAGCATGCCCAGCAGGTTGCCGATCGGCCCCATCTTGCGGATCGCGAGCATCTGCTCGAGGAAGTCCTCGAGCGTCAGCTCGCCGGAACCGATCTTGGCCGCGGCGGCCTCGGCCTGCTCGGCGTCGAAGACCTGCTCGGCCTGTTCGATCAGGCTGAGCACGTCGCCCATGCCGAGGATGCGGCTGGCCATGCGGTCCGGGTGGAAGACGTCGAAGTCTTCCAGCTTCTCGCCGGTAGACGCGAAAAGGATTGGGACGCCGGTGACCTCGCGGACCGACAGCGCGGCACCACCGCGGGCGTCGCCGTCGAGCTTGGTCAACACCACGCCGGTGAAGCCGACGCCCTCGCGGAACGCCTCGGCGGTGGTGACCGCGTCCTGACCGATCATGGCGTCGAGCACGAAGATCACTTCGTCGGGGTCGACGGCGTCGCGGATCGCCGCGGCCTGGCTCATCAGCTCGTCGTCGATGCCCAGGCGGCCGGCGGTGTCGACGATCACGACGTCGTGGTGCTTGGCGCGGGCCTCCGCGATCCCCGCCGCGGCGACGGCGACGGGATCACCCGGCCCCGACCCGGGCGACTCGCCGGGATGCGGCGCGAACACCGGCACACCGGCGCGCTGACCGGTGACCACCAGCTGGTTGACGGCCGCGGGCCGTTGCAAGTCGCACGCCACCAGCAGCGGCGTGTGCCCCTGGCCGCGCAGCCAGGCGGCCAGCTTCCCGGCCAACGTGGTCTTACCGGAACCCTGCAGACCGGCGAGCATGATCACCGTCGGCGGGGTCTTCGCGAACGCCAGCTGGCGGGTCTGCCCCCCGAGGATGCCGATGAGTTCTTCGTTGACGATCTTGACGACCTGCTGCGCCGGGTTGAGGGCACCGGACACCTCGGCGCCGCGGGCCCGCTCCTTGATCCGGGCGACGAATGCTCGCACGACGGGCAGCGATACGTCGGCTTCCAGCAGGGCGAGGCGGATTTCCCGTGTCGTGGCATCGATGTCGGCGTCGGTCAGTCGACCCTTGCCGCGCAGCCCCGCCAGGGCACCGGTCAACCGGTCGGAGAGCGATTCAAACACCCCGCCAGCCTAGTGGTGATCGCGAGCGCGCGGCTGGCCGGGCACTCGGCGCCCACTGTGCGGCTGGCCGGGCACTCGGTGCGATGACCGCCAGGCGGGAAACACTCTTGACGGCGTCGCTGACGACAGCAAATGTCAGCTCATGCTCGAGGTCATCGACAAGGGATCCTGCAGCCCGGACCATCCGGTGCCGCTGCTCTTCGTGCATGGCGGCTGGCACGGCGCGTGGTGCTGGGACGACCACTTCCTGGACTACTTCGCCGACGCCGGCTATCGCGCCGTGTCGATCAGCCTGCGCGGACACGGCGCCAGCCCCACCACCAAGCCGCTGACCAAGGTGTCCGTCGCCGGCTACCTGGATGATCTGCGGTCGGTGGCCGACGACCTGGGCGGCGCGCCGGCACTGATCGGCCATTCCCTGGGGGGCTTCGTGATCCAGCGCTACCTCGAACAGCACAGCGCGCCGGCCGCGGTGCTGCTGGGCTCCGTACCGCCGACGGGGGTGCTCAGCCTGGCGATACGGGTCTGGCGTCGCCGGCCGTCGATGACCTTGCAAGCCTGGAGCGACCCCACGCTGCTGAAGTTCCTGGCGACCCCCCAGCTGACCCGCGAGTACCTCTTCTGCGCCGACACGCCCGAGGCCATCGTCGAATCCTGTCGGCAACGCGCCGGAGCCGAGAGCGTGCGCGCCGCGATGACCGATCCGATCGTCCGCCGGGTCAGAACCCGGCGGGTGAGGACGCCGATCCTGGTGCTCGGCGCGCTGTACGACGGCTTCGTCAGCGTCAACGAGGTGCGCGCCACAGCGCGCGCGTATGCGACCGAGCCGGAGTTCTTCGCGATGGGACACAACATGATGCTCGAACCGGGCTGGGCCGACGTCGCCGAACGGATAGACACCTGGCTGCAGACCCGCGACTTGGCGGGCCCGTCGCGGGTTTCGGGATAACCTGGTTGCGTCGTTCCAACGCCGAAAAGCGTTGCCATGCTACATTTCACACCCGCCTTCACACCGGTTAGCATCGCGGGCCGGGGCCTAAGACTTGTGAAAGGGCGCGACCTGACGACGGCGCGCCGGAGGGGAGTCGTGTCGATGCAGCCGGTCAGCGCCGCCGACGCGAGCGTTGGAGCCTACACTCGACCGCTGCGAGGCTGGCAGCGCCGCGCGTTGGTGAAATACCTGGCCGCCGAGCCGCGCGACTTCCTCGCCGTGGCCACCCCCGGATCCGGGAAGACGACATTCGCGCTGCGGGTGATCGCCGAACTGCTGAGCAGTCGCTCCGTCGAGCAGATCACCGTCGTCGTGCCCACCGAACACCTCAAGGTGCAGTGGGCGCAGGCCGCGCTGCGGTACGGCATTTTCCTGGATCCGAAGTTCTCCAACACCAGCGCCGCGACCTCGCCGGAGTATCACGGCGTGATGGTCACCTACGCCCAGGTGGCGTCGCACCCGACGCTGCACCGGGTGCGCACCGAGCAGCGCAAGACGCTGGTGATTTTCGACGAGATCCACCACGGCGGTGATGCGAAGACCTGGGGCGACGCGATTCGCGAGGCCTTCGGCGACGCCACCCGCCGACTTGCCTTGACGGGCACACCGTTTCGCAGCGACGACAGCCCGATCCCGTTCGTCAACTACGAGTCGGGAGCCGACGGGATACGGCGTTCTCAGGCCGACCACACCTACGGCTACGCCGAAGCGCTCGCCGACGGCGTGGTGCGCCCGGTGGTGTTCCTCGCCTACTCCGGACAGGCGCGCTGGCGCGACAGCGCCGGCGAAGAGCACGAGGCCCGCCTGGGCGAGCCGCTGTCCGCCGAGCAGACCGCGCGGGCGTGGCGCACCGCGCTGGACCCGGCCGGCGAATGGATGCCCGCGGTGATCACCGCCGCGGATCAGCGACTGCGCCAGAAGCGCGTGCACGTGCCCGATGCCGGCGGCATGATCATCGCGTCGGACCAGACCGCGGCGCGCGCGTACGCCAAGCTGCTGACGAAGCTGACCGGCGAGGCACCGACGTTGGTGCTCTCCGACGATCCCGGATCGTCGGCCCGGATCTCCGAGTTCTCCGATGCCACCACGCGCTGGCTGGTCGCGGTTCGCATGGTCTCCGAGGGAGTCGACGTCCCCCGGCTATCGGTTGGGATCTACGCCACCAGCGCCTCGACCCCGCTGTTCTTCGCGCAGGCCATCGGCCGGTTCGTGCGGTCCCGACGGGCCGGCGAGAGCGCGAGCATCTTCGTGCCGTCGGTACCCAACCTGCTGATGCTGGCCAGCGAGCTGGAGGCGCAGCGCAACCACGTGCTGGGCGAACCGCACCGCGAATCCCTCGACGATCCGCTTGACGCCGATCCCGCCGTCCAGGAACAAAACGAAAAGTCGGACCTGGAAAAGGGTTTCACCTCGCTGGGCGCCGACGCCGAACTGGATCAGGTCATCTTCGACGGCTCCTCGTTCGGTACCGCCGCCGCGGCCGGCAGCGACGAGGAGGCCGACTACCTCGGCATCCCGGGCTTGCTCGACGCCACCCAGATGCGGGCGCTGCTGCACCGCCGCCAGGACGAGCAGCTGCAGAAGCGGGCCCACCTGCAGAAGGAAGCCGGGCAATCCGCTTCGGTGCCGGCGGGGTCGGGGTCCATGCACGGCCAGCTGCGCGAGCTGCGTCGCGAACTCAACGCCCTGGTCTCGGTCGCCCATCACCGCACCGGCAAGCCGCACGGCTGGATCCACAACGAACTGCGCCGGCGCTGCGGCGGGCCGCCGATCGCCGCGGCGACCCGCGATCAGCTCCAGGACCGCATTGTGGCTCTGCGGCAACTGAATTCGGAGCTAAGGTGACCCGGCGCCGATCGGGGTTCCGGCATCCCCGGCGCTAGTCGCCGACGGGCTCCTCGAGCACCTCGACGATCGGACCGCCCAACACCGTCAGCAGATTTTGCTCGATCGCGGCGCGCGCCTCGTGGTCGGTGTCCAGGGCACCCGAGTCGACCGGCATCGTCACGCAGAACACATCGGCTGCCGTCGATCCGAACGTGTTGACCTTTGCCCAGGCGATGTCGGCTCCCGCCCGCTCCAGCGCCCGCGCCAGCAGCGCCAGCAACCCGATCCGGTCCATCGCGCGGACTTCGACGACGAGCTGTTCGGGCGCGGCGGCGTTGAGCCACAAGATGCGGGGCGGGGCGGTCGACCGGGTCAGTGGCGCACCGGCCTGAATCTCGCCGGCGCGGGTCATCGCCGAGTTGGCGGCGTCGGTGTCGCGCTTTTCCAGCGCGCCAAGGACATCGACGTCGCGATTGAGGGCACCGACGAACTGCTGACGCAGCAGGCCCGCCTCGGGCGGCGAACCGAACAGCGGCGACACCACGAATTCGGTGATCGCGACACCCTCGTGAGTGTTGACCGTCGCGGAGTGGATCCGCAGTGAGTTCAGCGCCAGTACCGCGGCGGCCTTCGACACCAGTCCCCGCTGGTCCGGTGCGACCATCACGGCGTGGAGCCGTTCGCGCTCCCCCGGCTTGATCTCGACATGCACCCCATGGTCGGCTGCAAGCGAAATATAGTGTGGTGCAGTTGGTTCCACTTCCGGCAGCGGTTCGCCGGCCATCACCAGCCGGCAGCGACGCACCAGGTCCTCAACCAGCGAGGCTTTCCAGTCGCTCCACACACCCGGCCCGGTGGCTTTCGAGTCGGCCTCGGCCAGCGCGTGCAGCAGCTCGAGCAGCTGCCGATCCCCGCCCAGCGTTTCCGACACGGACTCAATGGTTTTCGGATCGTTGAGGTCACTTCGGGTGGCCGCGACAGGTAACAGCAGATGGTGGCGGACCATGCCCGAAAGCGTCTCGACGTCCCGGGGTGCCAGCCCCAGGCGCTCGCCGATCGGAACCACCAGATCGGCCCCCAGCACACAGTGGTCGACGCCGCGTCCCTTGCCGATGTCGTGCAGCAGCGCGCCGATCGCCAACAGGTCCGATCGGGCGACCCGCGTGGTCAGCGGGGCCGCATTGACGGCGGTCTCGACGATATGACGATCCACGGTCCACACGTGGGACACATCGCGCGGCGGAAGGTCGCGGACCGCGTCCCATTCCGGAAAGAGCCTGCTCCACAAGCCGGTTCGGTCCAACGTCTCGATCGTGTCCACCATCGGGGGGCCGGACAGCAGCACCACCAGCAGGTCGTCCAGCGCCTCCCGCGGCCACGGTGTCGGCAGGTCGGGCACGCTGGCGGCCAACCGGCTGAGCGTGGCGGCCCCGATCGGCAGGCCACTGTTGGCCGAGGCGGCGGCCACCCGAAGCACCAGTCCGGGATCGTGTTCGGGTTGGGCCTCGCGGGCGAGCACGATCTCGCCGTCGTACTCGACCACGCCCTCGTCCAGCGGTCGCCGCTTCGGGCGTCGGACCAGCGCGGTGATGCCGCGCCGCGGCAGCGCGTTCTGCGCGGTGCGCAATCCGCTTTCGGCGTGGTACGCGATGGTGCGGCCGACGTCGGAAAGCATGCGCGCCAAGGCGAATCGGTCACCGATGTGCAGGGCGGCGCTGATCTCGTCGGCGAACTGGGCCAGTACCTGATCGCGCCCGCGCCCGGACACCCGATGCAGTTCGGTGCGGACGTCGAGCAGGGTCAGATACGCGTCGTCGAGCGAGCCCCCGGGGCTCTCCGGGCGACTCATGCCGCGGCGGTCGATCAGTTGAGCCACGCCCAGCGCATCGAGCAGCTGGACGTCACGCAGGCCGCCGCGGCCGGACTTCAGGTCGGGCTCGGCGCGTTGCGCGATGCGGCCACACCGCTCCCAGCGGGCGTTCGTCATTTCCACCAGCTCGTCCATCCGGGACCGAATCGCGGTGCGCCACTGCTTTCTTGCGCCGGCGATCAACTCCTCGGACTGCGCCAGATCGCCGGCGATGTGACGAGCATCCAGCAGACCGAGGGCGGCGATCAAGTCGCCATTGGCGACACTGAGCGTTCCGGATACCGTGCGCACGCTGTGGTCGAGCCGAACGTTGGCATCCCACAACGGATACCACAGCCCGTCGGCGAACCGCTGCAGCACATCGTCAGAGACGTTGTTGTGCAACAACATCAGGTCCAGATCGGAATAGGGCAACAGCTCCCGGCGGCCCAGGCCGCCGACTCCGACGAGCGCAAACCCACTGGTTTCGGTGATGCCGAGCTCGGTGGCCTTCGCGATCAGCCAAGACTCATGCAGATCCAGCCAGGCGTGCCTCAGCTCGGCCGCCTGCAGGGTGGCACCCTCGGACAGCAGCGTACGCCGCGCAGCGGCTAAATCGCTTGGCACGATTGCGATTTCTGCTTGCGCGGCGTCCGCCTTGGCTGTCCCGGACAGGTCGGGCTCGGTCGGTTTCATAACCTCCCGGCCCGCCCGGCCTGGATTGTCAATTTACGGATAGCGTCATATCGCATCGGTCCCGCGCTCACCGGTGCGCACGCGCACAATGGTTTCCACGGGGCTGACCCAGACCTTGCCGTCACCGATCTTGCCGGTGCGAGCGGCCCGGACGATGCTGTCCACGACCTTGTCGACGACGGAATCGTCGACAACGACCTCGATCCGGACCTTCGGCACGAAATCGACCGAGTATTCAGCACCCCGGTAAACCTCGGTGTGCCCCTTCTGCCGTCCGTAGCCCTGGACTTCGCTGACCGTCAGCCCCAGGACGCCTGCGTCCTCCAGAGCCGTCTTGACGTCGTCGAGGGTGAACGGCTTCACGATCGCGGTAACCAGCTTCATGATTACTCCGCCTCCACTTTCTCGGCCGCGACTGCTTCGTCCAGTCCGTTAGAACTGTCCGGCAGAGTGGCACGGGGAAGAACCGACGATGCGGCCACTGCCAAATCGTAACCGCTCTCCGCGTGCTCGGCCTCATCGATGCCGGCTGCCTCCGCTTCCGGATTCAGCCGCAGCCCCATCGTGTACTTCAGTATCAAGGCGATGATAAGCGTCACGACAAACGAGAAGCCAAGCACGCTGAACGCGCCGACCGCCTGTCGTTCCAGCTGATCCCAGCCACCGCCGTAGAACAGGCCCTTCGACACGCCCGTCACACCGTTGATCGCCACGCTCTCCGGGGCGGCCAGCAGGCCGACCAGCAGGGTGCCGGCCAGACCACCGACCAGGTGCACCCCGACCACGTCCAGCGAGTCGTCGAAGCCGAGCTTGAACTTCAGCCCGACCGCCAGCGCGCACAGCACACCGGCGACCAGGCCGATGATCAGAGCGCCCAGCGCGTTGACCGACGAGCAGGACGGGGTGATGGCGACCAGACCGGCCACGATGCCCGACGCCGCTCCCAGCGTGGTGGCCTTGCCGTCCCGGATGCGCTCGGTGAGCAGCCAGGCCAGCATCGCCGTCGCCGTCGCGATCGTGGTGGTCATGAACGTCGCACCCGCGGCGCCATTGGAGCTGGTGGCCGAACCGGCGTTGAACCCGTACCAGCCGAACCACAGCAAGCCGGCACCGAGCATCACGAACGGCAGGTTGTGCGGACGGAACAGCGTCGTGGGCCAGCCTTTGCGCTTGCCCAGCACCAGCGCCAGCGCCAGGCCCGCCGTACCGGAGTTGATATGGACCGCTGTTCCACCTGCGAAGTCGATCGCGTGCAGCTTGTTGGCGATCCAGCCACCCTTCTCGGCCGCGAAGCCGTCGAACGCGAAGACCCAGTGTGCGACCGGGAAGTACACGAACGTCGCCCATAGGGCGGAGAACACCAGCCAGGCGCTGAACTTCAGACGGTCGGACACCGCGCCCGAGATCAGGGCGACGGTGATGATCGCGAACATCAGCTGGAGCGCCACGAACACCGTCGCGGGCAACGTGCCGGCAAGCGGAATGTCCGTCGCGGCAGTGCCTTTCGTCGGATCGGCGGCTACGGCGTTGCCACCGATCAGGCCCTTGAGGCCCCAGTACTCGGTGGGGTCGCCAATCAGGTTGGCCTTATCAGTGCCAAACGAAACTGAATAGCCATATAGCACCCACAGCACCGTCACCACACCCATGGCGCTGATACTCATCATGAGCATGTTGAGCACACTTCTGGCGCGCACCATACCGCCATAGAAGAACGCCAATCCTGGCGTCATCAACAGCACCAGCGCTGAACTCGCCAGCATCCATGCGGTATCACCGGTATTGGGCTGGCCCATTACTGGGAAACTCACTCGCTATCACCTCCGGTCGGCCCTGAACGGGTCATCAGACATGTGCCCGATGACCTGATCCAGAACCTTGCGCAATGGTTGTTTCCGAGATGGGGCCTCCGTGTTTCGGCGTTATTAACGAAACGGGCCTCGTGTTAGGGGTTTCAGCCGAGCAGGGCATCCACAAATGCGGCCGGCTCAAAAGGCGCCAGATCGTCGGGACCTTCGCCCAGGCCGACCAGTTTCACCGGCACGCCGAGTTCTTGTTGCACCCGGAAAACGATGCCGCCCTTGGCCGTTCCGTCCAGCTTGGTCAGCACCGCGCCGGTGATGTCGACGACGTCGGCGAACACCTTCGCCTGAGCCAGCCCGTTCTGCCCAATCGTAGCGTCGAGCACCAGGAGCACCTCGTCGACGGCGGCGCGCCGGGTTACCACGCGTTTGACCTTGTCGAGCTCGTCCATCAGGCCCACCTTGGTGTGCAACCGCCCCGCGGTGTCGATCAGCACGACGTCGGCGCCCGCCTCGATGCCCTTGTCGACGGCGTCGAAGGCCACCGCCGCCGGATCGGAGCCCTCGACCCCGCGCACCACCTCGGCTCCCACCCTGGCCGCCCAGGTCTGCAGTTGATCCGCGGCGGCGGCCCGGAAGGTGTCGGCGGCGCCCAGCACCACGCGCCGGCCGTCGGCCACCAGCACCCGCGCCAGTTTGCCGACCGTCGTGGTCTTTCCGGTGCCGTTGACGCCGACGACCAGCAGCACCGACGGGTGGTCGTCGTGCGGCAGCGCGCGGATCGAGCGATCCATCTCGGGTTTGAGCTCTTTGATCAGCACGTCGCGCAGCACCGCCCGCGCGTCGGCCTCGGTGCGGACATTGCTGCTGGCGAGTCGGCTGCGCAGCTGCGCGACCACCGACTCGGTGACGACCGGCCCCAGGTCGGCGACCAGCAGGGTGTCCTCGACGTCCTGCCAAGAGTCTTCGTCCAGGTCGCCGCCGCCGATCAGCCCCAGCATGCTGCGCCCGAGCGCGTTCTGCGATCGGGCCAGCCGGCCACGCAGGCGTTCCAGCCGGCCTTCGGTCGGCGCGATCTCCTCGATCTCCGGGGCGTGCTCGGCCGGTGCCGGGGCCTCCGGCTCCGGGACCTCGGGGGCCGCCTCCGGCCGCAGAACCCCGGGCGCCGAAACCTCAGCCGCGGGGGCTTCCGGCTCGGGCAGCTGGACATCGGAGATCGTGCGCCGCGGCGCGTCGCGGGGAATGGTCGCGTCGTCTCCCACGGCGGGTAGCCCGGTGGCGTCGATCGTCGGTGCGCCCTGGCTGAAGGTGATGCCCGACGACGCGGTGTAGCCACCGGAGCGGTCCAGTGCGGTCGGCTCGGGCCGGGACAGGCTGATCCGCCGGCGGCGGTACCGCGTCAGCCCCAGGACCAGCGCAGCGATGACAACCAGCACGCCTACGACGGCGATGGCGATCCAAAGACCTTGCCACACGCTAACATTGTTTCAGGGCCACGGCGGCCAACTCACAGCGGCAGTCGCCGCCCGGGCCCTAAGCAGAAGTAGTGGCGAGCGGCTGAACCTCTTGGCCGCGCATGCGCTGCGAGATCACCGCGGTGATGCCGTCACCCTGCATGGTCACGCCGTACAGCGCGTCGGCAACCTCCATGGTCGGCTTCTGGTGAGTGATGATCAGCAGCTGCGAGCGCGCCCGCAGCAGCTCGAACAGCGAGATCAGGCGGCGCAGGTTGGTGTCGTCGAGCGCCGCCTCGACCTCGTCCATGATGTAGAACGGCGACGGGCGGGCGCGGAAGATCGCCACCAGCATCGCGACGGCGGTCAGCGCCTTCTCGCCACCGGACAGCAACGAGAGCCGGGTGATCTTCTTGCCGGGCGGACGTGCCTCCACCTCGATGCCGGTGGTGAGCATGTCGTCCGGGTTGGTCAGTCGCAGCCGGCCCTCGCCGCCCGGGAACAGCACGGTGAAGACTTCCTGGAATTCGCGTTCCACGTCGACGAACGCGTCGCTGAACACCTGCAGGATGCGGGCGTCGACGTCGGCGACGACGTCGAGCAGATCCTTGCGGGCCGCCTTGACGTCCTCGAGCTGGGTGGACAGGAAGTTGTAGCGCTCCTCCAGCGCGGCAAACTCCTCGAGGGCCAGCGGATTGACCCGGCCCAGCTCGGCCAGCTCCCGCTCGGCGCGTTTGGCCCGCCGCTCCTGGGTGGGCCTGTCGTACGGGATCGGGGCGGGCGCGGTGACCTGCTCGCCGCGCTCGCGGGCCAGTTCGAACTCGGCCATCTCCAGCTCGGAGGGCGGCAGCGCGATCTGCGGGCCGTACTCGGCGATCAAATCCGCGGGGCTCATGCCGAACTGCTCGAGCACCATCTGTTCGAGCTGCTCGATGCGCATCGCCGCCTGGGCGTTGGCCACCTCGTCGCGGTGCAACGAATCGGTCAGCGTGGCCACCCGGACGCCCAGCGTCTGCACCTCGGTGCGCACCGCGGCCATCGCCGTCGACCGCGCCTCGCGTTCGGCGACCATGGCGTCGCGGATCTGCGATGCCGCGGCGACCACCCGGTCCAGCCGCGCCGCGAGCAGCCGGCCCGCGTCGGCCACCGCCGCCGCCACCGCGGCCGCCCGCAGTCGCGCGGCGTGTGCCTGCTGGGCCCGCACCCGCGCCTCACGCTCGGCGGCGGCCGCGCGGCGCAACGAATCGGCCCGACCGCGCACGGCGTTGGCCCGTTCCTCGGCGGTGCGCACCGCGAGCCGGGCCTCGACTTCGACGCCGCGGGCGGTTTCGGCCGCGGCGGCGATCCGCTGACGATCGACGGGGTCTTCGGCGGGCGCGAGCTGGCTGGCCTGCGCGTTGCGCAGCCGCGTCTCGAGTTCGGTGACCTCCTCGACGGTCTGGGCGCGCCCAGCCTCCAGCTCCTCGCGCTGGCGCAGCAGCCGGTTCCAGTCCTCGTCGGCGGTGCGGGCATCCTGCCCGAGCCGGCCCAGTTGCTCGTACATCGCCGAGATCTCGGTGTCGGACTCGTTGAGGGCGGCCAGCGCCTGCTCGGCGGAGTCCTGCCGGCCGCGCTGCTCGGTCAAGGCGCCGGACAGCGCGGCGCCGAGCTGCGCCACTTGCGACTCGGCGGCGGCCAGCTCGCTGCTGGCCTTGTCGATCTCCGAGGTGAGCTCCAGCGTCGACGGCTTGCGGTCCGAACCGCCGCTCACCCAGCCGCGGCCGACCAGGTCACCGTCAAGCGTGACCGCGCGCAGCTGCGGGCGGCCCGCCACCAGATCCAGCGCCGCACCCAGGTCGTCGACCACAGCGACACCGGACAGCATCGCGACCATCGCGCCGCGCAACCGCTGCGGGGCCTCCACCAGGTCGAGCGCCCAGAGGGCGCCGTCGGGCAGCGGGGCGGCCGGCGGCGGTTCGCCGACGGGCCAGTCCCCCAGCACCAGGGCCGCGCGGCCACCGTCGGCTTGTTTCAGCGCCGCGACCGCCGAACGGGCCGCGGCGAAGTCTTCCGCGGCCAGCGCGTCGGCCGCGGATCCGAGCACCACGGCCAGCGCCGCCTCGTACCCGGGACGGCCCTTGACCAGCTTCGCGACCGACCCGAAAAGCCCTGCACCACTGTGGTTTTGGGCAAGCCACGCCGCGCCATCCTTGCGCTCGAGACCCACCGAGAGCGCGTCGATGCGGGCGCGTAGTGACGCCACCCGGCGCTCGGCTTCGCGCTCGCTGGCCTGCAGCTCGGCGACCCGCTCGTCGGCCAGCCGCAGCGCGGCCACCGTCCGCTCGTGGTGTTCGTCCAGGCCGACCTCGCCCTGATCGAGTTCGCCGACGCGGCCCTGGACGGTTTCGAACTCCGCCCGGGTCTGCTGCGCGCGGGCGGCGCCGTGTTCGATGCGCTCGGACAACCGGGCGACGCTGTCGTCGATCGATTCGACCCGGGCCCGCATCGTCTCGACCTGGCCGGCCAGCCGGGCCAGGCCCTCGCGCCGGTCCGCCTCGGCCCGGACGGCGGCCAGGTGGGCCCGATCGGCCTCGGCGGCCTCACTTTCACGCTCGGACAGGTCGGCGCGGGCGGCCTCCAGCCGGGTCCGGGCCGCGTCCAGCTCCGCCAGCAGCTGCCGTTCGGCGGCCGCGACCTGCTCGGCCTCGGCGTCCAATGCGTCGGGGTCGGTGTCGCTGGTCGCCACCGGCTCCAGATCCAGGTGCTGGGCGCGTTCGCTGGCGATGCGCACCGTGGCGCCCACCCGTTCGGCCAGGGCGGAGAGCCCAAACCAGGTGTGCTGCAAGGATTCGGCGCGCACCGAGAGTTGGGCCAGCGCGGTCTCGTGCGCGGTCAGCTCCTCGGAGGCGACGGCCAAGCGAGCCGCGGCCTCGTCGTGCTCGCGGCGCATGGTGGCCTCGGCCTCCAAGATCGCGTCCCGCTGCACCTGGCGATTGACCAGGTCGTCGGCGGCCAGCCGCAGCCGCGCGTCGCGCAGATCGGCCTGGATGGTCTGGGCGCGGCGGGCCACCTCGGCCTGACGGCCCAGCGGTTTGAGCTGGCGGCGCAGCTCGGTGGTCAGGTCGGTGAGCCGAGCCAGGTTCGCCTGCATCGCGTCTAGCTTGCGCAGGGCTTTTTCCTTGCGCTTGCGGTGCTTGAGCACGCCCGCGGCTTCCTCGATGAACGCGCGGCGATCCTCGGGCCGTGACTGCAGGATCTCGTCGAGCTTGCCCTGCCCGACGATCACGTGCATCTCACGGCCGATGCCGGAGTCGCTCAGCAGTTCCTGGACATCCATCAAACGGCAACTGGTGCCGTTGATTTCGTATTCGCTGGCGCCGTCGCGGAACATCCGCCGCGTGATCGAGACCTCGGAGTACTCGATCGGCAGCGCGTTGTCGGCGTTGTCGATCGTGACCGTGACCTCGGCGCGGCCCAGCGGGGCGCGCGACGAGGTGCCGGCGAAGATGACGTCTTCCATTTTGCCGCCGCGCAGCGTCTTGGCGCCCTGCTCCCCCATCACCCACGCCAGCGCATCGACCACGTTGGATTTGCCGGAGCCGTTGGGTCCGACGACGGCGGTGATGCCCGGCTCGAAGCGCAGAGTCGTCGGCGAAGCGAAGGACTTGAAGCCCTTCAGCGTCAGACTCTTGAGGTACACGACGAGCCAGACTACCGCTCAAATTGCCCAAGCCGCCGTCATCAAGGGGTGTCGGCTCGCTGCAAATACACCCGTTGTTCACACTCTGACGCACCGGCCACAGTGGCCACTTCAGTCACTGAAAACAGGGCCGCGATGCGTTGCGAAATGTGATGGTGCCGGCGCTATCGCTCGACGAACCCCTCGAACCGTTCTTGCGGTTGCGACCAGTCGGCGACGACCTTGTCGACGCGGCCGGGCCGGGACGGCCAGGAATGGCCGCCTTCCAGCAGCTCCAGCAATTTCTCCGCCGCCTCCCGCGGTCCGTGCGCGACGACCAGCACGCGACCGTCGGCCTGGTTGGCGGCGTAGCCGGTCAGCCCGAGCTCCAGCGCCCGGCAGCGGGTCCACCAGCGAAAGCCCACCCCCTGGACCAGGCCGTGCACCCAGGCGGTGAGCCGGACGTCAGGGTCCGGCATGGCCGGTCTCGGAAGCGATCTCGAACTTGACCGTGGTGCCCGCCTTCAACGTGCGCCCGACGGTGCAGACCAGGTCGATCGCCCGGTTGACGACCACGAACAGCCGTTCGGCGTCGTCCTCGGACAATCCCGACAGGTCCACTTCGAGGGTTTCGGAGAGCAGCGGATAGATCTCTTCGTCGCGGTCCGCGTCACCGGAAACCCGGACCACCGCCCGGTAGTCGTCACCGAGCCGGCGGGCCAGCGGCTGATCGCTGGACATCCCGCTGCAGGCCGCCAGCGCGATCTTCATCAATTCGCCGGGCGTGAACACCCCTTCGACGTCCTCGGAGCCCACCAGAACCTGCGCGCCCCGCGAGCTATGGCCGGTGTAGCGGCGTGTCCCGGTGCGTTCGACCCACAGTTCCGTCATGGCTCATTTCTACCGGGGCCGGCGAATGCGCACTCAGCGGACTAGCAACGACAGCAGCTTCCTACCGAAAGACAATGAGTTCGAATCGTTTTCGGACGAGACCACCACCTGCTCGTCGACGCGGCGGCGCAGTTCGCGTTCGAGCGCATCGCGCAGCGTGGCGGACGCCCCCGGACAGCCGTCGCAGGCCCCCGCCATGCGCACGGTGACCTGATGACCGACCACCGAGACCAGCTCGATCGACCCGCCGTGCGAGGCGGCCAGCGCCCCCACCGACCCGGACAACAGCTCCTCGACCGCGACTTCCAATTTGCCTGCGGGAAATGATGTTTCGTCGACAGTCCAGCCCGCCGAGTCCAGCAGCGCCTCGCCGAGCGCTTCGCGAATGTCGTCGCCCACCTCGCGCCAGCCGCCGGCCGCGGCGATCGTGATCAGGATGCCATTGCCGGCCACCACGATTTCGTCGATCACGCCGGCGTCCAGCAAGGCACCCAGCCTGCCCGGGACGACGCGGACCCTGCCGCGCGGCGGTAGTTGCTCCGCCGGGACCACCCAACGGAGCCGACGCGGATCCTCGGTGGCCGTGGCGTGAATCGGAATCATGCGCCGAGGGCTATCGCGACTTGTCGGGCGGCAAAGGCCATCAACCAGGCCAGGACGAACATGTAGGACCACGCGATCGCCGGCCACTTCCAGGAGTTGGTTTCGCGGCGCATCACCGCAACGGTCGACATGCATTGCAGCGCATAGATGAAATACGCCATCAACGCGATCACGGTCGGCGCGGTGAACACCTTATGACCCTCGTCGTCGGTCAGCGCGACCAGCGCCTCGTGCGGATCGTCGGGGCTCTCCGCCGCCGCCACCTGGCCCAGCGTGGACACGAACACCTCGCGCGCCGACATCGAACCGAGTAGCGCGATGTTGACGTGCCAGTCGAAGCCGAGCGGTTTGAACACCGGTCCGACAAACTTGCCGACGTCGGCGGCAAGGCTGTGGTCCATCACGTACGCGGTGGCGTCGGTGGGCGACATCTTCGCGGTCTCGGCCTCGCGCGCCGGCAGATTGAGCAGCACCCACAGCACCACCGACGTGCCCAGAATGATCGTTCCGGCCTTGCGCAGGAACATCTTTGCCGAATCCCACATCGTGATCAGCACATTCTTGGGCGACGGGAAGCGGTACGGCGGCAGCTCCATCGTGAACGGCAGCAGATCGCTGCGCAGGACCGTCGATTTGAATATCGCGGCGGCGATCAGCGCCGAGGTGCCGCCACACACGTACAGCGCGAACATGGCGATGCCCTGCGCGCTGAAGCCACCCCACTGCGTCTTCGGCGAGACCAAGATCCCGACCAGCAGGGTGAACACCGGAAGGCGGGCCGAGCAGGTCATCAACGGCGCGGTGATGATGGTGGCGATCCGGTCCTTCGACGACGGCAGCGTCCGGGTGGCCATGATCCCTGGGATCGCACAGGCAAACGACGAGAGCATCGCGACGAAGGCGCGGCCTTCCAATCCCGTAGCGGCCATCACCCGGTCCATCAGGAACGCGGCCCGCGCCATGTAGCCGACGTTCTCCAGCAGCGCGATCAGTAGGAACAGCAACACGATCTGCGGGATGAACTGCAGCACCGTTCCGACGCCGCCGATCAGGCCCTGGCCGAGCAGCCCGCGCACCACGTAGTTGCCGACGTGGTTGCTGACCAGGTTGCCGAGCCAGGTGAGCCAGTCGCCCACTTGATCCTGCAGCGGCGCGGCCACGGTGAACACGACCTGGAAGAAGCAGAACATCACCGCGAAGAAGATGACGGTGCCCCACAGCGGATGCAGCACGACCGCGTCGATCCGCCTCGAGCGCCGATCCGGTTGCGGTGCAACGTAATCCGCTGCATCCAGCACCGATTTGCCCCAGGCGTCGACCGCGCCGTCCTCGCCCGGGGGCAGGATCGGGGGCCGTTTCCACTGGCCGAACGACGTCAGCCGGCCGCGCAGGGTATCGACGCCCACGCCACGGTTCGCAATCACCGCGAGGACGGGGACACCCAGCGCCGTCGACAGCGCGTCCAGGTCGATGCCGCCGCCGCGGGCGGTCAACTCGTCGGTCATGGTCAGCACCAACAGGCACGGCAGGTCCTGCCGCAGCACCTGCGCCACCAGGATGATCGAGCGGTGCAGCGTGGTGGCGTCGGCGACGATGACGATCGCATCGGGCCGGCCGTCGCCGTAGACCTCGCCCCCCAGCAGGTCGCGCACCACCGCCTCGTCCGGGCTGATCGGGTCGAGGCTGTAGGTGCCGGGCAGGTCCTCGATCGCAATCTCGACGCCGTCCACCCCGGTGGTGCCGACGCTGCGACCGACGGTGACGCCCGGGTAATTACCGGTCTTGGCACGCAGCCCGGTCAGGTGGTTGAACACCGAAGTCTTGCCCGCATTGGGACTTCCGACCAGGGCGATCCGCGCCATCCCCGCAACGGCGACCGCGGAGCCGCCTTCCTCGTGGCATGACGTCACGCGTCAGTCCCCGCGGCGACCTCGATCAGCCTCGCCTCCCGCAGACGCAGGCACAGTTCGGTGTCTTGAACTCGGTAGATGGTCGGGTCGCCCATCGGGGCCCGGCGGATCACCTCCACATCGGAGGCCGGCCGAAACCCCAACTGCCGCAATCGGCCCGCCACCACTTCGGAGGCCGCCGAGGCGACGCCCACGATCGTCGCCCGCTGGCCCGGCGACAGCTGAGCCAGCAGGGTTGGCGAACCCGAAAGACGGTCTGCGTTTCGCGCCGATTTGAGCATTACCCGCCCCAACGCCGGAGGCTTATCATCCCGGTAAGGATAACCTTTGAATGCTGAGGATAGCCTAAATTTTTCGTGAAACCCGTTAACCGCGCGGCCGCGGCTGACATCGCGGGCAGTAGAACGAAGATCGGTTCATGAACTTCTCGCGGCGCATCACCGCGCCGCAGCGCCGGCAGCTTTCGCCTTCGCGCCCATAGGCATCCAGGGATCGGTCGAAGTAGCCCGACTCGCCGTTGACGTTGACATACAGCGAATCGAACGAGGTCCCGCCCTTGGCGAGCGCCTCGCGCATGACGTCGGCGGCGGCCTCCAGCACGGCGGTCAGCTGGCGGCGGGTCAGCGTGTCGGCCACCCGGGCACCGTGAACTTTGGCCCGCCACAAGGCTTCGTCGGCATAGATATTGCCGATGCCCGACACCACCTGCTGATCCAGCAGCTGGCGCTTTATCTCGGAATGCTTGCGCCGCAACACCTTCACCACCGCATCGATGTCGAAGCGGGGGTCCAGCGGGTCGCGCGCGAGGTGTGCGACGGGCAGCGGCACCTGGCTGCCGTCGATTTCTATGAGTTCGGCAAGCATCCAGCCTCCGAAGGTCCGCTGGTCGGCGAAGCTCAGCACCGTTGCGTCGTCGAGCACCGCGGAGATCCGGACGTGATCGGACCGCGGCACCTTGCCGAGCAGCATCTGCCCGCTCATGCCGAGGTGGACGACCAGCGCGGTATCACCGTCGAGCAGCAGCCACAGGTATTTGCCCCGCCGGTCGGTTCCGTCGATCCGCGCACCGAGCAGCCTGGCGGTGAGGTCGGCGGGCCCGGCCTCGTGGCGGCGCACCGCGCGGGGGTGGTGCACCCGAACCGCGGTGATCGTCTTGCCCACAACATGGGCCTGCAAGCCGCGGCGCACCACCTCGACCTCGGGCAGTTCAGGCATCTAGATGGACGTCGTCCCCGCGGTGTCCAACGCTTCCAGCGTTTTCCAGGTCGCGGCGGCCGCCTTCTGCTCGGCTTCCTTCTTGGAGCGGCCGACGCCCGACCCGTATTCGGTCTCCATCACGACGACCACCGCGGTGAATTCCTTGTCGTGGTCCGGGCCGGTGGAGGTGACCTGGTAGGACGGCGCGCCCATCCCGCGCGCCGCGGTGAGCTCCTGCAGGCTGGTCTTCCAGTCCAGACCGGCGCCCAGCGTGGGCGCGGCGTCCAGCAGCCCCCCGAACAACCGCAGGATCACCTCGCGTGCCGTTTCGATGCCGTGCGCCAGGTAGATCGCGCCCAGCAGCGATTCCATCCCGTCGGCCAGGATGCTCGACTTGTCGGCTCCACCCGTGTTCGCTTCGCCGCGCCCCAGCAGCAGGTGAGCACCCAGTCCGCCGTCACACAGGTGGCGGCCGACGTCGGCCAGCGCCTGGGTGTTGACGACGCTGGCCCGCAGTTTGGCCAGGTCACCTTCCGACCGGTCGGGATGACGGTGGTAGAGCTCGTCGGTGACGGTCAGGCCCAACACGGCGTCGCCGAGAAATTCCAGCCGCTCGTTCGTCGGCAATCCGCCATGCTCGTAGGCATAGCTGCGGTGGGTCAACGCCAACGAGAGCAGTTCCTCGGGCAGGCTAACCCCGAGCGCATCGAGCAGCGGTTGCCGGGAGGTCACCGGTCACCCCCGGCGGGATCCGGGTCACCGGCATCGTCGGAGAGCATGTCCACCAGCTTGGCCCATCGCGGATCGATGTTGTCATGGTGGTGGCTGGGGTCATTGGCCAGCGGCACGCCGCATTCGGGGCACAACCCGGGGCAATCCGGCCGGCATACCGGCGCAAACGGCAGGTCGAGCCCGACGGCGTCGATGATCGGCTGCTCGAGGTCGATGCGGTCGTCGACGACCCGGCCGACCTCGTCTTCCTCGGTGGTCGCCTCGGTGGTGCTGTCCGGATAGGCGAACAGCTCGGTCAACCCGACCTGCACGTGCCCGTGCACCTCGGTCAGGCACCGCGAGCACTCGCCGAGGGTCGGTCCCGACACCGTTCCGGTGACCAGCACGCCTTCCGACACCGATTCGACCCGCAGATCCATGTCCAGCGGGGCGCCCTGCGGGATCGCGATCATGTCCAGTCCGATGCGCAACGGGCTGGGCACGGTGTCGCGTAGCGTCACCATCGAACCCGGTCGTCGCCCAAGCCGCGCGACGTCAACCGTCATCGGCGAGGCCGGATGTTGCTGCGCAGTAGTGCGGTGTTCGCGCGCCATAGGAAAAATCTTACGGCGCCGTCCAGGTACTCCGGGCGGTGCTTCGCCCATCCGCCCAGGTGGCCAGGTGGCCACCCTCGGCACCGGGTCCGGCGGGCTACCCGCTAGCGCGTGGCGTAGTCGTGCGTGCCGGCCGCCGTCCGCAGTTGGTGGCGTCCGCGGCCCACCGAACGAAGCGTGCCGTTGAGGAACTCCTCGAACTCGGCGAGCTTGTTGTCGACGTAGATGTCGCATTCGCCGCGCAGCCGGTCGGCCTCGGCGTGTGCGGTGTCGATCAGCCGGGTGGACTCCGCGTTGGCGGCCTGGACCACCTCGTTCTGCGAGACCAGGCGCTGCTGCTCCTTGATGCCCTCTTGCACGGCCTTCTCGTAGGAGATGTTGCCGTTTTCGATCAATCGGTCGGCTTCGGCCTGGGCGCGGCCGACGCTCGCCTCGTACTCGCGCTTGGCCGCGGTGGCGATGCGCATTGCTTCCTCACGCGCCTCGCCGACCATCCGCTCGCTGTGCTGGCGTGCCTCGTTCACCATCCGATCGGCCTGCGCCTTGGCGTCGGACAGCAGCCGGTCGGCCTCCGCGCGGGAGTGGTTCAGCAACGACTCCGACTCGGTGGTGGCCGAGGACACCATCGAGTCGGCATGCGACTTGGCGTCGGACAGCATCGAATCCCGCGCATCGAGCACGTCCTGGGCGTCATCCAGCTCGCCGGGGATCGCGTCCTTGATGTCGTCGATCAGCTCCAGCACGTCACCGCGAGGCACCACACAGCCGGCCGTCATCGGCACGCCGCGGGCTTCTTCGACAATGGCGCCCAATTCATCCAGCGCTTCAAAGACTCGGTACACGGCCATACCCTCCTGGCATCTTGCAAAAATCCTGTTGTTACCAGTGTGCCTGGCGTTACCTCTGTGACGGCGGTGGCGACACCGGTGTGTCGGGCATTGGCCACCGGGCTTGCCGCGACGGGCGCGGCGGCGCCGCCCGGCAGTCGTGGTATCCGTTGCCTAAATGGCAACATGACGTGGCAATCACCCCACGAAATGGATTCTTCCAGGAATTCCGCGGCGCCGCCCGCGCAGGTCCGAATGCCTCTCATCACCACCGGGCCGATCGTGTGGTGGCGGCCGGGCGTCCAATCACACCGCGATAGGCTGGGCGGGTGGACGGGCCCGCTGACCGAAATTCCGGCAACGCCGGCGCGCCGACGTTATTTATCTTTCCGCACGCCGGCGGATCCGCGACCTATTACGTCCCGTTCGCCAAGGCGTTCTCCGCCAATATCAAACGCATCGCCGTGCAATACCCCAGCCGGCGCGATCGCGGGCTGACCGAGCTCGCCAGCATTCCCGAGTTGGCCGACGAAATCTTCAACATGATGGCGCCTGCGGCGAAATCCGCAGGTCAGCTCGGATTTTTCGGCCACAGCATGGGCGGGCTGGCAGCCTTCGAAGTCGCGCTGAGATTCCAATCGGGCGGGACACCCGATCAGCGCGCTGTTCATCTCGTCCTGTGCGGCGCCGGGTCACATCCGATACAAGGAATTGCAGGGGTCCGACCACGAGATCTTGAGCTTGGTCGCCCAGGTCACCGAGACGAATCCCGAGCATCTGGCAAATGATGAATTCGCCTCGAGCATCCTGCCCACATTGCAAAGCGTCCGGACCATTGCCGCCGATACCCGGCCCCCGGAGATAAAGCTGTCCTGCCCGATCCATGCATTCGTCGCCGATGACGACATCATCGTGGCCGAGGAGAACATGACGGCCTGGGCCGAACGCACCACCCGGGAGTTCTCCATCCGAGTGTTCCCCGGGGACCACTTCTACCTCAACGTCAATTTGCCGGAGCTGGTGAAGGACATCGAAGAAGTGGTGCTCGACTCGCCCGGCGAGAGTTAGCTGGGCGATCCGCGATCGGGCGGTCGCACCGTCGGCGATTGATCGCCGACGCGAGTCGGCAGCAACCATGGGTCGGGGCCGGGTCGGCACCGGCACGGACCCTGCGACATCGTGCCGGGCGGCGCGGGGTTGACGGCCACGGTCCGGCCGTCCTCGGGGCGCCCCGGGTCGCTCCTCGACGAAAATGGTGCGCAGGTCCCAGAACCTGGCGGCGCCCCGACCCGAGTAGGCGGGTGAGATTCGTCTCACTCTACTGGTTACCCGTAACCCCTGCCTCACGAGCACCACCGGTTACGTGCCTGAAGTATCCCTTTTGAGCTGCAGCAACGCGAAAATCTGGCACTATAGTAGACACACGCCAAATAGGGCAGTATGGGGCTGCGCCCAAAATCGGTGGATTTTTTAAATTCCAAGACGTCCCAATGAAAGACTGCTTACGTTGGTTATTGAGACGGATGGTCGGGGTGGACGATCGTTATTTTGTGGCCGTCCAACTCTTGCGCGCCGACGTTTCCGCCAGCAGCTGCCGTGTCACCGGGGGCGCTCCGCAGAGGAGCCGCGAACGCTGCTGAACGGAACGGCATGCAGGGTGCGTGCAGCTAGCACCCGCAGCGACATGGAAGGTGAAGCGACCCCGGTGACCGACTCGTCCATCCCTGCTTTGCTGCACAATCGGGCCGAACAGCTCACCGCGACGGCTTCCGATTCGGTACGCACGGGCGCCGCCGCATGACGTCGAGCATCGGCGGCGAAGCTGATCTTCGCCACTGGCTTGTCGACTATTTGGTGACAAACATCGGCCGGACACCGGACGAGGTCGACCCCGAACTGTCGCTGGCCGATCACGGCGTGAGTTCTCGCGAGGTGGTCGTACTCTCCGGTGAATTGTCGGAGTTGCTGGGCAGGAAGGTCTCGCCGGTCGACTTCTGGGAACACCCGACGATCAATGCGCTGGCTGCACACCTGAGCGCGCCCGTGCCCGACGCCGACTCCGACGCCGCGCTCAAGCGACCGGCCCCCAACTCGCTCGACGAACCGATCGCGGTCATCGGGATGGGCTGCCGCTTCCCCGGCGACATCTCGGGACCGGACGCCTTGTGGCAGTTCCTCTGCGATCGCGGGTGCACGATCTCCGAGGTGCCGCCGGAGCGCTGGCAACCGTTCGACAACGGTTCACCGGAGGTGGCGGCGGCGCTGGCCCGCACCACCCGGTGGGGGTCGTTCCTGCCCGACATCGACGCCTTCGACGCGGAGTTCTTCGAGATCACTGCCCACGAGGCGAACAAGATGGACCCTCAGCAGCGGCTGCTGCTGGAAGTCGCCTGGGAAGCCCTAGAGCACGCCGGGATCTCCCCGAGCTCGCTGAGCCGGACGCAGACCGGGGTGTTCGCCGGGGCATGCTCGACCGAATACGCGGCCATCACGCTGGGCGATCTGCCCCGGGTCGACGCGTGGAACAACACCGGCGGAGCGATGAGCATCATTGCCAACCGGCTCTCGTACTTCCTCGACCTGCGCGGCCCGTCGGTGTCCGTCGACACGGCATGCTCGTCGTCGTTGGTGGCCATCCACCTGGCCTGCCAAAGCCTGCGCACCCAGGATTCCCACCTGGCGATCGCGGCCGGAGTGAACGTGTTGTTGTCCCCGACGGTATTTCGCGGTTTCGACCAGGCCGGCGCACTGTCCCCGACCGGCAAGTGCCGCGCGTTCGACGCCGCGGCCGACGGGTTCGTGCGCGGTGAGGGCGCCGGGGTGGTCGTGCTCAAGCGGCTCACCGACGCGCAACGCGACGGCGACCGGGTGCTCGCCGTGATCTGCGGCTCGGCCGTCAATCAGGACGGACGTTCCAACGGGCTGATGGCCCCCAACCCCGCGGCCCAGATGGCGGTGCTGCGCGCCGCCTACACCAATGCCGGGATGCAGCCGAACGAGGTCGACTACGTCGAAACGCACGGCACCGGAACACTGCTGGGAGATCCAATCGAAGCGCGCGCGCTCGGCACGGTGCTCGGTCGTGGCCGTTCGGCAGACTCTCCCCTGCTGATCGGCGCGGTGAAGACGAACATCGGGCACACCGAGGCGGCGGCCGGGATCGCGGGCTTCATCAAGGCGGTCATGGCGTTGCAGCGCGGCCAGATTCCGCCGAACCAGCGCTTCGAAAGCGCCAACCCGCACATCCCGTTCACCGAGCTGCGGATGAAGGTCGTTGACACACAAACGGATTGGCCGCAGACGCAGCATCCGCGCCGGGCCGGGGTATCGTCCTTCGGCTTCGGCGGCACCAACGCGCACGTCGTGCTCGAGCAGGGCCAAGAGGTGGCACCCGCGCCGGCCCCCGCCGCCGAGCCGAGCATCTCGACGTTGGTGGTTGCCGGCAAGACACCGCGACGGGTGGCCGCGACGGCGTCCGCGCTGGCCGCGTGGATGGAAGGCGCCGGGGCCGACGTGACCCTGGCCGATGTGGCGCACACGCTCAATCACCACCGGGCCCGACAGTCCAAGTTCGGCACCGTCGTAGCCCGCGATCGCGCCCAAGCTGTGGCGGGGTTGCGCGCGTTGGCCGCGGGCCGGAACGCGCCCGGGGTGGTGGGTGCGCAGGAAAGCGACGAAGCGCGGCCCGGCACGGTGTTCGTCTACTCGGGCCGCGGATCGCAATGGGCCGGAATGAGCCGCCAATTGCTGGCCGACGAGCCCGCATTCGCCGCGGCGGTCGCCGAACTGGAGCCGGTGTTCGTCCAGCAGGCCGGGTTCTCGCTGCACGACGTGCTGTCGAACGGGAACGAGCTCGTCGGTATCGAACAGATTCAGCTCGGCCTGATCGGCATACAGCTGACGCTAACCGAGCTGTGGCGCTCCTATGGTGTGGAACCCGACGCGGTGATAGGTCACTCGATGGGCGAGGTCGCCGCCGCCGTGGTGTCCGGGGCGCTGACGCCGGCCGAGGGCCTGCGCGTGACCGCGACGCGCGCGCGGTTGATGGCGCCGCTGTCGGGACAGGGCGGGATGGCGCTGCTCGGACTCGGCGTGGCCGCCACCGAGGCGTTGATCCTGGAGTACCCGCAGGTGACGCTCGGGATCTACAACTCCCCGAGTCAGACCGTGATCTCCGGGCCCAGCGAACAGATCGACGAGCTGATCGCCCGGTTGCGCGGCCAGAATCTCTTCGACAGCCGGGTGAATATCGAAGTGGCGCCACACAATCCGGCAATGGACGCGCTGCAGCCGGCGATGCGCGCGGAGCTGGCCGACCTGGCTCCGCAGGCGCCGACGATTCCGATCATCTCCACCACCTACCCGGATCTCGACATCCGCCCGGCCTTCGACGCCGAGCACTGGGCCATCAACATGCGCAACCCGGTGCACTTCCAGCAGGCCATCGCTCATGCCGGAAGCCCGGCCGGCGGGCCTTATCACACCTTCATCGAAATCAGCGGGCACCCGTTGCTCACCCAGGCGATCAGCGAAACCCTGCACAGCGCCCAGCACGGCAGCAAATACGTGAGCATCGGTAGCCTGCAACGCAATACCGACGACACCATCAGCTTCCGCACCAGCGTCAACACCGTGCGCACTACGCATCCGCCCCAGACCCCGCATCCTCCGGAGCCGCACACTCAGATCCCCACCACTCCCTGGCATCACACCCGGCACTGGATCGACTCGACCCCCATCGCCCCGCAAGCGCCGGAAGCTGTGCACCGCAACAGTTCTGGGCTGCTCGGCGCGGCGGACGGACAGCTCGACGACTCCTCGTACCAGCTGGCGTGGCCGACCGTTCCGTTGGCGGGGACCGAACTGGTGGCCGCCGCCGAGTGCGGACGTTGGCTGGTGATCGGCGATCCCGACCTGGCGACCCAGCTGGCCGCCGAAACGGTGGCCGCCGACGCCGATCCGGTGGAATTGGCCGAGGCGCTGGGCGAAGTCGACCATGTGTTGTACGCGCCCGCAGTGGCCGGCGATCCGTTCGATATGGGGTCGGCCTATCGGCTGTTCGACCAGGTGCGCCGGCTCGTCGCGGTGCTCGCCGCCGGCGACTCGTCGGAGAAGTTGTTCCTGGTCACCCGCAACGCCCAGCCGGTCTTCGAGGGCGATCGCGCCAACCCCACGCACGGACTGCTCTGGGGCCTTGGTCGCACCATCGCTCTCGAGCATCCCGAAGTCTGGGGTGGCATAGTCGATTTCGATTCTTCGGTGCCGCCGGCGATCGTGGCCAGGCAGCTGCTGGAGGAAGTCGGCAGCAGCGACGGCGAAGACCAGGTCGTCTACCGGCGCGGCGCGCGCCACGTGGCCCGGCTGCACCGGCGGACGCTGCCCACCGAATCACCGGTCACGCTGGACGCCGACGGCTGTCAGCTCGTCATCGGGGCCACCGGAAACATCGGTCCGCACCTGATCCGCCAGCTCGCCGCGATGGGCGCCAAGACGATCGTCGCGGTATCCCGCGACCCCGGCCTGCGGCTGCAGGCACTGGCGGAAACCCTTGCCGCGGAAGGCACGAACCTTGTCACGGTGGCCGCCGACGCCACCGACGACGTCGCGATGAGCGCGCTGTTCGCCCGGTTCGGCAGCGATCTGCCGCCGCTGCACGGGGTCTACCTGGCGGCCTTCGCCGGTCAGCCCGTCCTGCTCGGCGAGATGACCGACGACGACGTGCGGGCGATGTTCGCACCCAAACTCGACGCCGCCGCGCTGCTGCATCGGCTGTCGCTGACGACAACGTCGTTGCGCCACTTCGTGCTGTTCTCCTCGATCTCCGGACTGACGGGCTCACGCTGGCTCGGCCACTACGCCGCCACCAGTGGTTATCTGGATGCGCTGGCGTACGCCCGTCGCGTCATGGGATTGCCGGCGACCACCGTCAACTGGGGACTGTGGAAATCGCTGGCCGACACCGACGAGGCCAGCCAGGTCAGCGTGGGATCTGGGTTGCTGCCGATGGACGACGAGGTGGCGATCGGCACGCTGCCGCATGTCATGAGCCCCGCAGCTGGAGTGCATTCCGTTGTGGTGCAAGCGGATTGGCCGCTGCTGGCGGACGCATACCGAGCCCGCGGATCGCTGCGGATCGTCGACGACCTGCTGCCGCTGCCCGGCGAAACGGCCATGGGCGAAAGCGAGTTCCGCATCTCGTTGCGCGCGTGCGAGCCGGAACGTCGCCACGGCTTGCTGTTCGACCGGGTCGCCACGCTGGCCGCCACGGCGATGGGGCTGCGCACGGGCGAGGCACTCGATCCGTCGACCGGGTTCTTCCAGTTGGGGATGGACTCGCTGATGAGCGCGATGCTGCGGCGGTCGCTGTCGGACGATCTCGGTGAGGCACTGCCGGTATCGGTGGTCTTCGATTACCCGACCGTCTACAGCCTCACCGACTATCTGGCCACCGTGCTGCCCGAGCTCGAAATAGACGCCGAACCCGTCGCCGACGCCTACGACGAGCTCGACGAGGACGCGTTGCTCGCCGAACTTTCGAAAAGGCTACGAGGCTCTCGATGACTGCCGCCACACCGGACCGCCGGGCGATCATCACCGAGGCGCTTCACAAAATCGATGATCTGACCGCGCGGCTGGCAATCGCCGAACAGGCGAGCACCGAACCGATCGCCGTCATCGGAATGGGCTGCCGGTTGCCTGGCGCCGTCAACAGCCCCGAACAGTACTGGGATTTGTTGTGCGACGGCCGAAGCGGCATCGTCGGCGTTCCGCCCGAACGCTGGGACGCCGAGGCGCTGTTCACCGAGGACCACACCATCCCCGGCACGATCTGCAATCGCGAAGGCGGCTTCCTGTCCGACTGGCAGCCAGACGAATTCGACGCCGAGTTCTTCGCCATCCCGCCCCGCGAGGCCGCGGCGATGGACCCGCAACAGCGGTTGTTCATCGAGGTCGCCTGGGAAGCGTTGGAAAACGCCGGGATTCCGCCGCACACGCTGCAGGGCACCCAGACCGGCGTCTTCGTAGGCGTGACCGCCTACGACTACATGCTGAAGATGTCGGGCTCGGTGCGGCCCGACGAGCTGGACGCCTACCTGTTGACCGGAAACTCGGCGAACTTCGCCGCGGGGCGCACGGCCTATCTGCTCGGCGCCCGCGGTCCCGCGGTTGTGCTGGACACCGCGTGCTCGTCGTCGCTGGTGACGATTCATCTCGCCTGTCAGAGCCTGCGCTGGCGCGAGAGTGACACCGCGCTGGTCGGCGGCACCAACCTGCTGCTCAGCCCGGTGGCCAGCATCGCGTGCTCGCGGTGGGGAATGCTGTCGCCCGACGGGCAGTGCAAGACCTTCGACGCCGGCGCCAACGGCTATGTGCGCAGCGAAGGCGCCGGCGTGGTGGTGCTCAAGCGGCTGTCCGACGCGCAGCAGGACGGCAACCGCATCCTCGCCGTGATTCGCGGCTCGGCGGTCAACCAGGACGGCGCCAGCAGTGGAGTGACGGTGCCCAACGGCCCGGCCCAGCAGGCCCTGCTTCGCCAGGCGCTGAAGGTGGCCAGGCTGACGCCGGCCGACATCGACTACATCGAGGCGCACGGAACGGGCACCCCGCTGGGCGACCCGATCGAACTCGACTCGCTGAGCACGGTTTTCGGTGAACGAGAGGGCCGGGCGCCGCTGGTGCTCGGGGCCGTCAAGACCAACCTCGGCCACCTGGAAGCGGCTGCCGGGATCGCCGGATTCATGAAGACCGTGCTGGCCGTCGGACATGGCCGAATCCCGAGGAATCTGAACTTGACCGAGCTCACTCCCCATGCCAGCCAAGGTGTTTCGCGGCTGAGGATCGCCACCGAAGACATGGAATGGCCGTCGACCGAGGGACCCCGCCGGGCCGGGGCCTCGTCGTTCGGTGTGAGCGGGACGAATGCACACGTGGTGATCGAGCAGGCGCCGGATCAGGTACCCGCACAGCAGGGCCCGCCGCCGGCGGTGTCGACGCTGGTGCTGTCCGGTAAGTCGGCGCAACGCGTGGCGGCGACGGCCTCGGTGCTCGCCGACTGGATGGCCGGGCCGGGTGCTGCGGTGCCGCTGGCCGACGTGGCACACACGCTCAACCACCACCGGGCCCGGCAGCCCAAGTTCGCCACGGTGGCCGCCGTCGACCGGGACCAGGCGGTCGCGGGTTGCGCGCGCTGGCCGCCGGTGAGCCCGCCCCCGGCGTGGTCGGTTGCCCGGACAGCGCCGTCGGACCGGGCACCGTATTCGTCTATTCGGGCCGCGGATCGCAGTGGGCCGGGATGGGCCGCCGGCTGCTGGCCGACGAGCCCGCATTCGACGCGGCCCTCGCCAAACTCGAGCCGGTTTTCGTTGCGGAGGCCGGGTTTTCGCTGCGCGAGGTGATCGCCGGCGGCAAGGAATTGGTGGGCATCGAGCAGATTCAGCTGGGTCTGATCGGGATGCAGCTGGCGCTGACCGCGCCGTGGCGCTCCTACGGGATCACGCCGGATCTGGTGATCGGCCATTTGATGGGCGAGGTGGCGGCCGCGGTGGTCGCCGGCGCGCTGACACCCGCCGAGGGACTGCGCGTGACCGCGACCCGGTCGCGACTGATGGCCCCGTTGTCCGGGCAGGGCACGATGGCCATGCTCGAACTCGACGCCGCCGCCACCGAGCAGCTGATCGCGGACTATCCGCAGGTCACCCTCGGGATCTTTGCCTCGCCACGCCAGACAGTCATCTCGGGACCCACGGCGCAGATCGACGAGCTGATCGCCACCGTGCGCGCGCAGGGCCAGTTCGCCGGCAAGGTCAACATCGAAGTCGCCCCACACAACCCGGCCATGGATGCCCTGCAGCCGGCGATGCGGGCCGAGCTGGCCGACCTGCGCCCGCGCCCGCCGAGCATCCCGATCATCTCGACGACCTACGAAAACCTCGACCGTTCAGTGGCATTCGACGCCGAGCACTGGGCCACCAACATGCGCAACCCGGTCCGCTTCCAGCAGGCGATCGCTCATGCCTTTAACCAGGCCGGTGGGCAAAGTCACACCTTCATTGAGATCAGCGGGCATCCCCTGTTGACCCACGCCATCACCGAAACCCTGGCCGCGGCTGACGGCGACCGGGCCGGCTATCTGAGCATCGGCACCCTGCAACGCGATGCGCATGACACCCTGACCTTCCACACCAACCTCAATGCCGCTCACACCGTCCGTCCCCCGCAGACCCCGCACACCTGCGGGCGGCAGACCGTACTGCCGACCACGCCCTGGCAGCACGGACGGTACTGGATCTCCCCCAGCGCCACGGCACACCATGCGCCAAACACGCACCCGCTGTAGGGCTTCGGGGTCACCGACCCCACCAACGGCACTCGGGTGTGGGAGTGCGAGCTCAACCCGGATCTGTTGTGGCTCGGCGATCACGTGATCGACGATCTGTGCGTGCTGCCGGGCGCGGCCTATGCCGACGTCGCGCTCGCCGCCGCGACGGAAGCGTTCGCGGAGTCCGCGGACTCCGACGGCCGGCCGTGGATGATCCGGGAACTCAGCCTGCAGCAGATGCTGCAGGTGACCGACGGCACGGTGCTGGTCACGACGCTCACCGGTAACGAGCAAACGTGCCAGATCGACATGCGCACCCATAGCGCGTCGTCGGGATGGATCAAGCACGCCAGCGCTACGGTCGCCCGCGACAGCCAGCCCGCTCCCACGGTCGTCGATGGCTCGAATGATGTTGCGGCCGAAATCAACCCCGACGAGTTGTACGAGCGGCTGCGCGCCGCCGGGCAACAGCACGGACCGGCGTTTCGCGGCATCGCCGGGCTGACCGTGACGGCCTCGGGTGCCGCCCGGGCCGACGTGCGGCTGCCCTCGTCGGCCAAGGCCGGTTCCCGCAACTTCGTGCTGCACCCGGTCATGATGGATATCGCGGTGCAGGCACTCGGCGCCACCCGGGCCGCGACCGATCTGGCCGGCGGACAGAACGCCCGCCAAACCCTGGTGCTGCCAATCCGTTTCGCGGGTATCCACGTCTACGGCGATATCGCCGACGGGGTGTGTTCGACCGGCTCCCTGTCGGCCACCGACAGCCCGGATCGGTTGCTCGGTCAGGTCGTGCTGACCGACGCCAACGGCGATCGGCTACTCGTCATCGACGAAGTCGAAATGGCGGTGCTCGGGTCGGCAAGCGGTGCGGCACACGATCACCTGCTCACCTTGGAGTGGGAGCCGGCCCCGCTGGACAAAGAGGCCGCCAGTCTCGGCGGATTGTTGTTGATCGGCGAGCCCGCCGTGGGCGATCCGCTGCTGCCCGCCTTGCGGTCGTCCCTGAGCGACAGCGTCGCCGCAGTCGACGTGGTGTCCCCGGCCGACACCGTGCAGCTGCGCGCGGCTATCACCCGAAACCCCTGGGACAGCATCGTTGTGCTGTGCCCGCCGCGCACGGTCGACGAATCGCTTTCGGAGACAGCTCAACTGGACCTGGCGCTGGCGCGCACCCTGCTGATCGCGGACATCGCCAAGAGCGTGACGCGGATGGGTGCCCGCAACAGCCCGCGGCTGTGGATCGTCACCCGCGGCGCACAACAGGTCGACGCCGAGGAGTCGATCACGTTGGCGCAGACGGAGCTTCGCGGCATCGCCCGGGTGCTGACCTTCGAGCATCCCGAGCTCAAGACCACGATCGTCGACGTCGAGGCGGCTGGGGCCGGCGCCGGCTCGGTGGCCGCGCTGACGAGTGAGTTGCTCGCGGGCTCCGACGCCGACGAGATCGCGCTGCGCGACGGGCGTCGCTACCTGAACAGGCTGGTGCCCGCCCCCACCACCGCCCAGGGCGAGCCGCTCGGCGAAACCCGTCACACGAAAGTGAACCTGGACACCGGCGGCGCGGTACGGCTGTCGATCGACGAACCCGGACGGCTGGATGCGCTGAGACTGCATGCGGTGAAGCGGGTTCCGCCGAATGCCAATCAGGTCGAAGTCCGGGTGGCCGCGGCGGGCCTCAATTTCAGTGACGTGCTCAAGGCGATGGGGATCTATCCCACTCTCGACGGCGCCCCGCCCATCCTCGGCGGCGAGTGCGCCGGCGTCGTCACCGCCGTCGGCAGCGATGTCGACCCCGTGCGGGTCGGTCAGCGCGTGATTGCGATCGGCCCGGGCAGCTTCGGCTCGCACCTGACGACGCTCGCCGACCTGGTCATCCCGATCCCCGACACGCTGGGAGATCCCGAGGCGGCCGCGTTCGGCATCGCGTATCTGACCGCTTGGCACTCGCTGGTCGAGGTCGGGCGACTGGCCCCCGGCGAACGGGTGCTGATCCATTCCGCCACCGGCGGTGTGGGGCTCGCGGCGATGGCGATCGCCAACATGGTCGGGGCCCGGATTTACACCACGGCCGGTTCGGATGCCAAGCGCGACATGCTCGCCGGGCTCGGCGTCGAGTACGTCGGCAATTCGCGGACGGTGGATTTCGCCGACGAGATCCTCGAGCACACCGACGGCTACGGCGTGGATGTCATCCTCAATTCGCTTCCGGACGAAGCGATTCAGCGTGGCGTGCAGATCCTGGCGCCCGGCGGCCGGTTCATCGAGCTCGGCAAGAAGGACGTCTACACCAATGCGACCCTGGGATTGGCCGCATTGACCAAGAGCGCTTCCTTCTCCGTCGTCGACCTCGACCTGAATCTGAAGCTGCAGCCGGCGCGCTACCGCGCGATGCTCTCCGAAATCCTGCGGCACGTCGCGGACGGCACGCTGCGGGTGCTGCCCGTCACCGCGTTCTCCCTCGACAACGCGGCCGACGCCTTCGCGCTGATGGCGTCCGGACGCCACACCGGCAAGATCGCCGTCACCGTACCGGCGACCGGCCGCATCGACGCGATCGCGGGAACCCCGCGGCCACTGGTCAGCCCGGACGGCGGCTACCTCATCGTGGGCGGCATGGGCGGCCTCGGGTTCGTCGTGGCGCGGTGGCTGGCCCAACAGGGCGCGGGATTGGTTGTGGTGAACGGGCGTTCGGCACCCGGCGCCGGCGTGACGGCGGCGATCGCGGAGCTGAGCGCCGCGGGGACCCGGGTCGAGGTGGTCACCGGCGACATCGCCGAACCCGGCACGGCCGAGCGGCTGGTCCAAGCGGTCCACGACGCCGGCTTCCGGGTGGCCGGGGTGCTGCACAGTGCCATGGTTCTCGACGACGAAATCGTGCTGAACATCTCGGATTCGGCCGCGCGGCGGGTGTTCACCCCGAAAGTCACCGGCAGCTGGCGGCTGCATCAGGCCACCGCCGAACTGGACGTCGATTGGTGGCTGACTTTCTCGTCGGCGTCCTCGCTGCTGGGTACGCCCGGTCAGGGGACGTACGCCGCCGCCAACTCGTGGGTCGACGGCCTGGTCGCCTACCGGCGCTCGCGCGGACTACCCGCCGTCGGAATCAATTGGGGCCCATGGGCCGAGGTGGGGCGCGCCCAATTCTTCGCCGATCTTGGCGTCTCGCTGATCACGGTCGACGAAGGGCTGGCGGCCATGCAGCAGCTGCTGTCGGTCGACCGGGCCCGCACCGGCGTCATCCACCTCGACGCCCGGCAGTGGTTCCAATCCTTCCCCGCCGCGGGCGGTTCGTCGCTGTTCGCGAAGCTGCACGACTCGACCAAACTGGAGCGGCGTGGCGGCGGCGCGATCCGCGCCGAATTGGATGTCAGCGATCCCGCCGAGCGCCCGGATCGGCTGGCGGCCGCAATCGCCGACCAGATCCGCGCGGTGCTGCGCTCCACCGAACCGATCGCTCACGACCGGCCGATGGAATCGCTCGGCCTCGACTCGCTGATGGCCCTCGAGCTGCGAAACAGGCTGGAGGCGAGCCTGGGCACCACGCTGCCGGCCGCCCTGGTGTGGGCATATCCGACGATCCACGACCTGGCCGGCGCCATGTGCGAACGTCTGGGCTACGAAACGGTGGCCGAACCCGGCCCCGAGCCGGACGCGGAAGACGAACTATCCGACGAGGAAATGGAATTGCTGTCCGACCTCGTCGCGGCGAGCGAGCTGGAGACGGCAACTGGGGGCAGTGAGTAATGACAAGTCTTGCCGAACGCGCGGCACAGATGTCTCCCAAAGCGCGCGAGGTGCTCGCGCGTGAGCTGGTTCGCGCGGGAACGGCATTTCCGACCGACGTCGCCGAGCCGATAGCGGTCGTCGGGATCGGCTGCCGGTTGCCCGGGAATGTGACCGGGCCCGAGAGCTTCTGGCTGCTGCTCGTCGACGGCCGCGACGCCGTCGGCGAGGTGCCCGCCGATCGGTGGAACGGGGATGCGTTCTACGATCCCGATCCGCAGGCGCCGGGCCGGATGACGACCAAATGGGGCGGCTTCCTCGACGACGTCGCCGGGTTCGACGCCGACTTCTTCGGCATCACCCCACGTGAAGCCGTCGCGATGGACCCGCAGCAGCGGATCCTGCTCGAGGTCGCCTGGGAAGCCCTCGAACACGCCGGGGTGGCGCCGGATTCGTTGAGCGGCAGTCGGACCGCCGCGATCATGGGTGTGTCGGCGTGGGACTACACGATTCTCAACCTCGAGCGCAACACCGAGATCGACGCCTACATGAGCACCGGTAATCCGCACAGCGCCGCGGTGGGCCGCATCTCGTACCTGCTGGGGCTGCGCGGCCCCGCCGTCGCGGTCGACACCGCGTGCTCGTCGTCGTTGGTGGCCATCCACCTGGCCTGCCAGAATCTGCGGCTGCGCGAAAGCGACGTCGCGCTCGCGGGCGGGGTGCACCTGTCCCTGTCGCCGTTCACCAGCATCGCGCTGTCCAAGTGGTCGGCGCTCTCGCCGACCGGTCGGTGCAAGACCTTCGACGCCCTGGCCGACGGCTTCGTGCGCGGCGAAGGCTGCGGCGTGGTGGTGCTCAAGCGGTTGGCCGACGCCGTTCGCGACGGCGATCGGGTGCTGGGCGTGGTCCGCGGTTCGGCGATCAACTCCGACGGCCGGTCCAACGGCATGACCGCGCCGAATGCGGCCGCGCAGCGCGACGTGATCACCACCGCGCTGCGGATGGCAGACGCCACGGCCGACAGCGTGAATTACATCGAAACCCACGGCACCGGAACGATTTTGGGCGATCCCATTGAATTCGAGGCGCTGGCGGCCACGTATGGCGGCGGCGACGGGCAATGCGCGCTGGGTTCGGTCAAGACCAACATCGGGCATCTGGAGGCCTCGGCCGGCGTCACCGGATTCATCAAGGCGGTCCTGTCGGTGAATCGCGGATTCATTCCGCGCAACTTGCACTTCAACCGATGGAACCCGGCCATCGACGCGTCGGCGACGCGACTGTTCGTGCCGACCGAGGGCACCGCGTGGCCCACCGACGGCCTCCGCCGGGCCGCGGTGTCGTCGTTCGGACTCAGCGGCACCAACGCACACGTGGTGGTCGAGCAACCATCGGCCTCGCCCGCACCGGCCTCGGTCGAGCCGGTGGTGTCCACGTTGGTGGTGTCGGGCAAGACGCTACAGCGGCTGGCGTCGACGGCCGCGACGCTGGCCGACTGGATCGCCGGTCCCGGAGCCGCGACACCGCTCGTCGACGTCGCGCACACCGTGAATCATCGGCGCGCCCGGCACAATTGGGTGGGCACCGTCGTCGCGCGCGATCGCGAAGCCGCCGTGGCGGGTCTGCGGGCATTGTCCACCGGCACGCCGGCCCCGGGTGTGGTGGCGCCGGCGGAAGTCATTACCAAGGCCGGCCACGGATCCGGCACGGTGTTCGTCTACTCCGGCCAGGGCGCACAGTGGGCCGGCATGGGCCGCCGGCTGTTGGCCGACGAACCCGCCTTCGCCGCCGCCATCGCCGAACTGGAGCCCGAATTCGTCGCACAGACCGGCTTCTCGCTGCGCCAGACGCTGGCCGACGGTAGCCCGGTCACCGGCATCGACAAGGTTCAGCCGCTGCTGGTGGCCATCCAGCTGGCGCTGACCGCGCTGTGGCGCCATCACGGCGTGGTACCCGACGCGGTGATCGGGCACTCGATGGGCGAAGTGTCCGCCGCGGTGGTGTCCGGTGCGCTGACCCCCGCCGAGGGGTTGCGGGTGATCGCCACCCGCTCAAGGCTGATGGCGCAGTTGTCCGGCCAGGGCGCGATGGCTTTGCTCGAACTCGACGCCCTCGCGGTCGAAGCGCTGATCGCCGATCACCCGGACGTCACGCTCGCCGTGCACGCGTCACCGCGCCAGTCGGTGATCGCGGGCCCACCCGACCAGGTGGACGCGGTTATCGCGGCGGTCGCCGCCCGCAACCTGCTGGCCCGGCGCGTCGAGGTCGACGTGGCATCCCATCACCCGATCATCGACCCGGTGCTGCCGCAATTGCGCTCGGCGCTAGCCAATTTGGTGCCCAAGCCATTCACCATCCCGATGATCAGCACCGCCAGCGAGGATCGTGCACCCGTGCTCGACGCCGACTACTGGGCGGCCAATCTGCGCAACCCGGTGCGTTTCCACCAGGCCATCACTGCGGCCCATCGGGACGCCGACGCGCCCTACCACACGTTCATCGAGATCAGCCCGCACCCGTTGCTGACGCATGCGATCAACGACACCCTGGGTGAAGCCAACGCACGCACCCTCGGCACCTTGACGCGCGACACCGACGACACGGTGACGTTTCACGCCCAGCTCGCCGCGCAGCTCGTCTCCAAGCCGAACACGGCGACCAACAACGCCGACGGTCGGCTGGCCGACATCCCGGTAACGCCCTGGGAACACACGCATTACTGGATCGCCGACCGCTCGGCGGTATCGAACTCCGTCGCCACCCACCCGTTGCTCGGCACGCACATCGAGGTGCCGTCCAGCCGCGACCACGTCTGGCAGGCCGACGTCGGTACCGACGTGTCGCCCTGGCTCGCCGACCACAAGGTGTTCGGACAGGCGACCATGCCCGGCGCGGGATTCACCGAAATCGCTTTGGCCGCAGCCAGTGAGGCGTTGGGCGTGCCGGTCCAGGCGGTGTCGCTCAACCAGCTCGAGGTCGAGCAGATGCTGACCCTCAACGACCACACCCAGTTGACCACCCAGTTGATGCGGGGTGTCGACGACAAGATCCGGATCGAAATCTATTCCCGCTCATCCGGTAACGGCTGGACCCGGCACGCCACGGCCAAGGCCGAACTACGCACGCCGGAAACCACTTTCGAACAACCCGCACCTACCGGCGGCAACGACGAGACGGCGGTCAGTCCGGCCGAGGTGTACACGGCGCTGCGGCAGGCCGGTCAATTCCACGGTCCCGCCTTCGCCGCGCTGACGGCAGTGCGCCGACTGCCCGGCGGTGCGGTCGAAACCGAGATCGTTCTTCCCGACGAGTCACCGTGGCATCCCGACTTCCGGCTGCACCCGGTCATCCTGGACGCGGCCCTGCAGAGTCTGGCGGCCGCGATCCCCGACGACGAACTCGCCGGATCCGCCGAGGCCAGCTATCTCCCGGGCTCCTTCGAGTCGGTGCGGGTGTACCGCAATCCCGGTCGGCGGGCCCGTTGCCGGGCTCAGCTGTCCGGCCTCGACGAAGGCGGCGCGGGAAAGCTCGGCAGAATCGTGTTGACCGACGACACCGGGGCCGTCGCGGCGGAGATCAACGACATCTACGTGCGCCGGGTCGAACGGCGCAGCGTACCACTTCCCTTGTCGCAGAAGGTGTTCGACACCACCTGGGTGCCCCGGCCCGTCGTTGCCGGGCCGGCCGACGTCCCGGGCAGCTGGCTGGTGCTCACCGAGGGGCAACCACCCGAGGCCGCCGCGTTCATCGAGGGATGGCGGTCACCGGCGCACCGCGTCGTCACCGCCGACCTGCAGGACGAATCGGCGGTGCTCGCCGCGTTCGCCGACACCGCGGGCGATCCCGAACGTCCGCCCGTCGGCGTGGTGGTGTTCGTCGCGGCCAACCCCGAATTGACCAGGGACGCCATCGTGGCGGCGCGCGAAACGGTGTGGGCCGTCTCGACCGTCGTGCGGGCGATCATCGGCGGCTGGCACGGCCAGCCGCCGCGGCTGTGGCTGGTGTCCGGCGGCGGCCTCCCCGTCGGTGACGAAGCCGGTCGGCCGGGGATCGGCGCGCTCAAGGGCCTGGTGCGGGTGCTGGCCTAGGAGCATCCCGAATTGCGCACCACCCTGGTCGATCTCGATCTCGCCTGCGGCCCCGTCGCCGCGCTGACCGCCGAGCTCGAATCGGCGGCGACCGGCTCGATCGACGACGTGGTCGCCTGGCGGGGTGAGCAGCGCTACGCCGAGCGGCTGTCGCGTGCGACGCTCGACCAGCCCACCGGCGGCGACGTGGTCCGCTCCGGCGCGTCCTACATCATCACCGGCGGCCTGGGCGGTCTCGGCCTGGTGTTCGCACGCTGGCTGGCCGATAGCGGCGCGGGCCGCATCGTCCTCAACGGCCGCAGCGAGCCCTCGGACGAACAGCGCGCGGTGCTGGCCGAGCTCGAGCGCACGACCGAGATCTCGGTGGTCTCCGGCGATCTCGCGGTCGACGGCGTGGCGGAGCAGTTGGTGGCCGCGGCCGGTGAGTCGACGCTGCGCGGCATCCTGCACGCGGCCGCGGTGCTCGACGACAGCCTGGTGTTCTCGATGACCAAGGACAGCATGGAGCGCGTCTGGGCGCCCAAGGCCTTCGGAGCCCTGCGGCTGCACGAGGCCAGCCTCGGCTGCGAATTGGATTGGTGGCTCGGGTTTTCCTCCACCTCGTCGCTGTTGGGCGGTCCGGGGCAGGCCTCGTATGCCTGCGCGAGCGCCTGGCTGGACGCGCTGGTCGACTGGCGCCGGGCATCGGGTCTGCCTGCGGCGGTGATCAACTGGGGCCCGTGGGCCGAGGTCGGCCTGGCCCGCACCCTGACCGGTGGGCCGCTGGATCCGATCACCCCGGCCGAGGGGGTCGCGGCGCTGGAGCCATTGCTCGCCACCCGTCGCGGCCACACCGGTGTCGCCCGGTTGCGCGCCGACCGGGCGCTGATCGCCTTCCCCGAGATTCGCAACCTCGGCTACTTCACCAGCGTCGTCGAGGAACTCGAGGCGGCCGGTGACGGCGGCAACTGGGCTGGACCCGAGGCGCTGAGCGGGCTCGATCCCGCCGAGGCGCAATCGGCGATCGCCGACCGGTTGCACGCCCGCATCGCCGCGGTGATGGGCTACGCGGAACGATCAGCTGTCGACGCGGACCTGCCACTGGTCGAACTGGGCATGGATTCCCTGATGGCGGTACGTATCCGCAACTCCGCGCGCGCGGATTTCGGTGCCGAACCGCCGGTGGCGCTGCTGCTGCAGGGCGCGACGCTCAACGATCTCACGGCCGAGCTGCTGCGCCAGCTCGGGCCTACCGGTGACGCGCAAACACACCAGCAAGACGGTGCTGTTCGCGACCGGGCACAGCAGCGCGCGGCGGCGCGCCAACAAGCCGCACAGCGGCGGAAGCGAGGACGCTAGCAATGAGCACGAACGCGGAGTCTTTCTCAGAGACTTTGCCGGACAACGCGATCGCGGTGATCGGCATGGCCGGTAGATTCCCGGGCGCCAACAACGTCTCGGATTTCTGGGACAACCTTGCCCGCGGCGAAGAGTCGATCGTCACACTGTCCGAGCAAGACCTCCGGGCCGCCGGCGTCGGCGACGAGGTGCTGGCCAATCCCGGGTACGTGCGGCGTGCGCCGCTGGTCGACGGGTTCGACGAGTTCGACGCCGAGTTCTTCGGGTTCCCGCCGCAGCTCGCCCGCAAGCTGGACCCGCAACACCGGTTGTTCCTGCAGTGCGCATGGCATGCGTTCGAGGACGCCGGCTGCGACCCCGCGCGGTTCGACGGCGCGATCGGCGTGTACGGAACCAGCTCGCCCAGTGGTTATCTGATGCACAACCTGGCATCGCACCACGGCGGCGGCGCCTTTATGGCGACCGGACTCGACTTCGAACAGTTCAACCTGTTCCTGCAGAACGACAAGGACTTCCTGGCAACCCGGGTCTCGCATCAATTCGACCTACGCGGGCCGAGCATCTCGGTGCAAACCGCGTGCTCGTCATCGCTGGTCGCCATCCATCTGGCCTGCCAGAGCCTGCTGTCCGGCGAATGCGATATGGCGCTCGCCGGCGGGTCGTCGCTGGCCATCCCGCACCGGGTCGGTTACTGGAACTCGCCGGGGGCGATGGTGTCGGCGGCCGGTCACTGCCGACCGTTCGACGTGCGGGCCGACGGCACGGTTTTCGGCAGCGGGGTCGGGATCGTGGCACTCAAACCGTTGCAGGCCGCCATCGATGCCGGCGACCGGATCCACGCCGTCATCCGCGGGTCGGCGATCAACAACGACGGATCCATGAAGATGGGTTACGCCGCGCCGAATCCGGCCGCACAGGCCGACGTCATCGCCGAGGCCCATGCGGTGTCCGGTATCGACGCCTCGACGATCAGTTACGTCGAGACACACGGAACCGGCACCGCGTTGGGCGATCCGATCGAAGTCCAGGGCCTCAAAGCCGCATTCGCCGTGTCCGAGACACCGCGGCCCGGACCATGTGTCCTGGGGTCGGTCAAGTCGAACATCGGCCACCTGGAAGTAGCGGCCGGCGTGGTGAGTCTGATCAAGGCGATTCTGTGCCTCAAGCACAAGGCGATCCCCGGGACCCTGCACTTCACCAGTCCCAACCCGGAACTGCACCTCGAAGAAACTCCGTTCACCGTGCAACGCGAATACGGCCCGTGGGAATGGGACGGTGTGCGCAGGGCCGGTGTCAGTTCGTTCGGGGTGGGGGGCACCAACGTCCACGTCGTCTTAGAAGAAGCACCGACAGAAGCGCCGGTTGCGGCCGCCGATCGCCCCCAGGTGCTGCTGCTGTCCGCGCGAACCACTGCGGCACTTGAGGACTCGCGTACGGCCCTGGCCGCGACGCTGGAGAGTCCGGACGGCCCGGGCCTGGCGGAGGCGGCGTTCACCCTCGCCGGTCGTCGCAAGCATGCCATCGCGATGGCGGCCGTGGTCCACGACCGTGAGCACGCCGCGAAGGTGTTGCGGGCCGCCGAGCACGACAATGTTTTCGTCGGGGACTTCGTCGGCCACGGCGAGACCGGCGAATCGGCCTCCGACCGAGTCGTTTTCATGTTCCCCGGGCAGGGGGCTCAGCACGTCGGGATGGCCCGCGGGCTCTACGACACCGAGCCCGTGTTCGCCGAACACTTCGACACCTGCGTCGCGGGATTCCGCGACGAGATGGGCATCGACTTGCGCGCCGAGATATTCGGCGACGTTACAACGGATTTGGAGCGCATCGACCGTTCCCAGCCCGCGCTGTTCACGGTGGAATACGCGCTTGCGAAGCTGGTCGACACCTTTGGCGTGCGTGCTGGCGCCTACATCGGATACAGCACCGGCGAGTACATCGCGGCCACCCTGGCCGGAGTATTCGACCTCGAGACGGCGATCAAGACGGTGGCCCTGCGTGCCCGTCTGATGCACGAATCACCGCCGGGCTCAATGGTCGCCGTGGCGCTGGGTCCCGACGACATCGCCGAGTACCTCGCCCCCGGGGTCGACCTCTCCGCGGTCAACGATCCCGGCAACTGCGTCGTCGCCGGGCCGAATGACCGGATCCGCGCGTTCACCCAACGGCTTCGGCAGGGCGGGATCACCGCTCGGCGGGTCCGCGCCACCCACGCATTCCACTCCAGCGCAATGGATCCCATGGCGGCACAGTTCCAGGGATTCCTCTCCGGTGTCGACCTTCGCCGCCCGAACACGCCGCTGCTGTCCAATCTGACCGGGACCTGGATGACCGACGAGCAGGCCACCGACCCGGCCAGCTGGGCACGCCAGATCAGCGCGACAATCAGGTTCGCCGACGAACTCGACGCGCTGCTGACCGATCCGGACCGGGTCCTGGTCGAGATGGGCCCGGGCGGCAGCCTGACCGGCTCGGCGATCCGGCACCCCAAGTGGTCGAGCAGGCACCTCGCCGTGCGACTGATGCGTCACCCCGTGCAGAACACCGACGACCGCGACGCCTTCCTGCTCGGCCTCGGCCAGCTGTGGGCGGCCGACGTGACGGTGGACTGGTCACCGATCACTGGGCCCGTGCCCGGCATTGTCAGCTTGCCTGGTTATCCCTTTGCGCGCGACCGGCATTGGGTCGACCCGAAACCTCTCGCGTGGACCGAGGCGCCCGCGCAGACCAACGGCTCGTCCACCAACGGCGCCGCCGTTGCCCCGGCGCCGGTCAACGGTCAGTCGGCCACCGAAGCGACGCTGCATCGCATCTGGATGCAGTGCCTGGGTGTTACCTCGCTCGACCGGAACGCCAATTTCTTTGATCTGGGCGGGGATTCGCTGATCGCGATCGGCATCTCGACCAGTGCCAACAACTCCGGGCTAACCGTCACCCCGCAGCATCTCTACGAACACCCGACGTTGGCCGGCCTGGCCGCAGCGCTGGACGCCGAGTTCACCGGCGCCGGGCTGACGACACCGCCGGACGCCGAGGCGTATTCACCGGTGCCCGCGAATATCGCCGGTTTCCTCGAACACGGTGTGCAGGAAGCCAATCGCTGGCGGGTCCCGCTGATCTTCGCACTCGCCCCCAGCGTCGGGATCGAGGACGTGCGCGCCGTGCTCACCGCGTTGGCGAACCACCATGACGCGTTGCGCCTCGAGCTCGTCGACCGCGCGGGCACCTGGGAGCAGCACATCGGCGCACCAAGGGAATTCGCGCACCTGTCGTCGCGAACCCTGCCCGACGACCTGGCAGACGAGCGGGCGGCGGTACTGGACCTGGTGGCCGAGCTGGCCGCCACGGACGACCTGACCGCTCCGTTCACCGCGACCCACATCACCGGTGGCCACGACGGTTCCTATCTGGTGCTGTCCGCTCACGAGATGATCGCGGACATCGCCTCCCGCGAAGTCCTGCTGACTGACCTGTTCACCGCCTTGTCCCAGCACCTTGCCGGCGAAGACATCCTGCTGCCCCCGACCAGCGCCGGCTGGCGCGATTGGTCGCTGCGGACCGGTACTCTGGCGACGCATCCGGCGGTGGTGGACACCCGCGACTTCTGGCTGCAGAGCTTGACCACGGCGACGGTGCAGCTGGGCGATCCCACGATCACCGAGCGGCCGCGCGCCGGCGACCTGCGGAGGCTGCCGTCGACGCTGAACAACGCGGAGACAGCCGAAGTCGACGATGCCCGCCGCAGGCTCGGGGTGTCGATCGAAGAGGTTCTGCTGGCGGCGTTGGGCCGCACGATCGCCCACACGGTCGGCGAGGGTGTGGTTTCGGTCGACCTGGAGGGCAACGGCCGTTCGGTGCTGAGGCCGGACGTCGACCTGCGCAGAACCATCGGCCGGTTCACCACGATCTATCCGGCCGCGCTGCGCTGCACGAAGACGGGGGATGCGACCGGGCTGCTGGCAGGCGTGAGCGAGAGCCTGAAATCGGTACCGCATTTCGGCGTCGGATACGGACTGCTTCGCTACGTCTATGCGCCCACCGCGCGCACGCTGGCCGCCGCGGGCGGCTCGGACATCCACCTGCGCTTCGTCGGCACGGTTCCGGAGCCGCCCCCGCTGGACGCGCCGCTCCAATTCGATTCCGATGCGGCCCTGCCGGTGCGGGATCCGATTCCGGGCCTGGGTCATGCGATCGAACTTCGGGTGTACCGGTATTCCGGGGCGCTACATCTGGATTGGTGGTACGACACCCGCCGCGTCCCGCTGCAGCGGGCACAAGCACTCGTCGAGCGATTCCCGATCGCATTGCGGGCCCTGCTGTCCGACGCTGTCGACGCCATCCCCGACGACGCCGAGACGGGCTCACAACCCGTCGAGCTGGCGCTGGTGGACTTGTCGTCGTTTGACTGAGGGGAACTCAATGAGCAACGCACAGCAGGGCTTTGACAAGGCCGTCATCGTCGACAAGGTGCGCAAAACCTTCGGCGATTTCGTGGCCCTGCACGAGGTCAGCTTCGAGGTGGGCCGTGGCGAGGTACTGGGCCTGCTCGGGCCCAACGGGGCGGGCAAGACCACGCTGGTCGACATATTGTCGACCCTGAGCCGCCCGGACGAGGGCCGCGCGCTGGTGGCCGGCTACGACGTAATGTCCGAGCCGGCCGGCGTGCGCCGGTCGATCATGCTCACCGGACAGCAGGTGGCGATCGACGACACCTTGACGGGTCTGGAAAACCTGTTCATGTTCGGTCGTCTGTACGGGCTGAAGAAGTCCGCCGCGCGCAGCCGGGCCGCCGAACTCATCGAGGAATTCGATCTGGTCTATGCCGGCGATCGGCGGGTCAAGACGTACTCGGGCGGGATGCGCCGACGCATCGACATCGCGTGTGGTCTGGTGGTGCCCCCCCAGGTGGTGTTCTTGGACGAGCCGACCACCGGCCTGGATCCGCGTAGCAGGCAAGGCATTTGGGATCTGGTCGGCAATTTCAAGGATCGCGGCATCGCGACGCTGTTGACCACCCAATACCTCGAGGAAGCCGACGCGCTTGCCGATCGGATCATCGTGATCGACCACGGTCGGATCATCGCCGAGGGCACGGCCGACGAGCTCAAGGCACGCACGGGCGGCAGTTATCTCGAGATCGTTCCGCGGGATCTGCACGATCTGCCGGTGATCGCCGAGATCCTGGCCTCACTGATGCGGGAAGAGAAACGGGTGGCCCTGACCACCGAGTCCGACCGGATCGCGATGCCGGCCCCGGACGGCGCCAACACGCTTGTCGAGGCCGTGGGAAGACTCGCCGCTGCCAATATCGCCGTTGCCGACGTTGCGCTGCGCCGCCCGTCGTTAGACGACGTATTCCTGGCGTTGACAAAGGATCCAGCCCATTCCATCGCCGAGGCGGTCAGGTGACCGCGAGCGTGATGCGGCCCCACCCGTCGATGCGCACCCAGTGGTGGGTGCTCACCGCCCGCTTCATCGCACCCACCCTGCGCAACGGTGAGCTCGCGATCACCATCGCGGTCTCGGTGGTGTTCACCGCCGGCTTCTACATCCCGCTACACCAGATCATGGGTAACGTCACCCGGGGTGTGGCCAGCAGCTACGCGCAGTACTTGATGCCGTTGATCGCGTTGGAGGCCATCACGTTTGCCGCCATGTCGACCGCGTTTCGGGCGGCGACGGACTCGGTGCAAGGCGTCAATCGCCGGTTCCGATCCATGCCGATCCCGCCGTTCACCCCGGTGGCCGCCCGCATCTCGGCCGCGCTGTACCGGTGCGTCGTTTCGTTGACGGTGGCCCTGGTCTGCGGCTACACCATAGGATTTCGCTTTCGCGGCTCGGCCGTAGACACCGTCGCGTTTTGCGTGCTGGTGCTCGTGTTCGGGGCGGTGCTGTCCTTCGCGGCGGACCTGTTGGGCACGGGAACCCGCAATCCCGAGGCGATGGCACCGATGCTGACGTTGCCGCCGTTGATCTTTGGATTGCTGTCCGTCGGTGTCCAGCCGGTGGAGCAGTTTCCGCACTGGGTCCAGCCCTTCGTTCGCAACCAGCCGATCTCGGCGCTGGTCGACAGCCTGCATGCCGCGGCCGGCGACGTCGCACCCTTTGACACATCGCTGACCTGGTCGGTGCTGGCGCCGACGCTGGCGTGGTTGGGTGGATTGGCCGCGATCCTGGTCCCGGTATCGGCGATCGTTTTGGCGAAGCGGGCATGATGACACTGGTTTACCGGGAATACGAGGAAATCCTGCCGGTGGCTGTCGAACGCCGTGTGCACGAGAACTCCGCGCGAGTACTGCTTCCGCAAACCCTGGTCCAGACCCGGCGGATACTCACCAAGTGGTCACGCGACATCACCGCGATCATCATGGTCACGGTATTGCCCGTGTTGTTCCTGATCACCATGAATATCGTTCTGGGCCACGCGGTTACCCAGGTCGCCGGCTATGACGCGCTGTTCAACACGGTTCCGATGAACGTGCTCGCCGCCGCGGTCAACGGGTCGGCGGTCGGTGCGATCGGGCTCATCGGCGAGCGCGACGACGGCCTGCTGCGCCGACTGTGGGTGGTGCCCGTCCACCGCGCGTCGGGTGTCTGCTCGCGCATCGTCGCCGAGATGGTCCGGATCGTCATCACCACCGGGGTGGTGCTGGGCGCGGGAATGCTGCTGGGTTTCCGGTTCAAGCAGGGCTTCCTGCCGACCCTGACCTGGTTGGCCATCCCGGTGTTATTCGGGCTCGCCTTCGCGACCCTGATCACGACGATCGCCTGGTATGCGTCGAAAAACTTTCTGCTCGAGTCGATTACGCTGGTACACCTGCTGGCGATCCTGTTCTCGACCGGGTTCCTGCCGGTAGACCAATTTCCGAAGTGGATACAGCCGGTGGTCACCCACCAGCCGATCAGCTGCGCGATCGACACGATGCGCGCACTAGCGCTGGGCGGTCCGGTGCACTCGCCGATGATCGAGACACTGCTGTGGGCCGCCGGCATCACCGCGGTGTGCATCGCACCGACGCTTCTCGGCTATCGACGGGCCAGCACGCGCAGATAAGGGGATGTCAGCAGTGTTTTCCGGATCCGTGATCCGCAAGCTCGCGCACAGCGAAGAGGTGTTCGCGGTCAATGAGACCTACTTCGGGCTGAAGATACAGATCATTGGCGA